>DATCCF010000033.1:0-15942 GCA_036511435.1 Terriglobales bacterium | reverse complement strand
GCCAAGTCGCTGTTGTAGGTGACGCCCGAGAAAGTCAAGGTCATGGTACCCAGACCGTTCGTACCAATGCTATACGTTCCGGTTAATGGCGCTTTAGTGATGGGGGGCGCGCCGACACCGTTCTGGTCGAGAACGCCGGTAAGGTTGCCAAATCCATCGCCGACGAAGCTGCCTACGGTGTAGAACGGTTGCCCGTTGTTAAAGCCATTGAACGAGAAGGCAAAGGTCCCCTGTAGTTTTCCCACGATCATAATGCTGACGTTGGCGCTGGCGGTATTGGAATCGGCGTCGGTTACCTGGATGGTGAAGTTGGAAGTCATTGCGGGCCCGGTAGGGGTCCCAGAAATCGAGGCTCCGGTCAGGCTCAATCCCGCAGGCAATGGGTCTGGATTGGGGACAATGGTCCAAGTAAAGGGAGCAAGTCCCCCCGAGTTCGTCAAAGCGCCGCCGTTGTAAGGTAAGCCTATGGTTCCGTTAGGAAAAGTGGTTGAGGTGACCACCGGAAGCGGATTGATGATGATGGAAAAGCTCCCCGTCTGAAAGGCGGCGGTCGGCGTCTGCGAGTCCGTCACCTTTACCGCGAAGCTATAGGTTTTGGCGTTCCCGCTGGAATCTAGATCGGTGATAGGCGGCGTGCCGCTAATCACACCACCGCTGCTCAGGGTCAAGCCCGGAGGCAGGGTTCCAGAGTTGATGATCCAGGTGTACGGCCCTTGTCCTCCCGTGGTGGTCAGAGTCGTGTTGTAAGCAGACAGTACTACGCCATCGGGCACAGTCTTTTGAACGATGTTCAACGCGCCGGGGCCATTTGGCGGGTGACTGCTGCCGCATGCGGTCAGCACACAAAAGTAAAGTGTCAAGGCGAGAAACGGGAAAAGCTTAGACCCTTTCATGCAACTCCTCAATGTATTCTGAAAGCTGGTTTTTGGACCCCACTCCCGGAAGACCGGCCGACTTTCCTGCGGCGCAGCCTGACTGCACCGTCCGCCGCGAGCACCCGCGCAGAACGATGGAAGCGGTCCCCATTACAGAGCAGGGTAATTCACCCGTACTTAAATGCAAGCTTTTTTTGACCTGAGCGCCTCAACCGCGCGCACCTTCATGTCACCCGATTTTCTCATAGAACACCGACAACCGGCGATACTCTTCGCCAAAAGAAGAGGCCTGGGAGATCGTCCGCGGGTCAAAGCGGGAATGGCCGCTCGCCAACGGTGGCCGCTGCGCCTAACGGCGAATCAGTAAATTCGCGTGTAAGCTCTTCCCTTTTCCGTAATCGCCAGCACTTCGTGATTGCGAAATTGTGAATTGCTTGTCCGAAAGAGTTGAACACGACGCAAAAACTGACGAATGCTTTGCTGCTGGTTATGAGCTGCACTTTGAGAGGTGCTAAAATCGCGACATTCTTCGTGTCGGCGACATGCCTCTGCTATCCTTGCCCTTCCTTCGGAGGACAGCCGTGAGCTACAAGCCGTTCCTGCTTTCATTCTGTTTGGTCGCCGCAACCACTTTCGCTCAGCAACCTAGCGGGCAGACGGCGCCACCGGGGGCCGCTCCCAGCAAAGCGCCTGGTGCAGGCCAAGGTCTGGTTGAGCCCACGTTGCCCTACATCCCCAGCCTCGATGTTTCCGCGATGGACCGCTCGGTCGACCCCTGCATGGATTTCTACCATTACTCCTGCGGAGGCTGGGAGCAGAAGAACCCCATTCCTGCCGACCAGGTCCGTTGGGACGTTTATTCGAAGTTGTACGAAGATAATCTCAATTATTTGCGGGGCATTCTCGAACAGGCATCAACGGCCAAGAATCCCGATGCCGTTACCCAGAAGATCGGCGATTACTACACCGCCTGTATGGATGAATCGGCCGTCGAGAAACTTGGCGCCCAACCAATGCAGCCGGCACTCGAGCAAGTGCAAGCGCTCAAGAACGTTCACGATCTCGCGCCGGTGGTGGCGCGCCTTCACCTCGCCGGCGACTCCTTGCTCTTCGACAGCGGCTCGCAGCAGGATCCGGATAACTCCGACGCCATGATTGTCGGAGTGGGCCAAGGCGGGTTGGGCCTTCCGGATCGCGATTACTACACCAGCGACGATGCCAAGTCCAAAGAAATCCGCGCGCGCTATCTCCAGCATGTGCAAAAGACGTTCGAGCTGCTCGGCGACTCCCCTGCCACCGCGAAAAAACAAGCTGACACGGTGCTGCGCATCGAGACCGGCCTGGCGAAAGCTTCGCTGACGCGTGTCGACCGGCGCGATCCCTACAAAGTGAAACACAAGATGAAGGCGCCGAGCTGAACGTGCTTGCTCCAAACTTCGATTGGAGCGTGTACTTCTCTACCTCCCAGGTCCCCCCGTTCGAGATTCTGAATGTGGAGTCGCCTGCATTCGTAAAGGAGCTCAATGCGCAGTTGACTTCGGCTTCGCTCGACGAGTGGAAGAGTTATCTGCGCTTTCATGTCGCCAATTCCCGCTCGCCATTTCTCTCTTCGGCTTTTGTCACCGAGAACTTCGTCTTCTATCGCCAGTACCTGCGCGGGGCAAAGGAACTGCAACCTCGCTGGAAGCGTTGCGTGCAATATGTGGATGGGCAACTGGGAGAGGCGCTCGGACAAGCCTATGTGCGCAAAACCTTTCCGCCCGAACTGAAGGCCGCAACTCTCGACATGACCAAGGAGGTTGAAGACGCCATGGCGCTGCGCATCCAGCAATTGGATTGGATGAGCCCGCAGACCAAGCAGCAGGCGATCAACAAACTGCATGCGATTCGCAACAAGATCGGCTATCCCGACAAATGGCGCGACTACAGCTCGGTCGTGATCGTGCGTGACGATTTCTATGGCAATGCCGAGCGCGCCGAAGAGTTCGAGAACCATCGCGAGTTCAACAAGGTGGGCAAGCCGGTGGACCGGGCGGAGTGGGAAATGACCCCGCCGACCGTGAACGCCTACTTTAACCCGCAGATGAACGACATCAACTTCCCTGCCGGCGTGCTGCAACCGCCGCTCTACGACGCCAAGTTGGACGATGCGCCCAACTATGGCAACACCGGCTCGACGATTGGCCACGAGCTGACCCATGGCTTCGACGATGAAGGCCGTCAGTTCGACGCCAAAGGCAACCTGAAGGATTGGTGGACCACGCAGGACGCCGAGCAGTTCGTCAAGCACGCCGACTGTGTGGTGGATCAGTATGCGAAGTACGTCGTCGTGGACGACATCCACATCAATTCCAAGCTGACGGAGGGCGAGGACGTCGCCGACTTGGGCGGCACGATTCTGGCTTACATCGCGTGGAAAAGTGCCGACAAGGGCAAGCAACTAACGAACCGGGACGGCTTGACTCCGGACCAGCGGTTCTTCGTGGGCTTCGCGCAGTGGGCCTGCGCCAACGATCGGCCCGAAGACCTGCGGGCGCGTGCCATTACCGATCCGCACTCTCCGGCGAAATACCGCATCAATGGAGTAGTGGTGAACATGCCGGAGTTCGGCACAGCATTTTCCTGTAAAGCGGGCCAGCCGATGGTGAAGCCTGCGGACAAAGTGTGCAATGTGTGGTAAGAAATTGCTCGACCGAGAAAGCAACTTTGGAATCGCTTTAGGCATTCATGTCGCGCAGAATCTCCAGTATCTCCGACTCCACAAGAACGCGGCTGGACCGTTTAGCCAGGTCCAGTATGGCCTTCACGATTTCGGGTGTACTGGGGAGACCTCGAGTGCTGAGATAGCAGACCACGTTGGACATACCCGACATTGGACCTACTTCGATTTCCTGGGTCCGGCCAATCCATGCAGCCGGCACTCCCGAATAGACCCGGTCGGCCAGCCATACGTCACCTTTCTTCTGGGCCTTGATGACTGCGGATGCATGAACTCCGGTGGCCGTGCGGAAGGCGTCGCGTCCAACGATGGGCATGTTAATCGGCAGGGGAACCCCGGTGGCGGTGGAGACCATTTGAACGTAATCCGGCAAGCGCGAAAGATTGTCGTGGCGCACACCCAGGAGCTGGAGGTTGACCAGAAGCTGCTCCATTGGAGTGTTGCCCACGCGCTCGCCGATGCCCAGTGCCGTACCGTGGACCCGGGTGGCGCCGGCCTCGATCGCTGCCAGACTGTTGGCCAGATCTAAACCACGGTCGCGGTGACCGTGCCAGTCAATGCCAATCTCGGCACCGAGTTCCTGCACCAGTGCTTTCACCCACGTCACCAGATTCCACACACCTTGCGGAACCGCCGCGCCGCAGGTGTCGCACAGGCAAAGGCGCTTAGCGCCGACTTCCACCGCTGCGGTCAGGAGGACGCGCAGGTGCTCGGGAGAAGAGCGGACCGTATCTTCCGTAACGTACATCACTTCCAGCCCTTCACGGACTGCAAACCGAATGGCCTCGCGCGTGTGACGGACAATATCGGACAACTCCCACTCTTCGGCGTACTGGCGGATGGGGCTGCTGCCAATGAAGACGCAGGCTTCGATAGGCACGCCGGTCAGTTGAGTGACCTCCGCGATGGGTTGAATGTCCACCATCAGGGTCCGTGCGGCGCAGTTGGCCCGGATGCGCAGCCGTTGGTCGGAGATCTCGCGGCACAGGCGCAGGACAGCATCGCGCTGGTGCACACCGGCGCCGGGTAGGCCAACGTCGGCCGTCTCGATGCCCAGGCTTTCCATGAAGTGGAGCAGTTCGACTTTCGTGTCAAGCGGAGGATCGTTGACGGATGGGCTTTGCAGGCCGTCGCGCAAGGTCTCGTCGTCGAGCATGACGTGACGCGGATAATGCGCTCTTCGCGGGCCTGCTTCCGCCCAATCGTGGATGAGGTTGCTTTCTTCGCCTGGGTTCATAGTCTCCTCCCGCGGTCAGGAGGTGCCGCTTTGGGCTCGACCGAATTCATGGGCGCGCCGGAGGAGGTCTTCCGCGCCGTTCTCGTCCCCTTTGCTGCGCCGAATTATGGCCAGATGGAACAGACTGCTCACTTCTCCCACGGCCTCATCGAGACTGCGCCGGAACTCGCGCTCGGCGGCTTCGGTTTCGCCCCGCCGCTCGTGAATCACTCCAATGTGGTAATTCGCCATCAAGTACTCGGGCGTGAGTGCGATGGACTGTTTGAAGTGATTCGAGGCTTCTTCCAGTTGCCCGGCGTGAAACAAGGACACCGCCAAACGATAGTGTGCGGCGTTGTAGTTCGGGTCAATCTCCAGGCAACGGCGAAAGGCACGGATGGCTTCCGGCATGTTGCCCCGGTGATACCAGGCAACGCCCAGATCGTAATGCGCCAATACAAAAGTGGGAGCTGCTGCCGTCGCTAGTTGATAGCGCTCGATAGCCAGATCGAGCGTGCCTTGATGGAAGTAGAACGTGCCTAACATGTGATTGGCCAGCACATGGTTCGGTTCGGCTTGCAACAGGTGCTCCAGTTGCTGACGAGCTTCGCGACTGTGGCCGTCTTTTTCTTCCACCAGCGCCAGCAGGAGCCGGTGATCGAGGTAGGCATCGCGCAGGAACAGCCCGCATTCGGCACAGAATTTGTCGTGCTCCGCGGCTGGCCGGCCGCAGCGAGAGCAGCGCACCGTGAGCTGCGGTGGTGTGCTTTTTACAGCGGATTTCGTGGCCTTTCGAGCAGGTTTCTTTTTTGTCTTTGTCATGGCAAGTCTCACTTTGTAGATAACAAACAGCGGCTCCTCTAGTCGTCGGCGGAATCTTCCGGTCGAGTCGGATCCAAAGTGCACTCCAAGCAGATCCTGCTGGAGGGCTTGAACCCTTGACTTCTGAAGAACCCCAAGAGGCCGAGATGGTCCCAGGAAACTTCGGTCCGCAAGGTTGTGATTTGCAGGGCCCCCAGATTGAGGCGCAACTGTCGCATCAGCGCCTTACCAATGTTTTTCCCGCGAATGCGAGGATCCACCGAAATAGCGTCAATGGAAGCTGAAGGCTCCACCACCCCATACTCACCGTAGTAAAGGGAGCCAATGACGAAGCCCACAACTCGGTTGTCCACTTCCGCCACCAGCGAGATCTGCAGGCCTGCCTGGGTTATGGCGCGCTGCAGCATGAGCTCGAAATAGCGAGGACGGCGGCGCCCGCTAGCGGCGGCATCAATCGCCACCACCGACGGCAAATCGTTTTCGCGCATGGTGCGCACTGGCACCGCATCGGTCTCCAGCACACCGGTTTGTTCCGAGTCCTCTGTCGCCATGGTTTTCCTCCCGTGACCTGCTACACACTACCTCCCAGAAATTGGCCCGCGTCCACGCGCAGAATCTGGCCGGTGATACGGCTTGCCCCCGGACCGCACAGAAAGACTACGGCGGCGGCTACATCGGAAACTTCGAGCAGATTCCCCAGCACACTTTCGGCTTCCGCGGCTTGGCGGGTGGCTCCTGGCAATGCTTCCGTCAGTGGTGTTCGTACCCAGCCGGGCTCGATCACGTTCACCAGAATTCCAAAGCGGCCGGTTTCGCGGGCGACGCTTTTGGCCAGGCCCAGCAGTCCCGCCTTGCTGGCTGAGTAGGCGGAAGTACCAAACTTGCCGCGCGATCCGTTGATGGAACCGATCAATACCACGCGACCGCCCCGCCCCTGTCGCATCAGAGGAATGGTATGCCGCAACAGCAAGAAAGCGCCACGCAAATTGACCGCTTGGATCGCGTCCCAATCTTCGACCGCAAGCTTCCAGACGACCGCTTCACGCGAAATTCCGGCCGCGTGAATCACCAGATCGAGCCGCCCATTCTGCTGAAAGAACTGTTGCACGGCGGCGCCCACGGAATCGTCGCTGCGCACATCGCACTGCAGCCAGGGAATGTCATGGTCGGGCGGTAGCGAGAGATCGAGAGAAGTTGCCACGGCTCCAGCTTGTTGCAAGGTGCGAACGATGGCGCTTCCGATTCCTCCCGACCCGCCGCTGACCACGGCGGTCTTGCCCGCCAATTCTTTGGCGCTGGTCATTGCGATACCTCCACCTGACCGGCCAGCATACGATGACGATACGCTCCCCACAAAGCCGCCCCCAGCGCGCCGGCGTAGATGGCGTTGGGGTGGGTGCGGATTTCCACGTCGAGGCCGTCTTTGCGTGCGCTTTCCTGCAAAGCCTGCGCCAAGCCCGTGTCCGCGGAGAGACCGCCGGTGATCGCCACCTGGCCATGCACATCAATCGCCCGCAGCAGTTTCAGGTAGCGGCCAGCCATGGAAAGATGAATGCCTTTGAGAATGTCAGGGGTGGAGATTCCCCGGCTGACCATGTTGATTACATCGGTCTCCGCCAGAACGGCGCAAATGCTGCTGACCACTTGTGGATTGCCGGCGCCACAGGAGAGAGGGCCAACGTCCTGCAAAGCGATACCCAGGTAACGCGCAACATTTTCGAGAAACTGGCCGGAGCCGGAAGCGCATTGGCCGGTCATGCGGTAGCCGAGCACGCGGCTGCGTTCGTTAATGCGCATGGCGCGCGCGTGCAAGGCCCCGACGTCGAGAACGGCGCGGACTTCCGGCATAAGAAAGATGGCGCCGCGGGCGTGGGTGGTCATGCCGTAGAAGTGTCCCCGGCGAAAATCCACCAACTCGCCTTCGCCGGTGCTGGCCACATAGCAAACCTCTTGCGCAGCCACGCCAGCCGCGCGGAGTGCCCCCTCATACCCATCGTTGACTACCTTGCGCAACTCGCGGCGCCGTATGCGCTCGGTAAGCAGCGTAAGCACCTCGGTCTCACCGCCGCTGGTAGTGAGCAGTACGGCAATCTTCACCGCGCTGGAACCCACATCGACGCCAGCGGTGATCTGCCCCTCCGCAGATCGAGTCCTCGACGCCATGGTGGTGGTTGTCATGGGTTGGCCTGTGCGCTACGCCGGGCGAACAAAGCTGCGCCCAGAGCGCCGGTGTAAATCGAATCGGCGGAAATGTTCAGCGTCCGCTCGCCGTAATTCTCTTGCACCAACTCGCGCAGTGCGTCCACTGCCGCCGGATTACGGGCCACCCCGCCGGTGAACGTGAACTCGTCACTGACACCTCCGGAGCGCGCCAGCAGCGACATCGCGCGCAAAATGATGGCGCGATGCAGTCCCGCCAGTATGTCCTCGCGATTCTGGCCGAGGGAGAGACGCTCGCGCAACTCCGCACCGGCAAAAACCGTGCACGTGCTGTTGATCTTCACCCGGCGCTGGCTCTGTTGGGCAAGCGGTCCCAACTCATGCAACCCCAGGTTCATTTCATCGGCGATGTACCCCAGGTAACGCCCGCATCCAGCAGCGCAGCGGTCATTCATCTGGAAGCTGACAACTATTCCGTCGGCGTCCACTTGGATTGCCTTGGTGTCCTGTCCCCCGATGTCCAGCACCGTCCGGGTGCTGGGGAACATGGCATGCGCGCCCAGTCCGTGGCAAAGAATCTCGCTGCGAATCTGCTCCTTGGGGAAAGGCAAGCGCTGGCGGCCATATCCTGTGCCCACGGCGCCGGCCTCTACGATCTCGGCGCGACAGGTCGCCTCCACCACGGCGCGCAGCCGCGGCGCCTGCTCCTGCACCGCCCTCGTCGCCGACGCCAGAGTAGGCTCCAGCGCGCCCCGCAATTGTGTTTCGAAGCTACCCTGAGTGGTCGAGTTCTCCACCACCAGGATCGCCGCGTCGAACAACCCACATAGCATGTCGAAGGTGATTCCACGTGAATCGCTATGCTGCTCCGCCAACTGCATGTAGTCGGCGGTGGCAAGATCGCGGAAGAAATCGCTCTTGCGTACGGCCAGCTCGCTGAAGTGGACTGCGGCCCGCTCGACCATCCCATCCAGGATGCTTTCGAGCGCAGTAGTTAGTTCGCTACGATGAGCGCTGTGGCGCGCATCGCCGGTGGCGCGGAGCAGGGCTTCCCGCAGTCGCGCGAGCTGATCGAGATGCTGCCGAAACCGGAAGTTTCGCTGCAGCGAGGAAAGGAAAGCTTTCTCGACCTGGGCCAGAGCGGGATCACCGCCGATGGCCTGCCGAGTGAGCGTGAAGCGGGTGCGGACCATCGCTTCCTCCCGCACCACCTGGCAGGCGACATCGTAATTACTGCGGCTGTTGGTGATGCCGCGGCCGATAACCTCGCCGGCGTCGTTGAGGACGACTGCCTTAGTGGTAGTGGAACCCAGATCAATGCCGACATGGACCCGCAGTGTACTCATGGGTTCGCGCCTGCACGCTTTTGCTCGAGCATCTGCAAGTAGCTCTCGATGCGGTTCTTGATGTTCGCGGCGGAGAAGTAGCGAGGATCCACCAGGTCGCTTTCGATAAAGCCGCCGGGGACGCCGGTGCGCTGCTCGAGTTGGCGCAGCATCAGGAGCTGGCCCACGCTAAAGGAATTACAGCTCTTGATGCTGTTGATCATGAAGCCGTCGGCGCGATACTCGCGAATGTATCGCTCCAGCAAGTCCAGGCGAGTGGGCAGACCGAGGTTGGTGTAACAGCCCATGCAATACTCGGCCAACGTCTCCAGCGGTCGCCTGGGATCGTGGCGGAAGCCGCCGTCGTACAGCCCCCCAACCTTGGTATAGCTGCTGGCCACGACCACCGCGCCTTCGTCGTAGAACATCTTCCAGAACTCGCGGAAGCTGGTCCAATTCGGTGGACCTTCCATCACCAGCCGGTAGCGTTCCTTCCCCTGCGATCCTTCCGGCGTCAGCGGACCCAAACCTTCGCGCAGACGCGCTTCCACTTCTTCGCGCAGGACTCGGTAGTACGACACGCCTTCGGCGGTCCCACGAAAAGCGGTGAACATGGGCCCGATGTAATACACGCCGCCGAAATAAGCATCGATAGGCGAGGGAATGTGTTTGGCCGATTCCAACACCCAGACCAAGTCATCTTCCGCCTGCGCCGAGAGCCGCAGCATTTCGCGCAGACGGTCCTCGTCGTAGCGAAGCCCGCTTACTTGTTCAAGTTTGGGAATCACCTCCGTGCGCAGTTGCTGGACGATGTAGTCGAGATGATGGGGCAGAATACGGCCTTCGGACTGGTACGGAACATGGAGCATGGCTACCGGGCAGTCGTATTCCTGGCGCAGCAGTTCGAACCACTTCATGAACGTGAAACAGCCGGTATAGGAGAGCAGGAGCAAGTCCGGTGGGGGCAGCTTTTCGCCGGTGGGACCGATGTTGCCCTTCTTCAACATTCCGATGTCGCACTTCACGTAGGTGCAAACGTCTTCGCTATGCCCGTGCTTCTCCGCCTCGGCAATGTAGTCGCCCGAAAGCTTGCGCATGCCGGACTGGAGCGCATTGATTTCAGGAAGCATCGGAAGCAGATTGAAGGACCGCAACAATTCGGTAAGATTGCCGGGAACGAAGGTATAAACCACCTTGCGGCCGTCCTGCGGAGCACGTGAGAGCGCGGTGTAATGGCCGGCGATCATCTGCTTTTGCAGGAGCATGCTGCGTTCCTTGCCGCCTTCCGTGGGGACGCGAGGGCTCGCGGATGCAGCAGTCATGCTTGGCTCCACAGGCGGATGGAATCGGAGAATGTGCCCGCCTGCTCGCGAATGACGGCGAACTGGCCGGTATCTTCGGAGTATTTGAATTGCGTGTGGGGGATGCCTTCGCGGTCGAGCCTGGATATGAGCATGGGCTGCTCCAATAGGGCGGGATCGCAGAAACTGGGCGCACAAAAGATGACGCCTTCGGCCCGGTTGCGGCGGACAGATTCCACGAGTGCCCGTCCGTGTTCGCCCTCCGGCAGGTAGCGCGCCGCCGTCTCGGCGCTCTTGGTAAGGAAGGCCTCGACTAGGGCTTGCAATGGATCGCCGGCGCACGAGATCTCACCCATGGTCCAGCGGAGCCCCAGAAGCAGGTCGTCATCCACGATCCAGCATCCGGCGCGTTCCAACGTAAGCAGCAGGCCCAGTGGCGGCTGCTCGCAGAAGGTTCCCACTAACACGATGCGGCTCTGGTCACGATCGCGGCGCTCGGTTTCTAAAGGCGCCAGCCGCAGATATTCCCGCAGCAGCATGGTGTGATCTTCAGGCGGAAGGAGGTTTCCTGCTCGCAACAGCAGGTACACTTCAGAGGTCGGGTACACCCAAGGCTGGCGGCTGCGGGCGCTATACAGCTCGCGGATCGTGGAGCGGTTTTCGTTGTATACGGCGATGCTGTGTCGCAGGGCTTCATCTTCGATCGGCCGACCGCTCACGCGGCAAAGGTCCGCGCGCAGCGTCTCCAGTTCCCGGCGCCAGTAAACCCCACCCACTTCGGGATCGAAGTTCTGCGGCAAATCCACGTAACGGACGTAGCGTTCCGGGAACAATATGCTCCACATGCCTGACAGGTTGCGGATCACGTCGCAGATGGAGGGAAACAACATGCCATCCAGCACGTCGAGCCGGCGGGTAAGAGCGAGTTCGATGGTACTGCGGGGAATATGGCAGATGTAGCTCTGGAAGTAGGCGTCGCCGCGGATGATCTCTAATCGCTCTCCCGCGCCCATAATGCCGACCGGCAACATCCCGGCAGCATGGATCAACTCACGCGGAACGTAGATGGGCATGTAGCCAATGGCTTTGCGCCCGGTCTCAGCTTCCTTCCAGGTCCGCACCGCTGTCAGGTCAAAGTCGTCGTTCAACTCCTGCGCGCGCTGGATCAGATTGGCGAGTTCTGGGCTCACGCTGTCGCTCCCGACTGGCGCCAGCGTGGCGGCCGCTTCTCAAGAAAGGCCACCTGCCCTTCTTGTTCAAACTTCAGCCTGGCTTTGCTGGTGGAACTCATCATGGTTTACTTGTGCCCGCAGCCTGTGCCGTCCAGGGGGCAACCTCTTCAATCAGTTCATCGCTCCACGGCACGCCTTCCGCCAGACGCCGGCGCAATAAAATGAAATCCACCTCCCGCTGCTCTTTGCTCCCGTAATGGAAGGCACGGAAACCGGCGCGGGCCTCGGTCATCATGTTGAGCGACAGCCAGGCGCGATTGGTTTCGCGGTTGCGGTCCCAGTGTTCCAGCTTGTGTTTGCGCAGGCTCTCGATGGTCTTGGTGAGGCAGTCGGGCATGGTGTACAGCAAGTTGGTGGACAGCGCATCTACGGCCTCATCAAGAAGGGTCAGATCTACGGAACCTTTGGCCAGCAGCGACTTGCCTTGTGCGCGTTGGTCTCCGGTTTTCGCTTCGCCGATCGACAGCCGACCGTATTCATCGAGAACACGGTCCGTAACCACCAGGGGATTGGGTATCCACTGCCCGTCCACCTTGAGCGCGGGAACAATTTGGGTCAGACCTCCGAGCCAGTAGAAGCGGTGCGCACTCCAGGGTTCACATAGCGTGCCACTGGCCATGGCGCGTTCCATCCCAACAAATAAAGGCAGAAAATCCGTGGATCCGCCATCGGGTGCTGACCCGTGCCGGGGGCCGGCCTGGCTGAAAACCGCCAGGTCGCTGGCCACGGAAAAATCGCACGCCATGCCCACCTCCTGACCTCCGCCGACACGCATCCCGTTCACCCGGCAAATCACCGGCTTGTCGCATTGCAGGACGGCCGTCACCATGTCGTTGAACAGGCGCATGTATTGCCTGTACTCGCCCGGATTGCCGGCGTAAACTTCCGCGTACTCACGCGTGTTGCCCCCGGCGCAGAAAGCGCGCGATCCGGCGCCGGTTACAACCACGGCCACTGCGGCGCGATCGTTGCTGGCGGCCCGCACCGCCAGAATGATTTCCTTCACCATATCGGTCGTGTAGCTGTTGAGTTCGGCCGGATTATTCAGGGTTATCCACAGGTTGTGCAGTCCTTCGACTGGCGCACCCGATCGATCTTTCACCGCTCGCTGCTCTACCAGGATGAAATGGGTGGGAAACGACTCCACCAAGTTGTGGTTCTGCACGATCGTGTCTCCTTTACTGTCCCCCGCGATTTGGGATGAGAATCACGCGTTTGCGAATTTCATGACGGGCCACCGCTTCCAGCAGTGCGGGCACCTCGTCCAGCGAATGCCGCTCCACATAAGGTCCCAGAACTACTTTGCCTTGCAGCACCAGCGCCAGCGCGGCCGGATAATGTTCCGGCGGGCAACCCCAATTGCCACGCGCGGTAGCATCGAACGCCATAAGGTTGGAGAGCCGCAGTTCCACCTTGGCGGGTGTGAACCCGACCACAGCCAGGTAACCTCCATGATCAAGCAATCCAAACGCGGTGGTTTGGCCTGCTGGCGTTCCGCTGGTCTCGAAGATCTTCAGTCCGATGCCTTTGCGCCCGGACTCTTTAACGAAGGAGCGCAAGGCGGCTTTCAGCTCTTTCTGGTTTGCGGAACTGGCATCCAAAATCAGCGAAGCGCCGTGCTGGGCAGCCATATCGAGTCTGCTGCGGTCGACGTCAATGGCCACAACGGCCGCGCCCATGGCGGCAGCGATCTGTACGCCGAATCCACCCACTCCTCCCACACCAACAAATACAGCCACGTCATCCGCCCCTAAGCCAGACCGTCGAATCGCCTCGAAAGGGGTAGTAACCGCATCGGCTACCACGGACAGGAGATCGAGAGTGATGCCTGGCGGCAGATTTTCGGGAACCGGACAGAGCCCGCGGGCGGGAACGCGGACGTGTGTCGCAAAACCTCCATCGCCGTCGTTGCCGGGCATGAACTGCTGCCGGCAGATCGTCGGCTGGCCGGCTCGACATGGACCACAATCGCCGCACGGGATCACCGCAGGAACGATTACGCTACAGCCTTCCCACTTCGTGGTGTGCTCGTCCGTCGCCACGACGCGACCCGAGATTTCGTGTCCGAGAGTGAGTGGTAATGGGGCGCGCGTGGGCACACCTTCGAAAGCGAAGCCGACATCGGTATGGCAAACGCCGCAGCCGGCAACTTCTATCACAACTTCGTCAGCCCGCGGCTCAAGAGCGAGGAATTCGTGTCTCTCCAGAGGTTGAGCAGGAGCAGTCAAACGGTAGCCGTAGCCACCTCGCGCCGACGACAAGCAGGAGACCCCCTGTCCCCAAAGATCGCCTTTAACTGCGACGCTGGGGGAGTTGCTACCATACCGCGCGGCAACCCAGAACTCTGTGATCTAAATCACTAGGACGAGTGAGGGATGAGTAGAGCCAGGCTTACCGCATGACGCGACGAGGACAGGCGGCTCGCGCTCAACTCCAAAACGCCAGAGCATGTTTGGCTTTGGGTTGGACATTCGCCCCATGCGGGCTTCCTGGCGGGGTCAAGCTGGTGGCCCATTTTCTCATCTGTCGGGAAAATTCCGAATTCCCTCCCGGACCAAGAGGCTTGCCCGAATTCATGGCGGCAATGAGTTCGATGGAGCTGTTTGGAATGGTCACGGCCACCGGCAGGTTGACAGCTTTTTCAATTTCCTCCAGCTTCACTTCACCCTTGGAGCGAAAACGATTGATGGCAACATTTAATTTTCCTGGTGGGAAGTGATACTGCAACAGCCGGTCAACATATCGTGAGAGGTCGCGCAGGGCTGGGATATCGGGCGTTGCCACCAGAAACAACTTGTCGCAATCGTCGATGGTGGCGACATTAAGTCGGCCCAGCCCGTGCGGACAGTCGACCAGGATATAGTCGTAAACTCCGCGCAAAAATTTCAGCGTCTGATGGACCTCGTCTACGGTCACCTCGGTAAGGGCAAACAGCCCGTCGGGTGCGCCAATCACATCCACGCCATTGGCGTGCATCAGGAAACCGCCCAGCAGGTCCTTGTCCAAGCGTTCGACGTTTCTGGCCAAGTCATAAAAGTGATACTTAGGCACGGGCAGTCCCATGTACAGGGCAATGTGTCCGAGCTGCCGCTGCTGATCGATGATGAGGGTCCTCTTGGCGCCGAGTTGGACCAGGAAGGTGGCCAGGTGAATGACAATTGTGGTTGCCCCAGCTCCTCCTCGGGCTCCCAGGAAGGCCAGGATTTGGCCGGATGGTTCCTGCGCTGGGGCCGGCGTCCATCGCAATCGCAGCCGTATGAGCGCCTGGGTGAGTTGCTCCGTTTCCACCGGCTTGCTCAGGTACTCCACACAGCCCGCTCGCATGGCATCGACAATCAGGCTGGAGCTCGATTTTCTCGAGATCGCAATCGACATCAGCTTCGTGCCCAGCATCTGCTGCAACGATATTGCGGTTTCGATGGCCAGATCGCGATCCAGGTCGAGGTCGATGAGGCAGATCGCGAGGTCGGCATTCTTCATCTCCTGCAAGATGCCCAAGTCCTGATTCTGCGGCAGGTAGCGGCGCATAGCGGCCACGGACGGATTCGTAAACAACCCGGCGGCAACTCGCGATAGGCAGTGAATGGTGTCGTCCTCGGCGCACACCGTGACCATGCAGACCTGGCTGCTGGCTGGAATAATGCTGCCTGGAATGTGGACCTTTCTTTGTCCGTTTCCATTGCTCATAAGGCACCTCTCCTAGCAGGTCACGGTGTGGGCGCATACGCGAGTCCAAGGGAAACGCTTTGCTCCAACCAACCTTGCAGGACACACCGTATCGAGACTAGCCGCCGCGAAAGCGAGGGTATTCCAGAAATGGACCAGCATTTGCAGAATCTTTCGCAGAGACTCGGCTAGGCACCGATCGGGTTTGGGAACTTCGACTGGAAATCCCCGTTTTTCCGCGTTGATTCTGGAAAGACCGGCAAAATTGTGGAATCAATGCCTGCCTATTCCGGCTATGCTGGCCTCCTAATTCATACCACCAGCGTTTGCTCTTGCTGGGGTAATCAAATGGAGGAAAGACAAGTGAAAATTTTCAAGAATCTGCTTCGCGACGAATCCGGACAGGACCTGATCGAGTACGCTCTCGTAGCTGCCTTGATTGCCCTGGGCGCGATCGTGTCCATGAAGGCCCTTGCAGGCGGTATTAGAGCGGTTCCGGGGTAGCTGTATCCGATAATAAATATCCACAGTGGCGAAACCAAGCGGTGGCGTTGTGAGGCGTAACGGCGGCGATCGCTGTCGCCACGGCCTTCTCCAGCAGATCGACCGCCCGGGTTTTCGCGGCC
>DATCCF010000032.1:0-5947 GCA_036511435.1 Terriglobales bacterium | reverse complement strand
TTCGCTCATAGACCTGCAGAAGCTTGCAGCGCAAATCATCCGAATATGGTCGTGGCATGGCTGGGCTTGCGGAGATCGCCATCTGCAGCCTACTGCCTCCCCTCACTTTCGGATATAGCTTCTAAGGAACTGCTCTAGCGGACGGCTTTTACCCAGAATCGTGCGTAGGCGTGTGCGGTCTCCTCGCCATTCCAAGACAAAACGTTGCCGGCAAACATGTGGTGCAGGGCGTAATGGGTGCTGACAGCCGCTGCCATACCGAGCGTTGCGATGGTGGGTTCGAAATCATGAGTCATGCCCTTGGCTGCGCAGCGCACAAAATAAGCATTCAAGGCATCGAAGATTGGGCCGAGATGCTCACGGAACATGCGCTCCGATCCCGGCAGTTCAAACGCCGCGACGTACAACAGCCGCATCAATTGCGGCTGCTGCATCATGGCATCAACCAGAAATCCTACGATCATGGGCACAATGAGCCCCGGATCGCCATCCTTCGCCAGCCCGTTTTGAAGTCCTCTCCCCAATTTCAGGCGATTGAGTCTCGATTCGGCTGCAGCCCAGAACAGGTCCGCCTTTCGGGCGAAATAACGGAACACTGTCGCCTCGCTTACGTCGGCCAGGTTCGCAATCTCCCTGGTGCTCGTGCCCTTGTAGCCTTGACGTGAAAAAAGCTGGAGCTAGGCTTCAACGATACGTACCTCCGTGATGCTCGTGCTGGCAGTCTTGCGCACAAATGTTGCGCCTCAGCTTCCGGTCGTCTTTGGGGGGAACTGCAACTAGGCGCTGACCCGCTCCAGTTCATCGGCATCCACTTCCACGGCCACACTCCGCATGATCAGTTCCAACGTGAGCACAACTCGTAAGCTGTTCTTTTTGCGAGCCAAAACACCTACCATCCCAGCCAATGATCCCGACCTAATGCGGGCTTTCTCGCCCACAACCAGGTAGGGGTGTGGCTCAAACCTGCGGAGGTGAAGGCCCGAACGCAACGCTTCGATCTCGAAGTCCGGCAGGGCCTGTGGTTGACGCCCGGAACCCACGATCAACAGCACTCCGGGTACGGAGAGCACCTGGGTCGAGTCACTGCGTCCGATTCGTGCGAAGATGTACCCGGGAAATAAAGGCTGCTCCACGTTGACCCGGCAACCGTTCTTCCAGCGGTGCATCTCCATGTAGAGAGGCAGGAACGACTCGATCTCTCGGAATTCGAGGTGCCGAGCTACCGCCTTTTCGTGACGGGGAGTCGTATACACGGCAAACCACTTCGGCGACTCCATCGTCGAGGCGACCAATGCCCCCGACGGTGACATACCTGCACCCAACTCCCTTGGCATGTGTTCGTTGACCACATACATAGCTTCGTTGCCCTCGTTTCGCAAGCTGAATCCGCATGGCCTGGCGGACCCAATCAAGGCATGGAACCGAAAAAGCCCGCCCACCCGTCGCAAAATGCAGTTCTAAAAAGACTCCACTGCCCCAAGGAGAGGCAGGACTGCCCAGAAGAGTGAGACAGTGAGCGGCTACTTACACTGTGGGAGCGATTAGTTGAGCATTAAGGGTAGGACAACAGTTCTGTCCGGGTCAAGCAAAAAAATGGGAATATTGCGCACAATTTGCAGCCATTGCAACCGGCTTCGTTCCATCAAGTTACGTCGTGATAGTTGCGCGCGGCACGACCAGCAAATCCGACCAAAGTGAGTGCTCACACGCACTTGGTCACAGGAATCAAAGTCACGGAGATCGCGCTCACACTGGGGCACGCCAATGGCTTGCGGTTAAGGCGGCGCCACGCCAAACTCATCAAGGCTTGTTTGGATCGTGGCTCATTCCCATCGGCACCAGAATCTTCCGGGTAATAGTCGGCCAGTACTCCTTCAGCAGGTTCACCCCCGCCGAACCAGCAAGGTACCAACCATAGCTCTCAAACGTGTAGCCCACGGTTCTTTGAGCGTCCGGCATGTATGTGTTTGCCAACCCCGCTGCCGCCAAGGGCGCTATGACTCCCGGCCAGTTGAACGCTTCTCCTCCGTCATCTTTTCGGACGATCACGACCCGGCGAAGGGCATACTTAATGCTTTGCTTCAAGCTTCCATCTCCCATCACGAAATAACGTGGATCATCGTGCATTACGGATGACAGGAGATAGGTGCCAATCAGGTTCGAGCTGGCCCCGGTCGCCATCGAAGCCCCAAATCGCTTGCCATAGCCTTCGGCGCCTTGACCATAGCCCGAGGGGCTATCTGCCGCTTGTCCAATGCCTGCGGCGAAACCTGAACCCAAAAACGCAGCGGGAGAAACGCTGTTGAGGATAGCCAGACGGAACTTCCCGCCGGAGGTCAACGGTTGGCCGTTGTAGGCGAGATCAGGAAAGAAAAAGGAGGGCTTATTGACCACCTTAGCTTCCCCTGGCTGCTCCGTGTTCCCAGCCGTCGGGGCCAACGTCTGCGACTGGGTGTTCGAGGAGGGTGGAGGCGAGTTCGTATCCGAGGTTTGAGCCATCGCAGGCGCCCGCCCGGCGAGCGAGGCGACGATCACGACGATTGCGCCGATGGCGAACCGAATCACCGTATTGTGCATTGTTGAAATCCGTCCACTGTGGCGGTTCGTCATAGTCATTTCGCGTACCTCTCCATGCGTTTCTTTCGCGGCCGTCAATGGCCTCTGGAATCGTGCTCTGCCCGGGTTCCAAGGAGTGAGAGCTTGCACCCCTTGCTTGCCTTCTCTGACGTGGACAAACCTCAGCCAGTGCTTCTTATCAGGCGGAGGAGCTACGGCTCGGCGGTCTCCTAATGCCTTTAGGTCGAAGTCGTCCTTGGAGTCTACCCTAAATGCGGTCTCTAGTGGGTATCGAAACTTTAACACCGGCAGGTTCGCGCCTTCCACAAAAGATTCCTGTGGCTCCGCTTGCGCCACAAACTGGCGACAACAGTACGAACCCCGCCCACAATGGCGGGGTTCGTCAGCATCACAAGGCGGCGGCGTCTGCCGACCGCTTTGTTGTAGCGTTTGCAGAACTCAGTGCTGCATGTCGTTCATGGCGCCACCGGTCCCGCCTTTTTGCGCCAGCATCTTCACCTTGTCGACATGAAGCGTGCCGCTGTCGGTCATTTTACCTGTCACTTCCACATGGTGGCCGGCATGCTCGGTGAGCGCTTCAGGGTTGTCTATCGGTACGACCTTCTGGTCTTTGTCGGTCACCAACACCGGCTTCTCGCCTGCTGCGATGCACTTCTTGGCGCATGCCGCGTGTTCCGCATTTGCGCCCTTCACACCACACTTGGAATCGCTGACCCAGCCGCTCCAACTCATGTCCTTCGCGACTGCTAGCACGGTCATGCTGCACAAATAGAGTCCGATTACCAATAGCACTTTTTTCGTCATCGTTGAATCTCCTCTTGAAATTGCCGCCAGGCGGCCGATCATGTTGATAAAGCGGTGAAATGCAAATCCATTTCAGGCAATAGCCCAAGTCGCTACCCATGAAGGGCAAGACCCCTTCGCACTCCCGCCCGCACTTCTACCCCATCAACGTACGAGGCAGAAGTCCCCACAGATTTGCTGCCGACAAGTTTATTCCACAAAGGGGGGTTTGCGCGAAAAAAACCGCCGCCGCGCGAAACGCAGAAGCGAGAGCCACCGGTCAGGGACGGCAGCGGTCTGCGCGCCGCCCGAGGGAGGGATTTGCTATTTGTGTTCGCTATTTTCGGCCATATCGGGGACGCGCCTAGTCTCAGTTTTGGACTGCGGCTCGACCAGTACGACCTCGCCGGGCTTAACGTACCCCAGTTGCTCGCGCGCTTCTTTCTCGATGGCGTTGGGATCTTCCCGTTGCAGGCTATCGACCTGGTGCTGCAGTTGCTCGCTCTTTATCTTCTCGTCGTCAATCTGCTGTTGAAGCCGGACGGCTTCCGCTCGCTTGCCTTCATAAACCTTCATGCCGTTGGCGCCGAAGATCACCTTGTAGCCAATGAAAACGGCGAGCACGCCAATGCATAGCGTCGCCAGCACGCGGCGCGTGCGATAGAACCAATCTCCGGCAATACGAATTGTCAGCACCATTTCCCTGCTCGAAGACCCGTGCCCGCCGGCATCCCTCGACTTCTCCCGCCCGGCAAGCTTCGGTTGACACCACACCAACTTTCTAGTGGACTTCCGCATGACCTCGACCGTCAAGTGGAAGTTCTGTGGAAAGCGTAAAAGGAACCAACTTCGGCAAATCGTTGAGTAATGGTTGACCCAAATCTTGACCGGCCCGCGCTCCCGCTCCCCCGCCGTGGTACAGTCTGAACCCAAAATATTCACGGGGGTGCTCGATGACGACTGCGCGCATTGTGCTGACTACGATCGGGCAGAAGCAAGACGCCGAGAAACTTGCTTTACAGTTGGTGGAGCGCAGATTGGCGGCCTGTGTCAACATCGTCGGACCGATCCGCTCGGTGTACCGATGGAAACAAAAAATCTCCAACGAGCAAGAGTACCTGTTGGTGATCAAGACAACCGCTGAACACGCTGCGCAACTGCACGCGACCTTCAAGGAACTGCACCCTTACGATTTGCCCGAATGCGTCGAGTTAGCGGTGCACGGCGGCAGCGAGGATTATTTGGCTTGGCTGACGGGAGAGGTCAGCGGTTGATCCTTAGGGTGGCCCGAAATCGAGCATGCACACGCTGGCGCAATCCGGCCTCCTCTACTTTTCGGGCTCGTCGTCAGTTCCCGCTGGAAACACGGTGTGGCGCGGGGTGGGCATCGGAACCCGGCCCTTGGCCGCCCTCCACAAGATGGCATTGAGCACGCTGGTGTCCGCGGCATCGGCAACCGAGAAGTTGAGCTTCGCTGACTGCTTGGCTCCGGGAGCGCTTGCCGCATTCGCCTGATAGATCATCCCGTTGTCACGATTGCGATAGTCGGCTTTGAATGCGGGCTGCTCGCCCGCTCCCGTGAACAAGGGCGCCATGACCGCAGCATACGCGTCGTTGTTGTTCATGGGTGGAAGTCCCAGCAGTGCCTCCATCGTATGGATCATGTTGACCGTGGTATAGAACCCATGGTCCACCGCAGGTTGCTGAGGCCTGCCCGGCGAATACTTGCTGACCACCAGCGCGATGCTGCGGTGCGCGTCCACGTGATCGGCGCCGTCTTGCGCGTCATCCTCCAGGATGAAGATCGCCGTGTCCGCCCAATAGGGGCTGCTGGAAACGGCTTGCACAACGCGGCCGACCGCCAGATCGTTATCGGCGACAGAAGCGCTCGGCGTCGGCGATCCGGGGCGCGTGCCAGCGGTGTGATCGTTTGGCAAGCGCAGGAGCACAAAGTTTGGCAACTGCTCACCTGAGCCGGTTTCACGAGCGTGCACAAAAGCCCCAAACTCTCGCAGAAACTCGTCGGCGCGGAACTGGTCGGGATAACTTACGTTGAAGTCTGCAAAGTTCGGATCGAAGTGGCCGCGCAACTCCGATTTGTTGGCCGCGTCATAGGCGATCAGCGGAATCTTGTATTGGTAGGGGCTCTTGCCTCCACCCAGCTTCTCGGGCAGATCTTCGCCGGGCATAACTGACTTGCGCGCACAATCAGGCTTACGCTCGGCGGCCGCGCCGTTCGCTGCCGGGCTGTTCTGGGCAAAATCTTCACACCACCAAGTGTTCACATATTCGCCGTAGTTGCGGTAAGTCAGGCTGTGCCGCGCCAGGTTGCCCCATAAGTAACCCGTTCCCGGCTCGTTCACATCGGGGATGCCAATCGTCATGGGGTTCGAATCGCCGACGTACCCCTCATAGTCGTAACGCCGTTCTTTGCTGCGATAGTTAATCTCCCAGGTCTTCTCCGTGTAGTCGCTGGTAATGGCCGCGGTGGACCACACGTGCCCGTCACCGGAGACCTCGCCGCTATCGTAGAAGTTGTCGAGAATTCCGAATTGCCGGGCCAGCTTATGCTGGTTTGGAGTGATGT
>DATCCF010000031.1:0-28208 GCA_036511435.1 Terriglobales bacterium | reverse complement strand
GAACTTTGTGTACAACGTATCCCGTTGCGCGGGACGGAAACCGGCATCGCGAATGATACGGCGCAGCTCTTCTTCGGTGGTGCAGTTGCGCACTCCGGCCGCGCGGACCACATTTTCCTCGATCATCACGGAGCCGACGTCATTGCCTCCGAAGCGCAAGCCCGTCTGGCAGACTTTCAGGCCCTGCGTCACCCAGCTCGACTGCACATTCTCGAAGTTGCTGAGGAAGAGGCGCGCGATCGCTAGCGTCTTCAGGTACTCGACTGCGGTAGCTTCGTCCCAACCACGTCCGCCGAGCGCGGTATTTTGCGGCTGAAACGACCAGGGGATAAATGCCGTGAAGCCGCCAGTCTCCTCCTGCAAGTCGTAGACATGCTGGAAGTGGTTAATGCGGTGCTCGTAGGTTTCGCCGACGCCGAACATCATGGTGGCCGTCGTCCTCATGCCGAGCTTGTGCGCGGTGCGGTGGACGTTGAGCCAGTCGTTGGTGAGGCACTTCAAGCGCGCAATCTTGTAGCGCACTTCGTCGTCCAGGATCTCGGCCCCGCCGCCGGGAATGGAGTCGAGGCCGGCATCGCGCAGGCGCTTGATGGTGTCTTCGATAGTGAGGCCGCTGACTTCGGCAATGCAGATGATCTCGGATGCGGAGAAACAATGCAGGTGGACTTGGGGAAAGCGCTGCTTCATCCCGCTCAGCAGGGCTTCGTACCACTCGATTTTCAAGTCGGGATGCAGACCGCCCTGTAGGAGGACGCCCGTACCACCTAACTCCACGGTCTCGCGCACCTTGTCGTAAATGGTCTCGAAATCGAGAAGGTATCCCTCCTTCGCCATCTTTCCCTTGAGCGGACGGTAGAAGGCGCAGAAGGTGCAGTACTCGGTGCAGAAGTTGGTGTAATTGATATTGCGATCGATGATGTAGGTCACTACGCCGTCGGGGTGCAATCGGCGGCGCACCGCATCGGCTTCCATCCCGATGCCGATGAGGTCGTCGGAGCGATACATTTCGAGCGCTTCAGCTTTGGTCAGAGACATAGGACGTCACAAGCCACAGTGATATTCTAACTGTGCCGAGAGCGAGCAGGGAAGCGGGGTATCCATTTTGTGTTGTGGGTGGCGAAATTGTGTTGTCAGTGGCGAAAACCTTGACCGCAACTCGGTGCATCCAACAACGGGTCGCTCGCCCGCAACAATCCTGCGCAAATGGCGTTTATAAGTGGGTGCTCCTCAATGCATGTGAAGGCGGTGGACCCAATGAACTTGCCTGAATGCAATCTCAGAACATGCGCGCGAACCCTGGCGGCTGCGCTGCTCTTGACAATGCCGTTTCCCGCACGAGCTGTCCTGGGCGATAGCGCTGCCTCGGTCCTCACCGACCAGGCCCGCATGAAGGGAACTCTGCACAGCGTGGACCGTGGCACCTATGTCATGCATGAAATCACCACGACGACAGGTGCCGTGCGAGAGTTCGTCTCTCCAGGCGGGGCGGTTTTCGGCGTCGCTTGGGAAGGCCAATTTCCCCCCGACTTCCAGCAGCTCCTGGGCCCCTACTACCAGCAAGCACAGAAGACGGCACCGCAGCAGCAGCGTGCAAGGCGCGCTCCCATTGTCATCGAGACGCCTGGCCTGGTGTTCCAGCAAACCGGCCATACGCGAAATTTTCATGGGATTGCGTACATCCCGCAGCTACTGCCCAACGGCGTACAAGCCAGCGATATTCGCTAAGGAGGGACCGCATGAGAAGAATTGGCCTGCTGCTAGTGGTATCCAGTGTGCTGTGGCTGGTGGCTTGCGGTTCCAGCGGCAACGGCGGTGGCGGATCATCGTCGATCACGTCGGTGACCGTGAGCTGCTCGCCTTCAACCATCCTGTATGGCCAAACCAGCCAGTGCTCGGCAACGGTGATGGGAACCGGAAACTTCAGTTCGGGTGTGATGTGGACGGCGAGTGCCGGCACAATCTCGAGCTCGGGCTTGTTTACCGCACCGTCCGGAGGAGTTACGTCGCTGCAGGTCACGATTACGGCAACCTCGACCCAGGACAGCAGCAAAGCGGGGACGGCCACGGTCACGGTGAATCCGACGCAGCAGACGAGCAACGTGCAGCCCATCGTAGTTGACTCGGGTCCGACGCCGCAGAGCTCTCCCACCGTAAACGAGGCTTTCACCAGCGTCACGGTCTGCATTCCCAACACCAGCAGCTGCCAGACCATCGATCACGTTCTGGTGGATACCGGATCTTCCGGCTTGCGCTTGTTGTCCTCGGCTGGCGGCGGTGCGCTGACGCTTGCACTCCCACAGGCGAACGACTCCCGTGGAAACCCGCTGTATGAGTGCGAGGTGTTTCTCGACGGCTACATTTGGGGCTCGGTATCGACGGCCGACATCGTCGTGGCGGGTGAAAAAGCATCCTCGGCCAATGTGCATGTCGTTATCCCGGCGTCGGCCTCACCCGCGCCTCCAGGCACCTGCGTCAGCCAGAGTCCTCCCGGGGGGACTGGAAACGAGGGCAACAGCTTAATGGCCTTTGGCGCGAACGGCATCCTTGGAGTGGGATTGTTTCAGCAGGATTGCGGAATTGCCTGCACAACCGCCAATTCAATCATCCCGGCGGTCTATTATGACTGCCCTTCATCCGGATGCAATCCGACTTACGTCACCCTGGTGCAGCAGGTGCCGAATCCGGTGACGATGTTTGCCTCCGACAACAACGGCGTGTTGATTCAATTGCCCGCTGTGCCCAATGGCGGCTCCGCCGACGTACAGGGCTCCATGATTTTCGGCATTGGCACGCAATCCAATAACGGATTAGGTAGTGCCACGATTTACAAAGTGCCCGGCAGTTTGGACAGCAACCCCGGGAATTTCACTACCATCTTCAACGGAACAAGCTATCCTGCCAGCTTCATCGACAGCGGCTCGAACGGACTGTTCTTTCTCAACAGCAGTGTGCCCGGCGTGCCTGCGAGCTGCAGCGACCAGAATTCGTGGTACTGCCCAACCACGTTGCCCGACAATCTCACCGCCCAAAATCAGGGTACAAACATGAGTTCTCCGGTATCGGTGAGCTTCAGTATTGAAAACGCGGACACGCTGTTCAGCAACAATAGCGGCATGAATACAGCTTTCAGCACTTTGGGCGGACACAATTGCCTTCAGGGCGGGTCAGATTGCGCCTTCGATTGGGGCCTGACATTCTTCTTTGGACGCAACATGTTTACGGCTATCGAGAACATGAACACTCCCGGGGGCACGGGACCGTACGTTGCGTACTGATCGACTGAATGATCTGTCCTCACTGCGGCTTTGGAGCCTTACCAGCGCCGCTCTTACTCTGTGCGCCCGTTGCCCGATGGGCGATGATCTCGTCCTGAATACCATCGTAGGTGCTCTGCGGAACGATCTTGCGGGTACGCAGGTCGCGCTTCGATTTGTAGGGACGGCCATCGATGATTTTCTGCGAGTAGGCGCTGCCAATGCCCGGCAGCGCATCCAGTTGATCTTTGGTGGCGCTGTTGATGTCGATTTTCTCCGCCGGTGAAATGGGAGAACTCTTGGGCTTGCTGGTCTGCGTGACTTTGCCACCAGTCGTGCCGCTGGGGGCCGTGCTCTGCGCGAACAACGGCAACGTGCTCACCGCCAGCAGCAAGGTCAGATAGAGTGCGATGTTACGGAACTTCAAGGGGAGGCCCTCCTTTTACTAACAGCTGAATGCTAATCGTTGGGCGACCGCCTGTCACGCAACATCGCGCATACGTCGGCGAGCTTTGGTCCCGCGGCGATTCTTGCTCTGACGCCGGTAGCGCCACCAGAAGTACAGTCCCGTCAGACCGCCAACCACCGCCAGCGCGATCAAGGCATACAGCAACGGCTCGTAATAGCGCCCCAGCCAGCGCAGGATTTGGCGTCCGTAGATCGATCCCAGGTAGGCCAGCAGCGTATAACGCACTCCGCGTCCCAGTGCCAGGGCAGCCAGAAAATTCCTTCGTGGATAGTGCATGGCTCCTGCGGCAATGAGAAAGGGAACGAAGGGGACCGGAGGAGGAGCGATTGCCCCGATGGCTACGGACCAGAATCCGTAGCGCTCGAAGACGCTGTAGATCTTGGCGGCGCGTCTCTTGGAGACCTTCTTCTCCAGCGTTTCTTTGCCACCCTTGGCCCCGAGCCGGTAGGTCAGATATCCGCCGATGATAGAGCCGATCGTGGCCATCATCGCGTAGTACCACCAGGGCTCCTTGTGCGCGGCCGAGAGCACGATGGTAAGGGCGTCCATGCTGCCGGGCAGAGGGATAGCGGAATTGTCCACCAGGCCCAGTACAATCAGCCCCGGCCCACCCAGATGGCGGAGTGTGTGCCACATCGTTTTCTTGACGACTATGGTTGAAAGGAGGTGCATGGACCTTTCCCGGAACGGTGTCTTAGCTTAGAAGCAAAAAGCGGAAACCACGTCGGCTCGGAGTTGAATTCTACACAAGATAAGGCGAGAAAAATCCGCCCGCCTAGCATAGAAGGGAAGAGACCGAAGCGTTTCAAGCATCGTTCGCATCAGCGGCGTTCTAAAACGCAGGGGCTGAAGCCCAGGTTCCAGGCGATTGGAACGGCACGGCTGAAGGCCGTGCCCTGATACAACCCGCCTTAGAACTTAGGCCGCACCCGCAGCGCCGGTTCGGGTTTGGGTGCGCCCTTCTGCAGGCCTTTTTCCTTCATTCCGTCACCCAACTCTCTGAGTTGCTCGGTGACTTCGAGCGCAACCTCTCGCTGGTCCGGCAAGAACCGATATCCGGTTGGCGGCGGATCGTTCTCACCCCTGGCAACCAGGGTCATGATATTGGGATCGCCGGGCTCTGGGTTGTCCATGGAGTCAGCGTAGTTGCTGAGGAATTGCTGTAATAGCGAAGTGGTCGAGCGATATCGAATCCAACGATGGTTGTCCCATGTCATAGGAGTTGGCTTGCCGCCGTCGGTGCCATCAATGAAATGCTGGATCAGGTGGTCGGCAGCTTGCACGCCATACCCGCTCAGAGCGGTGACCACGTCGGGCGGCATGTTCAGGTTCAGGCCACCCTCGCGTGGGTCCAGATACACATGAACGATGCGGTCGCGATATCCGGGGACGGTTGACTGAAGGTTATCCATCCAATTGCGCGCGGCGTCGATCATGGAAAAGGCGAAAGGTGCGGCGCCCGTAAAGCTGGGAAGAGTCCCCAGCCGGGTCCAGAGGTGGGCGATGCCGGAGAGATTCTTATTCGGAATCCATGTCCGGCCATCATCAGGCTTTCGGTCGGGCCGCAGGTCGGCCAAGTCCAAACCGAAGGTTGGCCATCGCGGGATGGGACTGTCGAACAAATGAAAGGGGAAATTACTGGTGATACCCCCATCAGCAAACCAAACCCTCTCCGGCGTGCGCGCCTCGTCATGTCCGACGGAGTCGCCCGGAACCCGTTCTGCCGGCGCGGGCTCGTCGACTGCTCTCCGGCGGCGCGTGAAATCTACGGCATAGAGAGGAACTGCGCAAAAGAGAAAAGGAAAACTCAAGCTCAACCGTACCGCCAGAATCACGGGAAGGTCGTCGGCGTCTGGCAACGGCTTCAGTCCGTTGAGATCAATTTTCTCGCGATGGTTTGCATTGGCATGTTCCTGGGGCGGATGATTCTCCATCCAGGTGATGACCTCCGCGGGAAGGTACTGGCCTAGTTCGGAGGGAGAAAAGTAGAACTCGTTGGATTCGAAGGGAAGCGTGAACGGCCTGCCAAAGGTGAGGCTGGTGGTGATCATCTTCAGCGTGATGCCGTTGGGACTTTCCGGAGTAATGCTCTTTCTGAGGTCGCCGAAGGTGAGCGGTCGCTCTGGCGGCAGGGCGGCGAAGGTGTTGAGGCGTTCATTCAGCCATTCGACGAGCGATATGGGTTGCTTGTCGCTGGTCGTTTCGTGTAGCCGAAGCAGAAGCCGTAGTGATGACTGGATAGGCGACGCAAGCGAACCAGTGGGCCGGCAAGCCATGCGACTGCCCAGCCGGCTAGTCCGGCGATGATGCCGACTGCGAGAACAACCCAACGCCAGTTGCTTTGCGGCCAGGCTAGGTATGTAAGTACTACAGCGGGAGCGATGCCAATGAAAAACTCGAGCCATAGCACCCTAAATATGACGCCAAACCGTCTTGCCCATCCCTGCAGCAGGAACGCAGTAGCGATATGAAATAGGCCCTTCATCGCCGGCTGGGGCTGGAAGAGATTGAATAGGTTGGAACCGCTGGCCGGCTTGGGGGCATCGCCGCCGAGAAAGCCTGGGACCTTCGCTAATTCGGGGAATACATTTCGCCCCTGTCGGCGAGCTAACTCGGCGGCGGCGGTGAGTGCTGCCGCTATCCCTCCCGCGGATGTCCCTCCGATCGACTGGAACTCGTATTGTTCAGCAAGCTTACAAACCACTCCGGGATAAACAATTCCCGAGGTGATTCCACCTTTCATTACGATGTCGCATTTTTTCACGGGGCGCACCTCCGCGGCGTCGATTATCGCATGTGCGAGAAGTTCTCTCCCTCAAGACGCCTGCGGTGGATCATTTCCTCACGCTTCCGAACGCGACTGGCCCCAGGAAGCGCAGCTCAGGGGCTGTCGGGATGAGTCCAATTTCCTGCGAGTAGCGCAGGAAGAGTTGCAAACCGGCGTGGTTTTCTCGGTCGAGATAGTAATGAATGTTCTGGGTGAGATAGGTATGAATGTCGGTTTCGCTCAGCCTAACTTTGGGTGACCACTCTTGGGCGATGATACGAAGGTTCGCCGGCTCGAGGCCATGGTCCCGCGACTGCTGAAACACCTTCACCAAGTCAAGATCGCGGGGCGCTCGATCAAGGGCGTCGAGTCGTACCGCCCAGAAAGCAAAAACAAAGGGCTGGCCCGTCCGTTCGTGCCACAGGTGTCCCAGGTCATACACGAGGTACTTCCTGCCAACGGTTATCTGTAGCGCGGCGTCTCCAATCAGCAGCGCTGCGTCATGATGCTGCAGCATCGCCTCAAGGTCTGGGGGATGCGGCGTAAGCTGCCGGCGCCCTCCGAAAAACTTGGTAAACAGCACCTGTAACAGCGCGACCGAGGTGCGCGATGACGTGTCGGTCGCAACAGTTTCTACCTCCTCGATAGGTTTCTTGCCGATCAGCAGGATCGATCGGACGGAGTCCTTGGATGCAATCGCAATGTTCGGCAGTATCACTAGCCCCGGTATCTCCGCATAGGTGACCGCCGGGATGATACCGATGTCGGCTTGGTTTGCCGCCAGGGCCGCCGCACACGCGGAGGGAAGTGTGTATTCGATGGCAAAATCGCGGGCCGCCTCTCCGTGCTCGAAGTCCCACATGAGGGGTGCGGTATTCAGGAACGAGATAGCGGAGATGCGCAGCGGAGGCATGGACAATCGAGTCTAGCAAAGCTAGCGCGGTCGCGTCGGTGCAATGAGTCGCTTAATTCGGTTTTAATCTGCGCGGCGGCGCAATCACATCGATGTGTGACAGCTAATCTATTCATTGCCCAGTCCAAGCCCCATCATTGGATCGTCTGTCACGGGTAACGGCTGCCTTTGCCGGTGAATTGATTTACGGCAGGAGACTAAATGGACACTCCGATGAGCGCTGCGATTATCATTGGTGCCTCAATGCTGCTGTCTATCGCAGGATTGCTGGTGGTGCGTCGCTACGCCAACGTCGACTGGCTGAAGCGGCATCACGAAGTTGCCAGCTATTTCTTCCTGATGATTGGAACGCTCTATGCCGTGCTGATCGCCTTTGCCATCTACGTAGTCTGGAGCGCGTCCAAGGAGGCGGGCACGAACCTTGAACACGAGGCGAACGAGGTAGCCGACATGTCTCGTCTGTCGATGGCAATGCCTGACCCAGTGCGCAAAGAGATCGTCACAACGCTCATGGAGTATCTCAACGCCGTAGTGGAAGATGAGTTTCCGGGTATGGAGCAAGGCCGCGACAGCCAGCGCACTTGGACTGCGGTGCAAAACCTGTGGGATGTGTATGGGACGATCCAGCCCGAAACACCACGGTTGCAAATCTACTTCGCGGAGTCGCTGAAGCACTTGACTCAACTCTCGGACTATCGCCGGACCCGGCTGTTCGCCAGCCATGGCACGGTCCCCTCCACGCTATGGTACCTGTTGCTTTCTGGCGCGGTGCTGCTCGTTCTCTTCACCTATTTTGTCGGGCACGAGAGCGCCTGGGTACAGGCCGCCATGACGGCGGCGCTGGCGGGGGTTCTAACCTTCAGCCTGTTTCTAGTATGGTCGCTGGATAGTCCATATTCGGGGGTGGCAAGCGTTACGCCGCAACCATTCAGTCTGGAACTGGTCCATGTAGCCTCGAGGATGCCAAAGTAATCTCACCTCACCATGAGATCCGACGTCCATTAAGCCTGCTTTCAAATTAACAAGACCTCACCTGCACTGGTGACAGGCTCCCTTGACGGTAACCATGTTGATGGTTACTGTCCGACTGTGTGGACACCTTTGTCGCCTGGGGGCTGATATGCAAGCTGAAACGCCGGTTAGAGCTCACGATCACGCAGTAACCCGCAAACTGCAATGGCTGGCTTTGTCGTTGACTCCCGGCGTGGGCCCGGGGCGCGGCCGCAAGTTGGTGGAGATGTACGGAGGCATTGACCGGTTATTCACCGCGTCCCTGACCGAACTGGAAGCCGCTGGCCTGCCCGGAGCGGCGGCGCAGAGTCTGGCATTCGGCAAGTCGATGGAACTGGCCAATGCCGAATTCGACCACGCGCGGGAATTGGGCGCCGCGGTCATCGTTCCCGGGGACGCGGAGTTCCCTCGACGGTTGTTGGAAATCTATGATCCGCCGCTCGCGCTTTACCTTAGAGGAAATGCGGAAATCATAGATAAGCCTGGGGTTGCTGTAGTTGGCACAAGGCGTCCGACACCCTATGGAACGGGCATGGCCGAGCGCCTGGCCTGCGACCTTGCGGCCCGCGGACTCATCATATTCAGTGGGATGGCGCGCGGTGTGGATACCGCCGCCCATCGTGGGGCCTTGCAGGCACATGGTCACACCGTCGCGATCTGGGGGACCGGAATCGACGTGGTCTATCCCGCGGAGAACCGCAAAATTACCGATCAAATACTCGCCTCGGGCGGCGCCATTCTGAGCGAATTTCCGCTGGGGACTTTCCCTGCGCCGCAGAATTTTCCCATCCGTAACCGGCTGATCAGTGGCATCGCGATCGGCGTTTTGGTGCTGGAGGCGGGGGAATTCAGCGGAACCCGGGTGACTGCGCGCTGTGCGCTGGAGCAGGGGCGGGAAGTCTTTGCGGTGCCAGGGAACGTAACTAACAAGCTCTCTTGGGGCCCCAACACGTTGATTAAGCAGGGGGCTGCCTTGGTCGCCACCTGGGAGGATGTATGGGAAGCGCTGCCCGCCGATGTCCGACTGGCGCTAACCCCTCCGGAGCCGTCTGCATCGGAGGAGGGTGTTCCGTCATCACTGTTTGAGGCGGCGCAGTTGCCGCCGAGCGAGAAAAGGGTTTACGCCCTGATGCGAGCGGACGAATCCATTCACATCGACCAACTGGTCGAGCGCCTGGCGTCGTACCTGTCCTCGTCCGAGATCTTCAGTGCCTTGTTCGAGCTGGAGCTGAGTGGCCGCATCCGGCAAATGCCGGGGAAGTACTTTGTGCGGACGATGTAGGGGGAAGCGCTGTTCGCCTTTCGCTTTTCGCTAAGGCAAGAACGGAGGTTCGAGACCTAACTAGTGTCCGGCAGATGCTGGCCGCATTTCTGCAGAGGCTTCGGGGCGTCCGCGCCGCGCGAGAATCGGCGCCAGAAGCTCTGGCGAAAAGCGAAGAGCGAACGGCGCTACCTCATTTGCCGCCAAGGGGGATCGCCTTTCGCTTTTCGCTAGGGTATGAAACGGAGGTTCGTCCTGAGGAACTACGAAGATCTGGAAGTTTGGCAAAAGGCCCACGCCTTCACTATTAAAGTTTATCGCGCCACCGAACGGTTTCCCCGAATCGGAGAGCTTTGGGCTGACCAGTCAAATCCGTAGGGCGGCGAGTTCGATTGGCGCGAATCTTGCTGAAGGATGCGGACGGTGGGGCGATGTCGAACTGGCCCGCTACGTCCAGATCGCTAGTGGATCAGCTAGTGAGTTGCAAAATCATTTGCGGCTGGCTAAAGATTTGGCGTTGCTAAGCCCGTCTGAACATGCCGACCTCCTAAGAGATTTAGTTAGCGTCCGGCAGATGCTGACCGCATTTCTGCAAAAACTCCGAGGCGTGCGTGGTGCAACGAAGGCCGCCATCGGATCGTTGGCGAATAAGGACTGACTTTGAGTATCCCGAAACCGCAGTTCGCCCTCTGGCGAAAAGCGAAAAGCGAAGGGCGAAAAGCGAAAAGCGAATAGCGAAAGGCGCTACCGCTTTTGCCGCCAGCGGGCGGCCCATGCTAGCTTCTAAACGTAATCCGGAATATTGAGGTTCCATTTGTCAAAAGGTTTAGTCATTGTCGAATCGCCCGCTAAAGCGAAGACGATCCAAAAATATCTCGGCTCGGGCTACGACGTCGAAGCCTCGCTCGGACACATCAAGGACTTGCCCAAGAAGTCGCTCGGGGTCGATCTCGAGGATAATTTTGCGACCGAGTACGTGATCATTCCCGGCAAGGAGAAGGTCGTCGCCCGGCTGAAGAAGCTGGCGAAGTCGGCCGATGCCATCTATCTGGCCCCCGACCCCGATCGCGAAGGGGAAGCCATAGCCGCTCACCTCGCCGAAGAACTCGGCGGTGACTCGATTGATGGCAAGAGGAAGAGCAAAAAAGGCGCGGTCACCATCCGCCGCGTCACCTTCAACGAAATTACCAAGCGCGCGGTACAGGAGGCGTTCCTGCATCCGCGCGATATAGACCATAACCTGGTGGATGCGCAGCAAACCCGCCGCGTGCTTGATCGGCTGGTCGGCTACCAAGTTTCCCCGCTGTTGTGGGACAAAGTGCGTCGTGGAATATCTGCCGGACGCGTGCAAACCGTGGCTTTGCGCCTGATCGTGGAGCGCGAGCGTGACATCAAGGCGTTTGTCAAGGAAGAGTATTGGACAATCGACGCCCACCTGCATGCGCCCAAGCCGCCGACATTCGCGGCGCGATTCATTGGGATCGGCGACGATAAGACTCCAATCGCTAACGGCGAAGATGCGGCCAAGATCAAGGCTGCCGCGGAGACCGCGGACTGGAGCGTTCGCTCGGTTGACAAGCGCGAGCGCCGCCGCAGTCCGGCAGCCCCATTTACCACCAGCAAGTTCCAGCAGGATGCCTCGCGCAAGCTGCGTTTCAGCGTGAAACGCGCCATGATGATCGCTCAGCGCTTATATGAAGGCGTTGACCTCGGCGACGAAGGTACCGTCGGACTCATTACCTACATGCGTACCGACTCGCCCCAGGTATCGAACGATGCCATTGCCGAGGTCCGCGAGCTGATTGGCAAGGAGTACGGCACGGAGTTTCTGCCCGAAGTGCCGAACACCTACAAGTCGAAGAAGGGCGCACAGGAGGCGCACGAAGCCATTCGCCCGACGTCTGCTTCCCGGCATCCGGACCAGATCAAGCAGTATCTCCAGGAAGACGAGTACAAGGTTTACAAGCTGATCTGGCAGCGCTTTGTGGCCTCGCAGATGAACCCCGCCGTCTTCGACCAGACTACGGTGGAGATCGACGCGAAGAATGGCGACGAGGTCTACCGGTTCCGTGTCACCGGTTCGGTGCTCAAGTTCGAAGGCTTCCTGAAGGTCTACGAAGAATCGAAGGATGCCAAGGACGAAGAGGATGAAGCGCTGAAGCATAAACTGCCGGTGCTGACCGAAGGCCAGAAGCTGACCCTGAAGGGGGTCGATGCTGAGCAACACTTCACCGAGCCTCCGCCGCGCTTCAACGAAGCCTCTCTGGTGAAGGAACTGGAAGAGCGTGGGATCGGCCGTCCGTCCACGTATGCCGCCATCATCAGCACCATCCAGGAGCGGCAATACGTGCAGAAGATCGGGGGAAAGTTTATTCCCGCCGAAATTGGATTTGTGGTTACCGATCTGCTGGTCGCGAACTTCAAAGACATTTTCGATCTGCAATACACGGCACGCCTGGAAGAGGAACTCGACGAAATCGAGGAGGGCAAGGAACGCTGGACGGACGCTCTGGCCGAGTTCTACAAGAAGTTCGAGAAGGAACTCCATTACGCCGAAAAGCACATGGAGAACGTGAAGCGGATGGAGAAGCCCACCGACGAGAAGTGCGAGCGGTGCGGTTCGCCCCTGGTCATCAAGTGGGGCAAGCATGGGTCATTCTATGCGTGCAGCGCATACGACAAGACGGACCCGAACAGTTGCACGTTCACCAAGGAAAACCCGATCGACCTGCCCGACCTCGACTCGGCCGATCTGCAGGAAACCACCCAGGAAGAATACTGCGAGAACTGTGGCCGGCCGATGGTGCTGAAGCGCGGGCGTTTTGGGCAGTTTATGGCTTGCACCGGATATCCCGATTGCAAAACCACGCGTCGTCTCGACCAGGCGAAAAAGGTCCCCGACATCCCGCTCGATGAAAAGTGTCCACAGTGTGGACGCAATCTCCTGCTGCGGCACGGCCGCTATGGAGAATTTATTTCTTGCAGCGGTTATCCGGAGTGCAAGTGGGTGAAGCAGAACTACATTGGAGTGAAATGTCCGGAGTGTAAGGATGGTGATCTGGCGGAGAAAAAAGCGCGTCGCGGCAACTTCTTCTACGGTTGCTCCAATTACCCGAAGTGCCGGTTCACCTCGGCCTATAAGCCTGTGGCTGAACCTTGTCCCGAGTGTGGCAGCCCGTATCTTCTGGAGAAGAACCTCAAGTCGGGCAGCGTCCTGGTTTGTCCGAACAACAAGCGTACCGACACCGACGAACCTAAGACTCCCGGCAAGAGCCGCGGGAAGAAGAAATCCGGGGATGAAAGTACGGTTAAATGTGACTACTCGCGGGAAATTAAGCCGCTGGCTGTTGCATAATAGGCAACGGTTCCAGTAAAACGCAGCCCGGCCTTGCAGCCGGGCATTTCTTAGTGAAGGAGAATGAGGATATGGCAGTGAAAGCAGTTCCTGAAGGCACCCATACGATTACTCCGCACCTGGTGGTAAACGGCGCTTCCGAGGCGCTCGAATTCTACAAGAAGGCATTTGGCGCGCAGATTGGAGGAGTCCACAAGACCCCAGATGGAAGAGTCATGCACGCGGAGTTCAAGATCGGCGACTCCAAACTCATGCTGGCCGACGAGTTCCCTGGGATGGGGATGGGCTCGCCCAAGACCCTGGGTGGCAGCGCTGTGGTACTAAACCTCTATATGGACGGCATCGACAAAGTATTCGAGCAGGCGGTAAGCGCCGGGGCCACCGTGACCATGCCGTTGGCGAACCAGTTCTGGGGCGACCGTTACGGTCAGCTCAAGGACCCCTTCGGCCATACTTGGGCGCTGGGACAGCACGTCGAGGACGTCGCGCCGGAGGAGATGGAACGCCGGGCCCGCGAGATGTTTGCCAAAATGCCAAAGCCCGGCGAACAAAAATAGACTTCCGGCCAACCAGATCTGAGCGGCGCGTCAGGAAACGGCGCGCCCCAGCATGCTGTTATGCTGGCGATTAACGACTTCGAACATAGCCTTTAGGGAGAATCCATGAGCACCTCGCAAGCCACACATCAAGATGCCGAACTTATCCTGAAGCTTTACGATCTACGCCGTGAGCCGGTAATGCGCGAAGCCCGGAACTTCGTATTTGGTTTTGCGCCCAAGTCAGTGGACGAAATTGTCGCCCTCACCAACGCCTTCGGCACCAAGGAAAACGCGTATCTCCGCCAGGTGTACGGTTACTGGGAGATGGCCGCTGCCTTGGTGGTCCACGGAACTCTGAACGCATTGCTCGTCTACGACACTTGCCACGAAATGTACTTCGTGTATGGCAAAATTCAGCCGTTCCTGGAGGAATTTCGGCGGAAGTCAGGAATGCCGGATTTTCTCTCAAATCTGCAAAGGGTCGTGGAGGGTTCTGAGGAGGGCCGGGAGCGCTTGGCGCGTATGCAGAAGCGCCAGGCGGAGATGGCGGCAGCCGCCGCCCGGTGAGGAGTCTAGGGCGGTTCCAGGATTGGCGTACCCACTTGCACGGGTAGTGCGGGCCGTAGAGCGTGGGTGAGAACCCAATATGATATTTGCCAGTGGATTTTCGCCCATCCAGTCCACTGGCAAATACCAAGTTTGGTTCTTACACACATTCTTAAGGCCCCACTACCCAACCTACTCTGGAACTGCCTTAGCTTAGATATTCGCGAATGTAGGGATCGTTGCTGCGCAGCAGGTCCGCGGCAGTTCCTTCAAAGATGATCTGTCCATCGCGCAGCATCAGGAACTTGGTGTTGAGGTTGCGGACGCTGGTGTCTACGACCGGCACCATCTTGTTCTGCTTCTGATCGAAGTAGTGGCTCGCCATGGTGAAGGCGTCTTGCAGACGATGCGTCACCAGCAGGGAGCTTGTCCCATATACGTCGCGCTGCTTGACGATGAGCTCGATGATGGTGTTCGAGGTCACGGGGTCGAGGCCGCCGGTGGGAGAATCGTAAAGGATGACTTCCGGCTGGGTGATGATGGCGCGCGCAATTGCCACCCGGCGCCGCATACCGCCGGAAAGCTCCGACGGAAACAGATCGACCGTGTGCTCCAGTTCGACAAAGCGCAACGCCTCCAGCACACGGGCATGGATTTCATCGGTCAGCCTGCCCGTCTCTTCCATCAGACGGTAGGCTACGTTCTCCTCCACCGTCAACGAATCGAAGAGCGCGCTCTCCTGAAAGACCATGCCGATCTTGCGTCGCAGGGCAAACAGGTCTTCCTCGCGCATCTGCGTGACTTCTTCACCCAGGACGGTGATGCGCCCAGCGTCAGGCTTCAATAATCCGAGTGCCAGTTTCAGGAGCAGAGTTTTCCCCGTGCCCGCCGTGCCCATTAGGAGTTTGGTTTCACCACGGGGCAGTTGAAAGGAAACACCTTCCAGCACCGGGTGATCGAAAGCGATCTCAACGTTTTCGAAGCGAATCACGGCATCAACCGTGGGCGTGGCGGTCGGTTGGCGCTGCTCGGCTGGCGGTGCGAGGCTCGACATAATCAGTACTGGAAGATCCCCATAAGCAGTCGGGTGAGGAAAAAATCGCTGACCAGGATGAGCACGGACGCTGCGACCACGGCTTGCGTCGTGGCTCGTCCAACGCCTTGCGTGCCGCCCTTGGCGGACAGGCCGTAGTAGCAGCCAATGCTGGAGATGAGGAAGCCGAAGAACACGGGCTTACACAATCCCATGAACACGTCTCCAAAGCGCAGTGCCTGGTAAGCCGTGGTCCAGTACTGGTTGGGATCCAGCCCTAACAGGAGGTACGAGATCATGAATCCACCTGTCAGCCCCACCAGGTCAGAGATGATGCTTAGGAAGAACAGCATAACCACGCTGGCGACGACGCGCGGCGTGACCAGTTTCTTCAATGGATCGACTCCCATGGCGCGCATGGCATCGATCTGCTCGGTGACTTTCATGGAGCCCAGTTCGCTTGCCATACCGCTGGAGTTACGGCCGGCCACCATCAGCCCCGTCAGCACCGGCCCGAGCTCGCGCACCATCGACAGCGAAACCAGTTTGCCGGTCAGCGACAGCGAACCGAACTGCTGCAACGTGCTGGAGGTTTGCAAAGCCAGCACCGCGCCGGTGAAGAAACCCGTCAGTATCACGATGGGCAGGGAACCGACCCCGATGGAATCGGCTTGCAACAGGGTGTCGGCAAAGTAGCGAGGATGCCCGAAGATATTGCTGAGCGAGCGCCCGGCGAGCAAGGAGTAATCCTGCACCGCCTCGACTTTGTCCTTAGCGATTTCCGTCGGCGAGAAGATTGGCATGCTTGATTCCGGAAAAACGATACGAACGAAAATATATCAGAGTGGCATGGACGAACCAGGTTTCCGAGGTCAATAAGTGCCGGCAGGGGTCCTTTCAAGGGAAAAACCGGCGGCCATTGCGTCCCACGCCAGCAATGGCAACTGCACTGACCGGTCACGTTTGGAGTGTAGAGGAATTGCTTGGCCTGTTGGAGCATAATGCGGATGAGGCATCGTGAAGACAAGAACAGTTCGCACGCTGCGTGCAATAATAGCGGGGGTTGTAGCTCTCGCTCTTTCATGGTTGGTCCTGAAGCCAGCAGGGGAACTCTGCGCTGTCTTGATTCGCCAACGGTGGCCAGACGCTTGGTTTTCTGGCTTAATTGTCTGGTACGCCGATTTCTTCGCTCTCGGCTTCTCGATTGCAATAGCAGCCGTCGCTGGGCGATACACATTCAAACGCTAGCATATATTCAAACTGAGACACTACCGACTCGATTCGACACGACTCGATTCGACACTTTGCGTGCAAGAGCGGCTTGATTTACTATCCAAAGTCTAGCTGTTGCCGCAGCACGCCAGGAGGCGGGCGTATGGCGTTTCAGGTTGACCGCAGTCCGTTCGATCCGGAATCGGGGTTCGAGTATTACATTTGCTTCAAACCTCCGACCGAGGTCGAGGGAGATGAGATCGAGTCGCGGATTTCCGTCGAGGCGGCGCTCTCCGTGTCGGAAACCGGAGATGTGGCCGACCTCAGCTTCTTGCTGCCCAAGATGTGCCGCAACGATCACGCCCTTTCCTTCCTGAAACGCGATCCGACCGCAGCGTGTGTCGAGAACCGCGTGTTTATTGCATTGCCAGGTTTGAACGGCGATGCCGTGTTCAACGCTCCAGCGACCCTCGAACTGGACCACGCTGGACGCATTGTGGCCATCGAAATCAACGGCTGCATTCCCAAAACCAGCACATTTCGTCCCGGGCACGCATAGGGGCCGCTTTTCGCTCTTCGCTCGTTCGCGAAAGTCGCAAATCTACAGCGGATTCAGAACTAGAGGGTTTGGCAGGAGCACATACGGACGAGACTAGGCCGGCCCCCCCAAGGGTCACATCCGAGTCCTCTTGGCGAAAAGCGAAAAGCGAATGGCGAATAGCTGAAGTCCGGTATGATGTCGGCGTGGACGACGTAACTGCATTCATCCTGGCGGGCGGTCGGAGCTCACGCATGGGCACTGACAAAGCGCTGCTCCCTCTTGGCCAGCAGACGCTGCTGGAGCGCGCATTGCACACTGCTGCGAGGGTCGCGAACGCGGTTTTTATCGTTGGCCCGCGCGAACGGTATGCGCGATACGGCAACGTGGTCGAGGATGTCTTCCCCGATTGCGGGCCGCTGGGCGGAATCCATGCTGCCCTGTGTATTACGGAAACGGAGCTGAACCTCATGCTTTCGGTGGATACGCCGCTGATGGGTCCAGATTTTCTCGCCTGGCTGCTGCAACAAGCACGCGCCACCGGTGACGTGATCGTGGTTCCCGAGGCGCTGGGCGGGCTGCAACCGCTTGCCGCGGTCTACCGGCGCCCGTTGCGAGCTGTGGCCGAACAGGCGCTCAAACGTGGCGACTATAAGATCGATCGTTTGTTCCCCCTCGCGCCTACGCGCTACATCTCCGAAGCTGAAATCCGGGCCGCAGGCTTCTCTCCGATGGTCTTTCGCAATGTGAATACTTTCGAAGAATATGAAGATCTGGTACATAACGAAGAGGCCTTGCAAGTGAGAGGGACGGAGAGCAACGGCGAATGAACGATCTAAAGCCCTACATCGAGTTCCAGGATGTGCACAAGGCGTTCGGCAGCAATGTCGTGCTCGATGGTGTGAGTTTCGACGTCATGCCCGGCGAGACGGTTTGCATCCTGGGACGAAGCGGGGTGGGCAAGTCGGTTGCGCTGCAAAATATCATGGGCTTCCTCAAGCCCGACAAGGGGCGGGTCTGGGTCGCCTATGAAGACATCACCGATTACGGCGAGCAGGACCTGGAGCGCATCCGCAAGAAAGTGACCATGGTATTTCAGAACGGAGCTCTCTTCGATTCCTTGACGATTGGCGAGAATGTTGCGTTTCCTCTGCGCGAGCGCGGTGGTTTGCAAGAAGAGCAGATCTATCAGATCATCGACGGCCTGCTTGACATGGTGGGCGTGCGGGAGTTCCGCGACCTGCTGCCGTCCGACCTGTCGACCGGCATGAAGCGCTCCGTAGCCATTGCCCGCGCGCTGGCTGCGCAGCCTGACGCGGTGCTCTACGATGAGCCGACCACCATGGTCGATCCCTTGATGGCGCACCTGCTGGGCGACTTGATCAAGAAACTCAAAAAGCAGTTAAAACTCACCAGCATCGTGGTCACGCACGACATGGCTCTCGCCAAGAAACTAGCCGACCGCCTGCTGTTTCTGCACGAGGCGCGCGCCATCTTCTTTGGGACCTTTGCGGAAATGGCCAACTGCAAGGAGCCAATCGTGCAGGAATTCCTCGAACTCGACTCCCTGGACTTCGAGCGCTACTTTGGCGCGCGACGTCCGGCGCACGAGCCACGCGTGTAGAGCGTGGTTTCGATAGACGCGGCGCCAAAGCTGGATTATTCATGAGCGCGCGTAGTTTCTTGGTTGTCATCCCGAGCGTTACATGGGCCTGCGGCCCACCCTTAGGATTTTCCACTGTCATCCCTCAACCTCTGTCATCCTGAGCGAGCGCAGCGAGCCGAAGCACCCCTATGCTGCTCACTCACTTGCCACCGGCACGTTTTTTGACGGAGCGACGAGCGCAGCGAGGAGTCGAGGGATCCCTTTGGCCGGCAGCAATCTCAAGCTTGTTGCTGCGCCATACGGCCACACTGTGATTTCTCGTAGTTATAGGGGTCCTTCGACTCCGCGCCCGCCAGACCCGCAAAAGAGGCGGGTCGGAAGTTCTTTGCGGGCGCTCCACTCAGGATGACACCTTGCGTTCATGAATAATCCGGCTAAAGCGCCGCTCTACCCTGGCTCGCAGGACACAGAAACTTTGGACCCCGTCTCAGAAGCCTTGCGCCACCAATCTGTCCACCGTGAGGGCTCCGCTCTGTTCATCGCGCCTCGTCCATTTCTCCAGGTACTTGGCGACGATGTCGGTCTCGATATTCACCGGATCGCCCGGCTTCAGCGTGGCCAGGTTCGTCATCTTTACGGTGTGCGGGATGATAGCGATGGTCAGGCGCAGGCCTTCCAGCTTCGCCACCGTGAGGCTGATGCCTTCAATGGCGATTGAGCCCTTGAACACAACATACTTCTCGAGCTCCTCGGGAATGTCGATGAGCAGCCAGAAGTCGTCCGCGTTGGCAATCGGCTCCAGGGCGACGAAACGGCCCGTGCCATCCACGTGTCCTTGCACCATGTGACCGCCCATGCGGCCATCCGCCTTTAGGGGCAACTCCAGGTTTACCAGCGCGCCCTCGGTGATGCGAGAGAGCGAGGTCAGCCTCCAGGTTTCCGCGGCCAAGTCGGCGCAGAAGGATTGCGGCGTGATATCGAGCGCGGTCAGGCAGACCCCGCTTACTGCGACGCTGTTTCCCTGCTGCAACTCTTTTGCGGTGGCCAGGGCGGTGATGGTGATGCGGTGATTGCCGCCGCGTTCGACAATGCTGGCAATGGTTCCGACTTCTTCAACTAGTCCAGTAAACATGATGGTCGCCTCACATTTATTGAGTGCTGTATAAGTAATGTCCCGCCTCGCGATTTTGAGTTGTCATCACGAACGGCCGAACCGGGGTCCCCAACGAGCGCCGTTTTTGCGCTTGTTGGGGTAAAGTTCAGGCCGTGAGGGATCTGCTGTCTCTTCAGCGGTCGTTCCAGCGCCAACAACAGCAGATTCCTCGCTTCGCTCGTAATGACAACTCCAGAGACGAATCGTCAATCCCATATGAGACATTACTTACGCAGCGATCTATAGCCTCATCAACGAGGCTGATTATTAATCCTGTCCTGGTGCAGCCACCAGATGAATGTCATTCGTGTACGGATCGCGCAGATAGCCCTCCACGGCAAAGTCTTCGCCGAAGCGGTGCAGCACCAGCGATTTCACGTAAGCCGCTTCGCTGATGCGACGATATCCGGCCCCTAGCGCAAACGGAATGGAACCCGTACCCGCGAGAATCTTCGGAGCATAGTAAAAGAAAATCTTGTCCACAACGCCGGCTGACAGTGCAGCCCAATTCACCATGGCCCCACCTTCGATAATCAGGCTTGTGATTTCACGCTCGCCGAGATTTGCCAATACTTTTTCGAGATCAGGCCGGCCGTCGATTGTCGGGGAACTGCCGGGAAACGGAATGGTGCCATCTTCTACCGGACGCCGCATCGGGACCTGCTCCACGATCACGCCGCGCGCTTCCAATTCACGCCGCTTGTTCTCCTCCGCGAAGCAGCAGAAGACGATGACATCTTCCCGCGCTGTTTTGACCACGCGCGAGTCGAGCGGCAAACGCAAACGCGAATCGAGGATCACGCGCAGCAGTGGCCTGCGGCGGGGAAGACCGGTGCGATCGGTGAGCAGCGGATCGTCCGCGACCACAGTGCCTACGCCGACCATGATGGCATCGTTGGCGTGGCGCAACTCGTGTACGTGTGCCCGCGCCTCCTCGCTAGTGATCCATCCGCCGCTCGCTGTCAGGGGCGCCAGCACGCTAGGAGTCGCGCCTTCTCCCGGTGGCGGAGCAATCTTTCCGTCGAGGGTCATTGCCGTTTTGAGGGTGACGAACGGGGTCTTTTGCCGGATATATTTCGCGAACGACTCATTCAGCTTTTTAGCTTCGGCTTCGCCCAGGCCTTCCCGCACCTCTATCCCGGCGTCGCGCAATCTGGCCAGCCCTCGTCCACTGACCGCCGGATTAGGATCGCGCATGGCTACGAAAACGCGCTTCACGCCCGCAGTAATAAGGGCCTCTGTGCACGGGCCGGTGCGTCCCACGTGGGAGCAGGGTTCGAGATTCACGTAGAGTGTGGCCCCACGGGCACGGTCTCCGGCTGCTTCCAACGCCAGCACTTCCGCATGTTTTCGCCCCTCATAGGTGTGAGTACCGCTACCGATGACCTTGCCGTTGCCGTCAACCAGCACTGCGCCAACACACGGGTTCGGGGAAGCGAGGGCCACGCCTTTGCTGGCGAGTTCCAAGGCTTGCTGCATGAACTGCTCGTCCCGAGTTGGTGGTTGACCCGCCATTAGTTGATCAGGCTATCGCTCGTCGGTGAAGAACCACGTCTTCAGATCAGCTTCCGGAATATAACGGGATGCTTGTCGGAATACCGCATGGATCGTGCCGGGCGTAAGGCTTTTGTGAAGAGGTACGGTGAGTGTTTGTCGTTCTCCGCTGGGAAGGAGGCGTCTCAACTTGGCGTGACTTCCACGCATCGTTGCCATTTGAAACCCGAAACTCCCCAAAGCCTTCAAAATCTCACGAGCCGACAACCGTCGGAGCTTGGTCATAGGTTCAGCGACGCGTCAAAAGTTATCTGCAATCGGGGATGGTCGGACAATCCTAGTGCAGCCAAATCTTCTCCCTCCAGATGCAATGCAACCGCGTCCTTCAAGTTTTGTACGACCTCATCCAGGGTGCCGCCTTGTGTTACTACGGCCACCTCCAGACACTCTGCTGTACATGCTTCGGGATCGGAGTGAATAACGGCATGAATCACGTCACGCCGCGCGGGACGCTTGGATTCTGCCGGTTCAGATCTCACTGGGTTCAGCGAGCGTGTCGAAATAGAAGGGGCTGCCGTCATCGGAATCCCCATATCGCGATACTCAGAACGAATCTCATAACGGCCATGACCTACGCGACGGAAATAGTCCCATCTGCGGAGATGATTACTGGGCGCATTAACACAACAACGGCTGACAATGTCTGTGCGAACGGAACTCTCATTCAAGGCCGGTAAAGCCTTAACTACCTCGTAGGGCGTGAAAGTCCAATCGCCACGCTGACTCGCAATCTGCTTGGCTGCTAACAGGACTTCTTGATGCACGTGCATGCTCATAGGAACTCCAGACAAGAAAGCTACTTGATAATCAATTGATTGTCAAGTGTAAGTTCTAGCTAAAGAGCGAATTCACAAAGTCCTGCGGGTTAAAGGGCAGAAGATCGCTGACTTTTTCCCCAACTCCCACGTAGCGCACCGGCAAGCCAAGTTCCTTCGAGATGGCCACCACTACGCCGCCCTTGGCGGTCCCGTCGAGCTTGGTGAGCACAATGCCGGTGACGCCGGCGGATTGGGTAAACAACCGTGCTTGTTGCAAACCGTTCTGGCCGGTGGTCGCGTCCATCACCAGCAAAGTTTCGTGGGGAGCGTTGGCGCTGAGGCGTTGCGCGGTGCGGCGCATCTTCGCCAGCTCTTCCATCAGGCTGGTTTTGGTATGCAGGCGGCCGGCTGTGTCCACGATGACGTAGTCAATGGCGCGCGCTTTGGCGGCTTGCATCGCGTCAAAGAGTACCGCCGCGGGATCTCCGCCCGGCTTGTTCTTGATGACCTCGGTTCCGGTGCGGTCGCCCCATATTTCGAGTTGCTCGATGGCCGCAGCGCGAAACGTGTCCGCCGCCGCCAGCAGCACGGTTTTGCCTTGGGCGCGCAAAGTGTACGCCAGCTTGCCGATAGTGGTGGTCTTGCCCACCCCATTTACGCCGACCACCAGGATCACTTCCGGTTCGCCGTCAACTTTTTGGACCGGCCTCTTGTCGGTGGTATTCAGGATAGCTAGCAGTTCGTCTTTCAGTACACGCTTTAACTCCTCGACGTTGCCCACCTGCTTGCGATCGACCTTCTCGCGCAAGGCCGCCAGCACGGTTGAGGTCGTCGCCGTGCCAAGATCGGCCGTGAGCAGGGTCGCCTCCAGATCGTCCAGGGTGTCGCGGTCGATCTCCTTGCGGATTGCGACCACCTCTTCAATCCGCTCGCTAAGGGTCTCGCGCGTCCGCGTGACCGCCTCTTTCATGCGTTGGAGGAAACTAGGCTTTTCTTCGGTGCTGCCAAATAAGGTTTGAATCATGAAGGAATCCGTCGCGACCGCCGCCAAATACGCCTCGACGGAGCCAATTTGCCGCTCCAACGATGGCAATGCGTCGCGAAAATCCATTATAGACAAGCGGTTGCGCCGCCGCTGTGATTCGCTGTCGCAATCCTGCGCACTGGATTGCGGGAATCTGGCTCATCGGCCGGTTCATCCAACAAAGATATTTCCTACGAGGAGGCCTCATGGCGAAGTGTGAGCACGTCAAGCAAGCCAATCCAGATGTCCCGCCGAGCGGCGAGGGGTGCCAATCCTGTATCGATGCCGGACTGCGGTGGGTGCAGCTCCGCAAGTGTCTGACCTGCGGACACGTCGGCTGCTGCGATTCCTCCGCCGGTCAGCACGCCAACAAGCACTTCAAAGAAACGGGGCATCCCGTGATGCAGGCGTTCAAGTCAGGCGATTGGAAGTGGTGCTACGTAGACGAAGCGTACGTCTGATTCTGCGACGACTTGCCTAACTGGCCCGGCTTGCATTTCGCACCGGGCCGCATGTTTGTGTACTCTGTACGTCAGCCTTTGTACTAGAGGCCATCTCATAAATACCGGTGGTCCAAAAGCGAGGTACCTCAGGGGCTAAAGCCCAGGTCGTAACGGGCCATTTGCGGCACGGCTGAAGCCGTGCCCCTTCAAAACCGATTTATGAGATAGCTTCTGGTAATTCTGTTCGTGACAACCGATGGCATTTTCTATCCGTACCAGCCCACTGCTTCGCTTAGGTGCGCGTGTCAGGCTGTGCCTGCTCCTCGCGCTCCTGGCGACGACAGCCCTCGCGCAAGTTCCATCCCCCTGGGTCGATACCAAACCGCTTCCGGTCGATATCGGCGACGCCGGGCTAAAAGAGATGTTGCGCCGTCTGCATACCACCGCACGCCTCATGCACACGGTCGCGCATCCCGACGACGAAGACGGCGGCATGCTCACCCTCGAGTCTCGCGGGCACGGTGTGACCGCATTGCAACTCACCTTGAACCGCGGCGAAGGCGGGCAGAACAAAATTGGCAGCAATCTCCTGGATGAACTCGGCATCGTTCGCACTCTGGAGTTGCTGGCAGCCGACCGTTACTACGCCGTCGAACAGCGTTTCACCCGTGTTGCCGATTTCGGATTCTCCAAGACTCCGGAAGAAACATTCCAGATGTGGCAAGGCCACGATGTCGCCCTTGGCGACATGGTGCGCGTCATTCGCACCTTCCGTCCAGACGTGATCTGTACTCGTTTTCAGGGTACCTCGCGCGACGGCCACGGCCATCACCAGGCCTCGGGAATCCTCAGTCGGGAAGCGTTTCGCGCGGCTGCCGACCCCGCCCTCTTTCCCGAGCAGATTCGTGAAGGGCTGCAACCCTGGCAGGCGAAGAAGTTGTACATGGACAATGTTCGCGGCACGGAAGACTGGACCATCGAACTGGAGACTTCGCAGTTCGACCCACTGCTGGGCGAAACCTATGTGCAATTCGCCTGGAAGGGGCTAAAGCACCAGCTTTCGCAAGGCGCCGGCGCGTGGACTCTTCCCGAGGGTCGACGCACCAGCTATTACAAGCTGATTGATTCTGTTTTGCCCAATGCTCCGGCCGCAGGTACCCATGAGAAAGATTTCTTCGATGGCATCGACACCTCGTTGCCCGGGCTGGCATTACGGCTTGGCGCCGATCAGGCGAAGGCTCCTTGGCTGAGCCCGCAGCTCGAGGCGATTGCGAAAACGGTGGATGAGGCCACCACCGCAGCGCAGGCAAACGACCAGGCGGCAGGGATGCCATTACTGCGCGGTTTGAACCTGACGCTAACGCTAATCAGCAAGATTGCGCAATCGGATCTGCCGGCTGCGGAGAAAGCCGACTTGCTTGCTTCTCTGCGTACCAAGCAAGAGCAGTTTGAGCAAGCCGCTAATCTGGCATTGGGTCTCGATCTCGGCGTCGGTCCGGGCACGCCCGACGGGCGTCCCATGGCGGAGGCCTTTCCCACCGCCAATGGTGACGTGCTGGCGGCAGTCATCACGGCAGGGAAGTCGTTCCTGCTGCTGGCAAAGCTGCACAACGGCAGCGCGCTTCCGCTCGATCTTAAGCAGTTTTCGCTCGAGGTTCCGCCGGGCTGGAAAGCTGAGGTGTTCATGGACCGCGTGCCCAAGCGTATCGCGCCCGGCGACGGTTGTGCGCTCACCTTCCGGGTGACACCGCCCGCGAACGCACAGCTCACCAAGGCTTATTTTCACCGCGATAATCCCGAGACAGATGCCATCTATCAGATCGATAATCCCGAGTATGTGACTCTCGCCCTGCCTCCGCCGCCCGTCGCAGCGCATGCGGTGTACAGCATGAATGGCGAAGACGGCGAGATTCGCAGCTTTGCGCGCACGCCGGTGCACGACACTCATGGCGAGGCTTGGTCCATCCCCTTGGCAGTCGTGCCGCCCTTCTCTGTGGAAACCTCACCCGCCACGCAGATCATTCCGGCCGGTTCGAATCCTTCCGCGCAGTTGAGCGTAATGGTGCGCTCAACCGTAGCTCGTGCAAACGGCGCCGTGCATCCCGAAGTACCGGCCGGATGGAAGGTCGAACCGCAGTCGGCGACCGTCGAGTTCAACAAGACCGGAGAACATGCCGCGGAATTCAAAGTTCTGCCGGATGGAGCGAAGGAGTCCCGATACCAGGTGCGTGCGCTGCTGAACGCCAACGATCGCGATTACAGCGAAGGCTACAGCTTGGTCACGCGGCCCGATCTCGGGGGTTTCTTCTATTACCAACCCGCGTTGCAGCGGGCCAGCGTGGTGGAAGTGAAGGTCCCGCAGGGCCTGAAGATTGGCTATGTCATGGGAGCGGGAGATGACATTCCTATTGTCTTACGGCAACTTGGCTTGGGTGTGACATTACTCGCCCCGGATGACATTGAGCATGGCGATCTCACGCGCTTTGGGACGATTGTGCTCGGCATTCGGGCTTACGACACCCGAGACGACGTGAAGAAATACAATCAGCGGCTGCTTGATTATGTGCGGGATGGCGGCACGCTGCTGGTGCAGTACAACACCTCGCCAAGCGAATTCAACAGCGGACACTACATGCCCTATCCGGCGCAACTCAGCCGCGAACGCGTGACGGTCGAAGAGGCGCCGGTCACCATCCTCGATCCGCAAAGCCCGGTGTTCCATTACCCCAACCAGATTACGGCGCATGATTTCGACGGCTGGGTGCAGGAGCGCGGCTTGTACTTCATGGATCAGTGGGGCCCGCACTTCACGCCGCTCCTGGCGTCCAACGATCCGGGCGAGCCGCCGCAAAAAGGCGGGTTGCTGCTGGCGCAATACGGAAAAGGCTACTACCTGTACGCCGGATATGCCTTTTTCCGGCAGTTGCCCTTCGGCGTGCCGGGCGCCATTCGTCTCTACGTAAACCTGCTGAGCGTGGGACATGAACCAAAATAGTGTGCCTGCGCAGCCCGAGCTGATTCGCGGCGTAGGGCTGGCCGGCGCAACCACGCTGAATATGATTGACATGATCGGGGTGGGGCCGTTCATCACCATTCCCCTGATCGTGGGTGCCGCAGGCGGCCCGCAAGCCATGCTGGGCTGGATCTTGGGCGCCGTCTTCGCCCTTTGCGATGGCCTGGTCTGGGCCGAACTGGGCGCAGCCATGCCAGGAGCCGGCGGCTCCTATCGCTACCTCAAAGAAATCTACGGACCTCAAACTCTCGGCCGGCTGCTGTCGTTCCTTTTCATCTGGCAACTTTCGTTCAGTGCGCCATTGTCCGTTGCGTCGGGCTGCATCGGACTAGCGCACTATGCCGGATATCTCTGGCCCGGCCTCGACCGCACGCTCATGGAACACACGCTGCATGCCGGCCTGCCCGTGCTGGGCGCGCTCGAGGTGCGCCTGGTGCTGATGCCGGGGACGTTCGTTGCGATCGCGACGTGTGCGCTGGTGGTTTTTCTGCTATACCGCCGAATCACGGCCATTGGCAAGCTCTCGGAGTTCCTGTGGGTGGGTGTGGCGCTGACTGTGGCTTGGATCATCGTGGCGGGATTAACCCACTTCAGCGCTGCGCGGGCCTTCGACTTCCCGCCGGGAGCGTTCCACCCATCGAATGCTTTCTTTACCGGGATGGGCGCGGCGATGCTGATCGCCACGTATGACTATTGGGGTTATTACAACGTTTGTTTCCTGGGTGCAGAGATAAAGGATCCGGGGCGCACAATTCCGCGCGCTCTAATCCTGTCCATCTTCATCGTCGCAATAATCTACATCGTCATGAACATCGCTGTGCTGGGCGTGCTCCCGTGGAGGGAACTGGCCGGGCATTCGAACCAGGACAACTATGTCATGTCCGTGTTCATGCAGCGTATCTATGGGAGCTGGGCGGGGCGAGCGGTAACCGGATTGATCATGTGGACCGCGTTCGCTTCGGTGTTCTCGCTGTTGCTTGGCTATTCGCGAGTGCCCTACGCTGCGGCGCTCGACGGCAATTACTTCCGCGCGTTTGCGCGGGTCCACCCGCAGCACCGCTTTCCCACCGTTTCGTTGCTCGCACTGGGCGGCGTTGCGATGCTGTTTTGCCTGTTGCGTCTGGCCGACGTGATTGCCGCCCTGGTCGTCATTCGAATCCTGTTGCAGTTCATTGTGCAGGCGGTCGGCTTGATGGTGCTGCGCAAGCGCCAACCTGACCTGCCGCGGCCCTTCCGCATGTGGCTCTATCCGCTGCCCGCGCTGCTGGCGATCGCGGGATTCATCTTCATTCTGGTGGCGCGAAAAAACTTTCTGCGCGAAATCCGCTACGCGGTCGTCATTCTTATCCTCGGTTTGGCGATTTACTTTGTGCGCTCGTGGCGACGCCGCGAGTGGCCCTTCGCAGCTCACCCGCCGGGCGTGGAGGCTGCGGGATGAAGGCAGCGGTGTCAGCGCCACTGGTCACGATTTGCCAGCGACTCGGAACGTCTGCGTCCGGATCTGGACGCACCGGGCTTACGTTTCTGTCGCTGTGCGGTCAGATTCTCGATGGCCACGAGTGGAGCATGGCAGCAACCAATTGTGCCCCCGGTTACCGGTCCGGCGGAGGTCGAGGGATCTAGAGCATTTTCAGCGTTATTGTAGACCATACCCGCAATGAGAGAACCAAGCTAAGGCGTTGTCGGCAGTAATGGCTCGCAGGGCTTCCGCGATGGCGTCCTCCAGAGCCTCCACGCTGCGGGCCTTGGCGGAGCGCAG
>DATCCF010000030.1:0-3204 GCA_036511435.1 Terriglobales bacterium | reverse complement strand
AGCGGCATCGGCGCTGCATTCCGAGATCGTCGATATGCCCGAAGTGTTGCCGATTACGCAGGAGCATATTCGCCAGGCCGGACTAGGCGATCGCATCAGCACTCGCGCCGGCGACATGCTAAGCGTGCCACTTGAACCGGCAGGTTACGACCTGGTTCTGCTTTCGGCCATCTGCCACATGTTCTCGCCGGAAGAAAATCGGCTGCTCCTCCATCGTGCCTATGCTGCGCTTGCGCCGCAAGGGCGGATCGTCATTTCAGACTTCATCCTCGATGCGGACAAGACCTCTCCTCGCTTCGGCACACTGTTCGCGCTGAACATGCTGGTGGGCACCAGGGCGGGGGCAAGCTATAGCGAGCCAGAATACGAAGATTGGTTGAAGGCCGCGGGCTTTGCCGCGACCAAGAGGGTTCGCATACCAGGTCCTGTCAACCTCATGATTGCAACGAAGTAGTTTGAGAGAGTTTCGAGTTTCGAGCGTGCTGTTTCCGTCAAAGGGTCGTTGTGTCCCCGAGACCTCAGCTTTCGCAGAGCTAAAGCATTTTCATACTTGGTGTATAGGGTGGAGCACCGCTTCAGCGGTGCAGTTAAGAGTTCGGAAATGAGACGGCTTTAGCCGCTGAGGTGACCGAAATATTACCTCAGGCGCTAAAGCGCGATTTAAGAACTGACGGCAGTTGGGCACGCCTGAAGGCGTGCTCCACCCACCGCTTATGCACGATGTGAACCTGCTATAACTCAATTTACCGCGCTGCCTCCGCCGGTGGCCAGGAGCTAGCCATGGCACAGATCGCCACTCCAGATTGGACCACGCGCACCGCAAAAGCGTTGGTGCTTATCCGCATTCTCGTGGGATGGGTGTTTGTGTCGGAAGGCGTCCAGAAGTTCGTCTTCCCTGCCCAACTGGGCGTGGGCCGCTTCGAGAAGATCGGCATTCCCTTTCCGCACTTCATGGCGCCCTTCGTCGGATCGGTTGAGATCGTGTGCGGCTTGCTGCTGCTCATCGGATTATTCACGCGGGTTGCCGTGGTTCCTCTGCTCGGCGTAATCCTGGTGGCAATCGCAACCACGAAGCTTTCCATGATTACAAAGAGCGGCCTATGGAGCATGTTGCACGAAGCGCGCACCGACTTCAGCATGCTGTTGGGACTGGTGTTTCTGCTGATCACCGGGCCAGGAACGCTGTCGCTGGATGGAAGGAGACGCCGCTAGCGATCGGTAAACGGTTCACCGCACCCGTCAGCAGGCAATTTGCTCCGCATAAACGGGAATTCGCGCCAATCACTCAGGCGGCGTCGTTCATCGCCCCATCGAATTCTCCGTCATGAAGCGGCGGAAGAAGCTATCGCTCTTCCACTGCGGGCGTTGCGGATCGTTTGCCACCTTGACGGCCAGCCCCTGCACGATGTCCTCGAACTTGCCCGCCGCCGCAAGATCTACCGGCTGATCCAGATCATCCGAAGGCGCGTGGTATCTCTCCGTCAGCCACTTCTTCTCGATAACCGCCTCCGGAGATCCCGGCACGAAGCCCACTTTCATGGCCAGAGCAGGAATTCCCTGCCGAATGAAGCTGTATTGATCGCTGCGGATAAAGGAATTCCGCAGCGGTTCGGGATCGGGCTGCACTCGTATCCCTTGCTGCTCCGCGACCTCGCGCACCATGTTTCCAAGGTCGGACTCATCCAGCCCATAGACCGTCAACACCTTCAGCGGGAAGATCGGCAGGAACATATCGGTGTTGATGTCAGCGACCAGGGAATTCTTGGGTACCGTCGGGTGCGTAGCAAAAAATCTGGAACCCAGCAGGCCTTTCTCTTCTGCCGTAACCCACACAAAAAGGACGGAACGCTTAAGACTGCCGTGCGAGCGATGCATTGAGTTCGCGATGTCAAGCACCAGCGCCGATCCTGAGCCGTTGTCCATGGCGCCGTTGTAAATGCGATCGCCGTTAATCGGTTCGCCAATGCCGAGGTGGTCTATGTGCGCGGACAGCACAACATATTCCTCCTTCAGCTTAGGATCGTTGCCCGGCAGTTTGGCGATGATATTGTCAGACTCGACCTGCGTCTTAATCACCTTGGCTTTCGCCTTGATGCTAGCCGTTAGCGGGAAATGCGGCAGGGCCTTGCGGTCTTTGGCCAGATCGGCAATCTCCTGGAAGCTGTGGCCGGATCTCTCGAATAGCTTCTCCGCATCCGCTGGATTGAAGACGATCAGCAGCTTGATGCCCAGAGCGTCGTCGAGGCTGGAATCGGCCAGCACCATGCTCGGACGAGTGCGGGCCAGCTTCATGCGGCTCCAGGGAATGTCCATGGAAGCGGGGTTCGGAATCGAAATCATGCCGACAGCTCCGGCTTCGCGCAGGGCCTTGGATCGCTCTGACGTGGACTGATAGTGCGACGCCAAGGCTGAGGGCATGTCCGCCGGCGAACCCGAAATCACCACCACCACCTTGCCCTTCACATCGAGGCCGGCAAAATCGTCATAATTCTTCTCGGGAACGCGCAGGCCGTATCCGACAAACACCAGCGGCGCGTCCACCTGAGGCGCCAGGTCAACGCGTGTGCTGAACATCGCGTCCTCGCCGAGCACCAGCGGCTCATCTTTACCGTTGCGCACCAGTGCAAGACTGGAACCGGATTCATCAATCTGGCGGCTCACCAATTTCACCGGCTGATAGAAGCCATTGCTACCGGCAGGCTGGAGATCGTCTGCCTTGAGCTGGTCAACAATATAAGCGGCAGCTTTCCGCAGACCTTCGCTGCCGGTCTCGCGACCTTCCATCTGGTCGGAGGCCAGCACCTTCACGTAGGCCCACCAACTGTTGCCATCGAAGTGGGGTGCGGTTGCGGCAGCCGGATTCTGGGCAGCGAGCGCAGTGGACAGCAACATGATCGGGAGTAGACGTTTCATCATTGGGATTTCCTTCAAGGACAGGGTACCCAGCCATTCTCGCCGATATTGGCGAGGCTATTCAACTTGATATGATTTACCGGCATGAGGAGCGAAGCGACCGGCACCTGCAGCAGGAACATAGGAGCCCGTCAAGGCTGCGGTTTGCGAGTTTGCGAGGCAATTTGCACAGATGGTACACTTTGCACACCTACCGGACTGAGCGGGGTTAGTTCAGCGGTAGAACGCGAGCTTCCCAAGCTCGATGTCACGGGTTCGATCCCCGTACCCCGCTCCAAATCGCTCAGACCA
>DATCCF010000029.1:0-5967 GCA_036511435.1 Terriglobales bacterium | reverse complement strand
CCGGTCGAAGACAGTCGCGATTTTGATGTGTTCCACTGCATTGCGACTAAACTCCGCTCCGCTGAAATCGGCCACCACCAGGACAGAACCACTTGGCTCCTGAGCCACGATTGCCGGAGCTTGATCTGCGATAGCCGACACTTCCTGAGCGGTGCAGTTTGTAAAATCCAACAACAAGATGCGCTGGTCGCCTTGCGTAACAAACCGTATGCGGTCCATAAGCGTCTCCTGGCCGGCGGTCGGACGGTTGCAGTGTACCAACATCCAGTGACGTTTGGAATCTGGCGACTCAATGACGACTCAGATAGGACGACGCTGTTGGTGCGTATATCGACTATCGTCATGCCGCTAACTGTTTACGCAAAGTGGGGCTCCTGAGTGAAGGCATGAAGGATGGACAGAATTCTCTGGATGCGAATCGGCGGGATGGAGAGCGGCGAGTCCCCGTTCCAACAGCTCCTCCTCTTCCGTGGCGGCACAGACTTCTTCCGGCGTAGGCACAAGTTGAACAGATATCTGTCGTTAATTCTCATATACTGGAGGATGAGAGGAAACGGAAATGACAGACCAAGACCAGCATGAAATCAGGGCGCATCCACAAACCGAATTAGAAGATGCCGAAGAAGAATTGAAGCACCTGCGAGAAGAGGCGAATCAAGCAGCCGATTCCATAAGCAAAGTCGGGGTAAATCTTAATGCCGTAACCCGATTGATTGATAAGTTAAAGGTGACTCGCCAGAAGCTATCCATCCTGCGCGAGGCGAAGAGTGAAGTTGGGCTAGGTTCGGCATCATCACGGAATCAGGACACTAGTGCTTCGACCGCTTGATTATGTAACGAAACTTGTGTCGGGCCTGCTTGCGTGTGAACTTCCACTGGTGGTAACCCGGTCGCGATTCATACGACGATTCCAGGTCCGAGTTTGCTGGCGCAAGCCAGCGATGTCTCCGATTCGGCGTTTGCCTAAGCATTGCCGGGAACGCAAACTAACCTGTATCTCCGCTTGGTTCAGCCAGCTTCCATGCTTGGGAGTGTAGTGCACCGTAAAACGCTTCCACAACCAACCGCCAGCTTGTTCTCCGAATCGTTCCACCACAGCTTTGCGGGTGTGGGTACTCAGGTTGTCCATGATCAGATGGATGGTATCGGCCTCCCGATAGCTAGCGGCGATATCCAGCAGGTAATCGGCAAACTGGGCCGAGCACCGAGTCGGAGTCACCTTGGTGAAGTGCCGTCCCGCCTGGGGCTCGATCCCGCAAAACACGTTGGCGGTTCCGCAACGCTTGTATTCATAGTCCCGTCGGGCAGCTCTTCCCGGCTGCATCGCCATCGGGGAACGGGTGTCGGCATGCAGCACCACCGGCTTCTCGTCGATGCAGACCACTGGTGCCCGCTGGCAAAAAAGCTTTTCGTACAGCCCCAGCACCACCTCCATGCGGGCGATGTACTCCTCGTCCAACTCCCCCACGCACCACATTTTTTTCCCGCCACAGCTTCAGGTCGTGGCTTTCCAGCAGCACCCGGATGGTTTCTCGCCCGACTCGTGGTACCAGCTTGCGTTTGATCACCTCTTCGGTCAGCAGGCGCACCGTCCAGCGCGCCCGTCCTGACGGCGGCTGACTGCAGGCCACCGCAATGATGCGCTGTCGCTGCTCCTCATCCAGCGCCGGAGCTGCCCCCGGCCGGGAGGCGTCATATAACGCGCGCTCCAGACCGCCCTGCTGATAGCGTTTGCCGATCTGCCACACCGCTTTGGCCGAAAGTCCCAGACTAACAGCCACTGCAGGCGTTGCCTGCCCTGCATCCATCTGTCGCAGAGCCAAGGCTCGCAGCACCGTTCGCACTGGCTGCAATCCGCCGCTCAACAACTGGTCCACTTGCTGCCGATCCTGCCTGGAAAGTTGAACCCGGAGTGCTTTGCCTCTACCCATGCCATAGCTATAAAGCCTGACACCGTCCACGCCAAGTGTATATCTTGATTACCTATATATGCGGTCATAGCACTAGTAGGCCAGCCAGCACTGGTCACTGAAGGCAGCTACTCCGGAAGGCGGAATCCAACCAATTGACGTTGAGGGTAAAATGGGGACGGGTCATTGATGAACTTCCGTGCAACGTGCTCGAACCCGAAATACGCCGCTTTCGAGATTGAGAAATCCGTCGTCGCCGGCCAGCTTACCGGCTATGGCGCTCCGAATGACCGCGTCAAGTGCCCGGAAGTGCGGCAAGCTCATGAAGATCACAAGGACGGTCAATGCCTCCGCTGTGCGTTCAACGGGTCGCCGCAGCACTGGCGGCCGTACCCCCCTTGCGAAGCGCACCGACTTTCAGTTCGTCAGACACTTTTAGGATGTTGCTCTTGGCACCCACACTTTTCATTGAGCACTTATGCCAAAACTGTGCACCGCACGTCTGTGACTCGAATCACCTATAGTTGTGAGGTCGGTTAAAAATTGAAGAGGCTGTACGTGATCGCGCTGTTGCCATGGTCCGGGACCTAAAGCCCATGGTTTCGAAGCACAAACTCGGTGTTTGGTAAATCGACTACTCGCCCAACCTCAAACATAGCGATCCAGAAGACCTGAAACGGGGCGTTTTAAGTTCTGGCGAACTACAGTAAACATGCTCAGCGCGACAGCCCTCGCACGTCTCCCTGAAATCTCTGCCCCGCTTTAGAAAGTGGATTTTCGTTTTAATGCCATCGCCTTAGGCCGTTGACAGAACCGCGACATCAGGCCTCGGTGAATAGACCACAGACCGAGTTCCCACATCCCAGCGAAAAAACCGGGCTGCGTTTAGTTTTGACGAGCCACAGCTTCGGCTCCGCCTACCGAGGTTCCTGACCCGGACTGCTCAGCCCTGAACTGATTCCTAAATCCCTACAGCTTTTCCTTGCACGCGGGATTACCATGCCCCTTTTCCGAATCGCACTTTGGTGCTCTACATCCCAACCGCGACCTCGCACTGTAGGTCTCCAACAACGAATAATTCACGAGAATCTGACAAAACCTTAACAAATGCGTGACAATACCGCCCGGTACTCGGGGTACGCTTATCGCCAGGTTGGGCCTGAATCGTCGAAATCAGAACGGCGAATAAGTCTCCCCGCAGGCCGTTCGACTCGTCGCTTCTCGGACCCTCAAAAGGAGACCTCCAAATGACAGACTTGTTGAATGGTTTAAAGGTCCCACTGAACCGGCGCTCATTCGTGAAGAATGGATTAATGGTGGCCGGTGCGGCAACCGTTGGCGCCGGTCTGCTAACACCGTCCGTTTTCGCCAAAGCCGATTCGCACGAACATGGCAAACTTACCCGTGACGGTAGTCTCAGTAGCGGCGATGCGGCCTTGCTCAGGTTCGTGGCCGCGGCCGAGACCTTGGAAGCTGATTTTTGGATACAGTACAACGAACTTGGCGGCGTTCAGGACCGCGAAGTCCCGGGCGGGAGCGGAAATCCACAGTACACCGAAAAATTTGCAGGTCTGGATGGCGACTTTCCCCAGTACGTCCACGACAACACTGACGATGAGATTACTCACTTTCAGTTCCTGAATGCCTACCTTGTCGCTAATGGAGCAACGCCCGTAGATCTGGAGCCGTTCCGCACATTGCCGGGCAGTCAGGCAACGGGGTCGAGCGGAAGCTTGCGACTTACCAATCTCATGCAGCTTACCCTGGATACCAGTTGGTGGACTCGCTACCGCAGCGATAGCCATAACCCGGATCTTGATCCAAATTTCAGATTCCCCCCGGCCGTTCCAGGCCTCGCCAATGGTCAGTTCACGGCAATCCCCAGAACGGATGCCGACCTGACCCCTGACGCGCACCTTCAGGCAATTGCCAATACGGCGGCCTTTCACATGCCGACCATCGAACAAGCTGGCAACAGCCTTTACCCCTCCCTGGCGCAAAGGGCCAGCAGCGTCGAAGTGCTGCGCATCCTGATCAGCATTGGGCCTACCGAGACTATGCACTTTCAAACCTGGTCGGACATTGCGACCCATGCAGTTTCGGATCCTTTGGCTCCTTTGACTGACCCAACGAATGGACTGTTCTTCCCGAACCTGAATAACCCTCCGAACGGCGGGGAGCTCTTTGGCACCAATCTGATCATGCCTGAGCCATGCCCGTTCCTTAGCCGAAGTCTTCCGATTTGCTCGGTCATTCGACCTACTGAAACAAACGGGGCTGCCATGGGCGCGGTCAATTTCCTGACGTCCATGGGTCTGTTCATTGGGCAATCGCAGGCGTTCTTTGATTTCATGACGGAATTAGCGACTGAAGCGGATGCAGCCACACGCGCATGCTAGTCGATAAAGAGATTGTGGATAGGCAGCGAGACATGTAAAAGGAGCTGGCGTGCGAGGACAGTGAAGTGAAAGTGCCGCCAGCTCCCCCTTCGCTTGCGGTACTTGTCTGATTGGTGCCGGGGAACGATTCCCGGTCGAAACACGGAGAAGAACGACAATGAGACAGGACATCTCGAGATCAACAACCATGGTCGCGCTGGCTGTTGCGATTGCATTTTCGCTGCCGATCATCGCAACCCAATCGGCGCAAGCCCAGAGTTTCAACGTGATTTATCGCTTTACCGGACATGAGAGTGCAGCGAATCCTGTGGCCGGCTTGGCGATTGACCGAGGAGGCAATCTGTACGGAACGAGCGCATGGGGTGGCACCTATGGCCATGGCACCGTATTCGAACTGAAGCGCCCCAGCTCCGGTTTTGTTTTTAGTCCGCTCTACAGCTTTGCCGGAGGCAACGACGGGGCGTTTCCTCTCGCCCGAGTGGTGATTGGCGCGAACGGCACTCTTTATGGCACTACTGCGGTTGGAGGAAGCGGAGAGGGCGGCACGGTTTACAACCTAAGACCATCCCTAGGGTCTGCGTAAGCGCACTATGTCCCTGGACCGAAACTGTGCTTTATCGTTTCACGGGAGGTAACGACGGACGCAATCCCTGGGCTGGGGTCGTCTTCGACCAAAGCGGCAATCTCTACGGCGCAACGTCAAACGGGGGTAGCGCGGGTGCAGGCGTCGTCTACGAGCTGATGCCATCCCACGGCGGTTGGACGGATCAGGTCCTCTATACTTTCACGGGCGGGCAGGACGGCGAGAATCCGCTTGCCACCTTGACTCTCGATAATGCCGGCAACCTATACGGCACGACCAACGTCGGCGGGACGCCCGGCTGCGGCGACTTCGGTTGCGGCACAGTTTACGAATTGACGCCTTCAGGATCGGGCTGGACAGAGCATATTCTTTACAAGTTTCAGGGCGGAAGCGACGGGGATCAGCCTTATGCTGGCTCAACCATCTCCTGAACCGGAAAGAATTGCACGGTCTCTGGCAGTTTATCCTCAGGTGTCTCAGTCGATGGACCAGTAACTCGTTTGTTGCTTTAATTGTCTGCTGTCCAACCTCTTGGCACGAGGAATGCTTCTACTCCCTTTGAACGCAGCAGGAGGTGTTCCGATGCCCTATCTACGCCTTTACTCGCGGGATGTACCAATCGAGCAGAAGCGTGCCATAGCTCAGAAGCTTATCGAGGTTACGCTCCGCACATTCCACCTTCGGCCCGAGGAGCGCAACCGGATAACGATCCAGTTCATCCCGCCACCTCAGATGAGTAGAGTCGATGGTCCCCAGCCGTCAATTCCGCGCGGTCGAGATTTCATGCTCGAAGTAATGGCCCATCATCTGACGGAAGCAAAGAAAAGAGCATTCGCCGAGGAAGCCACAACCCTGCTTGCCCCGTTGTTGCCCACGAAAGCGAGAAACCGAATTGCCCGGCTGCTAGGAATCAAGGCTGACCCACCCCGTCAGATCGCTCTTCAGTTCGACGAACTCAGCCCGGCGATTAGCGATCCCTTCGCCGTGGATCCAGAACGACGGGCAGCGTGATCGGCAACCGCTCCCGACCACAAGCTCGGAGCCCGGAGCCGCAAGCCAAGCGGAAGGGACTTAA
>DATCCF010000028.1:0-6970 GCA_036511435.1 Terriglobales bacterium | reverse complement strand
ACCTCGTGTGCAAACGCAGCCAGCACCTCGTTGGACTTGGGCCATGCCAGCACTTCCGCATTCTCTACCGAACTCACCAGCTCGGCGGCGTGAGGGTGAAAGATCAGCGCCGCTCGCTCCGGCAACTGCTCCAGCCGGTCTATCGAAGGGAGAAACAATTCAACCATCTTCAAGTACCACAAGAAGACCATGCCCGTCGCCTCACCTTGGTTCGGCAACCATCCGACGTCTTCAAAGTGCTTCCATCCGTCAATAATGATTCTTTGCAATTTCGGATGAGAAGTGGTGATTTCAGCTAACGTGTCGAGCCTCGCTAAGTGTCCTGCTTGTATTTCCTGCTCAAGTTTCCGCTCAGCGTCTGGAAGAAACTTGGCGGGCTCCTTCATGTAATGCCGGTTCAGCCAATACAGCTTCTCCATGTCGAAGACGGCGGGCGACGGGGTGACGCGTTGCAGCGAAAATTCCTTGATTAGCTCTTCGGGCGAAAAGATTTCGCGGGTGCCGCCGGTGGGCGCCCAACCTAGCAGCGCGAGGTAGTTCACCAGCGCTTCGGGCAGCACACCCATCTCGTGGAAATTGGCGATGGAGGTTGCCCCGTGCCGCTTAGACAACCGTTCGCGATCGCTGCCCAGAATCGTGGACAGGTGCGCGAACTCCGGCACCGGCCATCCCAGCGCCTCATAGAGCGCCACCTGCTTGGGCGTGTTGGACAGGTGATCGTCGCCGCGAATGACGTGAGTGATGTCCATCAGCGCGTCATCCACGACCACAACATAGTTGTAAACCGGCATCCCCGTGGAACGCACAATGATGAAATCATTGACTACTTCGCTGGAGAACTCGACCGGGCCGCGCACAATGTCGTGAAAGCGGATGGGATGCTCGGGAATGCGCAGCCGGATTACTGCGGGCTCACCCATTGCCCGTCGGCGCAGGGATTCGGCTGGGTCGAGGGCGCGGCATTTTCCCGAGTACAGAGGCGGCTCATGCTTATCTTGGGCATCGCTTCGCTGCTTCAACCAATCCCAATGCGAGCAGAAGCACAGGTAAGCCTTGCCCTCGCTCAGCAACCGTTCGGCATGTTCGCTATAGATCTTCCGGCGATCGCTCTGACGATAGGGCGCGAACGGACCTTGGGGCTCCTTGTCGGGGCCCTCGTCCCAATCGATGCCCAGCCACTTGAGATCGTCGATAAGCTGTGTTTCAAAGCGCTCTTCGCTACGCTCGACATCGGTGTCCTCAATGCGTAACACCATGACACCGCCAGCTTGACGGGCAAAGAGCCAGTTGAAGAGTGCAGTGCGGGCGTTGCCGACGTGCAGTTGTCCCGTAGGAGAAGGAGCGAAGCGAACGCGGACCTTGGAAGCGGTGTTCACGCTTTGATGTTAGCAAGAGTGGAGGAAGAAAACCGTTTGACCACGGATTTGCAAGGATGAACACGGATCTTCAAGAGAAGCAGCCTTCCTCATTTCTCGTGGTGATCCTCGGCCTATGACGGCCGCGATTACGTCGGCGGGGGCGGCGGCACATCGTCGTCGGCAACTGGCTGCCCGCTACGGCGGCGCATCTCCTCGAAGATTTCCTTCATGACCCCATCGTGGTAAGCGCCGTTGTGCATACGCTCGAACATCTCCTGGAGCGCCACGTTGAGCACGTGGTAATGGTGCAGTTCGCGATAACGCGGGTCGCTGGTCACTTCCTTCCACAGACCGTGCAGCAGGTCCACATCCTCCTGGCGCATGCGTGGGGTATGCGGACCCAGCAGGTATTCGTGCTTGGTACCGCTGGGCTCGACCACGACCAGCCGCAGCCGGGGACGCGGTTCCGGTAACCGCTCCCAGGCGTCGCCTGTGAGTTTGCCCTGCTCGTCCGCGGTGAGCTTGTTCGATAAGCCACACAAGATCACCGAGGAATTCAGTCGCTGCGCCGTGGCGACAATACTTTCGAAAACATCGTTGGTGGGCACCACCACCAGCGAAACGTGTTTGCCTTCCTTCTCGGCAGCATTGACCACCGAGGTGAACAGTTCCCGCTCATACTTCTTGAAGACCTCCGAGGTGTCCACCTCTTCACTGCCGCTGAAAGAATACTCGCGGTGATAGACGCGCGAGGTCATCACCACCACGTCGGTCTTGGTGGTGTCGGTCTTCGCCAGCACTTGCCTCAAGTAGTACAGGTTGCGGGGATCGCGGACGGCGACCAGAATGTTGCCCGGCCGCACCTCCATGGCGTCCGCGCTTAACTCCCGTTCTGTAGCCACGTTGAACTGCTCGAGTTCGGATTCGCCAGCGGCGTGCTCGCGAGCGGTCTTGCGCTCCGAGATGGTGAAGACGACGAAAAACACAACGCTGAACGTGACACCGGCGATGGTCGCCAGTTGCTTGGTCAGCAGGTTTACGATGGCAGTAGAAAACAGGACCACCGAAATCAAGACCACGCCGATGGGTATCTCAACCCCGCGGATGTGGATATTGCCGGGCACTTTCCACTGCCGGTTCTCCGGGCTCTTGTAGCGCAGCACCATTACCGCCAGCGACATGAAGGAGAAGCTCCAGATCACGCCAAAGGCATAAAGAGAAGCCAGTAGGTACACATTGCCGCGGCTGGCGATGATGGTGAGGACCTGCAAACCGACGATCAAATTGATAACGCGGAAACTGGTGCCATAACGTTTCTGAGGTTTTTTGAACCAGGTAGTAAGGACGCCATCCTCAACCAGGCGATTGAGCACGCCATTGGCGCCCACGATCGCGGTATTGACCGCGCCTGACAGCATGAGGGCGCCCACGATCACCACGAATGCCTGGAAGAAAAGCCGCAAGGTGTAGGGACCGACTACATTCATGGCCAGGCCGCTGATCAGGTTGGCGAAGTATTCGTGCCGCACCCCATCCGGGATGATCATCACCGCGAAGAACGATACCAGTGAGGTGAACAACAGGCTGTAAATGAAGATGACCAGCCCGGTCTTCTCCAGGTTCTTGAGCTTGGGATGCTCGATCTCGCGATTGATCTGCGCCAGCGATTCCTCGCCGCTCATGGCCAGCACAGAATGGCCGAACCCAACCAGCAGCATGATGATGGAAACCCGCTCGGCCCATGTCCCCAGCAGCCAGCCCAACGATTCCTTGTTATGGTGCATTTCCGCGGGCGACGGCAAAGGCGGCAGTTGAGCGCCGTGCTTGGCCAGCGTGATGAGGCACCAGACAATCAGGATCACCACCATCACCGTGGTGATCTTCATGATCTGCATGGCGCGTTCGCTGGATTCGTGAATGCCCAGGATGTTCTGCCACCAGAAATAGAGGGTCACTAGCACGGCAAAGCCGGCCGCGAACGAGTTCTCTGGAACGTGGATGTTGTATCCCAGATGATGGAAGGTGTCGGTCAGTAGCCCAGCGGCGTATTGTCCGGCGGCCACGGAACTGATGGGACCGGTCAGGATGTAATCGAACAACAGCGCCGAAACCGAAAGTTTGGCCAGGGTCCCGCCCATAGCCTGCTTCACCACGCGGTAAACGCCACCGCGGACGAACATGGAGCTGGACTCGATGTAGAGGGCGCGCACGGCGTAGCTGAAAAGCATGACGGCGAGCACGAACCAAGGAGCGCTCTTGCCGATGACCTTCTCGGCATCGCCGCCAACGTAGTACGCCGATGATCCAAGGTCGGAGAGAACAATAGCTGCGGCCCGCCAAAACGATATGAAAGTCAGCATCACCGAAGTGGCGACGAAGACTTTGATGGCAGGCCGCTGCAGATTCTCGGCTGGTGTGGACATAGTTGTTGGCGCGGCCCCAGTCTTGACAGCGCTCCGGTCGCGGGAGCCTCAACCGGAGTACATCAGTGTACTGCCTTTAGCGCTTATCGGTCAGTGCTTGATAAATTCCGGCGAGCATTTTCAATTGGATGCTTCGCCGAGGCATCCGGACGGGCGGCCCACCCATAGGGACGAAAAGTTCACCACCCTTCGGCTTCGCTCAGGGCAGGCTGAGGCACGGAGACCGCGGAGAAAACTCTATGGGAACCAAAACTCCGTGCCCTCTGTGTCGGAGCCTTCCTGGGCGAAGTCGAATGGTGGTGAATGATTTCCGACCGAGCGGAGCGCCCGCAAAGCATTTCGGACCCGCTTCTTTTGCGGGTCGGGCGGGCGCGGAGTCGAAGGAACCCTATTGCTGCGGAATCACAGGTAGCCGGCTGGCAAAGCAACAAATTTGGGATTGCTTGCGGCCAAAGGGTCCCTCGACTCCTCGCTGCACTCGTCGCTTGGGATGACCGACTAACAATTTTCCTTGCGACACCTAAACTCTCGCGGCCCACGGCCCCTCGCTCGTTATAATCACGTCCATGAACCTGGAACAGAAGCTGACCGAACTGAAGCGCCGTGACTCGCTCGCCGAAGCCGGCGGAGGCGAAGAGCGCCGGGCGCGCGAACACAAGCAGGGCAAGATGTCGGCGCGCGAGCGCATCGAGTTCCTGCTCGACGAGGGCACGTTCGAGGAAACCGACAAACTGGTCACCCACCGCTGCACCGACTTCGGCATGGACGAGCAGAAGTATTTCGGCGACGGCTTCCTCACGGGTTACGGCCGCATCGAGGGCCGACTGGTTTTCGTCTTCGCGCAGGACTTCACCGTCTTTGGCGGCTCGCTATCGGAGACCAACGCGGCCAAGATCGTCAAGATCATGGACATGGCCATGCGAGTGGGAGCGCCGGTCATCGGCCTGAACGATTCCGGTGGCGCGCGCATTCAGGAAGGCGTGATGTCGCTGGCGGGCTACGCCGACATCTTCCTGCGCAACGTGCTGGCTTCTGGAGTGGTGCCGCAGATCTCGGCGATCATGGGGCCGTGCGCCGGCGGCGCCGTCTATTCCCCGGCGATGACTGACTTCATCCTGATGGTGAAGAACACCTCGTACATGTTCATCACTGGGCCGGAGGTCATCAAGGCCGTGACCCACGAAGAAGTCACTAAGGATGAGCTCGGCGGTGCGATGACGCACAACGAGAAGTCGGGCGTGGCGCACTTCATGGCGCACGACGACGCCGAGTGTCTCAGCATGATTCGTGAGATGCTCAGCTTCATCCCCTCGAACAATCTCGAAGATCCGCCGCGCAAGCCTTGTACCGATCCCATCGACCGCGCCGACGAACACCTCGACACTATCGTTCCCACCGAATCGAACCAGCCCTACGACATCAAGGACGTCATCAACGCCGTGGTGGACGACAGCTACTTCTTCGAGGTGCAGGAGCATTACGCGAAGAATATCGTCATCGGCTTCGCCCGCCTGAACGGCAAGCCGGTGGGTATCGTCGCCAACCAGCCGGCGTTTCTGGCGGGTGTACTCGACATTAGCGCCAGCATCAAGGGCGCGCGCTTTGTGCGCTTCTGCGACTGCTTCAACATCCCGCTCATCACCTTCGAAGACGTGCCAGGATTTCTGCCGGGCACGCAGCAGGAGTATGGCGGCATCATCACGCACGGCGCGAAGTTGCTTTACGCGTTCTCCGAGGCGACCGTGCCGAAGATTACCGTAATCACCCGCAAGGCTTACGGCGGAGCCTATTGCGTGATGGCATCCAAGCACATCCGCACCGACGTGAACTACGCCTGGCCAACCGCGGAGATCGCGGTGATGGGACCCGAAGGCGCGGTGAACATTGTGTACCGTCGCGAGTTGGAGAAGTCGGAGAATCCCGAAGCCGATCGCCAGGCGAAGATCGAGGAGTTCCGCGAGCGCTTCGCGAATCCTTATATAGCGGCCGAGCGCGGCTACCTCGACGCGGTGATTCGCCCGCGCGATACGCGCCGCAAGCTGATCCAGGCGCTCGATATGCTGGAGAACAAGCGCGACAAGAACCCGCCCAAGAAGCACGGGAATATACCGTTGTGAGGGGCAGCAGTTAGCTGTCAGCCGTCAGCTTTCAGCTCCTACTAACGAAGTTGTCATCCTGAGCGAGGGCGCGTTCGCCGTGGCGAACGCGTCCGAGTCGAAGGACCCCTATAGCAGCACGAATCCACGGTTACCTATCCGTTGACCGCTAACCACTGCGGGTGCCCCATCCGAGCTGGTTTTGCTTGGATGGGGATTTTGATTTCATGCCGCGCGTCGCACGCCCTGCATCCCGACCGAAGACTTCAGTTGAGAACGCGCTTCGAGGTCGCACGGTGGAACGATTGCGCAAATGCTAGCCCGTCAGGGCGGAACAAGATTAGCCCAGGACGTAAGTCCTGGGTGGGCTGGTTATATGAATCCTGAGCCGGCTTCAGCCGGCGACACCATTGCGTGGGCGTGATTACCAGCGGGCTCATGGTCCGCTCCCATCCTGCCCGCAAAAGCAGCGGACAAGGATGGGGCGCCCGGCTCTATTGTCCCGAATACTCACGAGCACCGTTGCAGAATCAGCTTTTGCGATTTTCTAGGAGGATCGTCAACGGAGTTTTGCCGTCCACGACGAGAGCCAGAATACTCGAATGTCCTCCTTCGAGGATTTTGCTGGCAGCAATCCTATGTTCTCCGCGTTGTTGTATTTCACGCTCCAGTTCTGCATGGACTCTAGGCTCATGGGTTCCTGTGCGCCTTTGATGAGCCATTTCGTATTGCTTCGGAATAGGAGGTAGTTGCGTTGGGGATTAGGCGCAGAGCAGCTCTTAAACCCAACTTCCCCGTTCGCGTCAAGATTGCAAACGAGTACGTAGTCACCCGCAGTATTTCCAACTGTGACGTTCAGTGTTCTGTCACCCGTTTCGAGGCTCTTTAGTTGGACTACCTCCGGCTCTGGAGCGTTTGGGACTGGAGTGCCGTCAGCATCAGTGAGATGGGCTGTAGATGCAACGAGAAAATGTCCGTATTAACTGCAACGAGACTTTGTCACCCCTTGGCATTTAAGTAACGGCCGCTAAAACGGGGCGGCCGGAGAGGTTGTAGATGCGAGGCATCGGGGTTTTTCGTTTCTGCGCGGTGG
>DATCCF010000027.1:0-9976 GCA_036511435.1 Terriglobales bacterium | reverse complement strand
CTCCAACCGGCGAGGCCATCGAAGGTTTCCCTATCTGTTCACGATGCTCGCGTGCTCGATGAGCACCGGGTAGTTGTAGCCCGACCCCAGGTCCTTGTTCAGCACGACCGTGCCGGTGACCGTGATCACGTCGCCCACCTTGGTTTCCATTTCACTGGTAACCGTGATGTCGTTGGATCCGTCGGCGGCTTTTCCAGTGCCGTCCTGGAGGTGGATCCAGTTCACACCGAGAACGGCGCTGGTGTACTTCACGACCTTGCCGCGCAGCGTCACCTTCTTGCCGGCGAGCGCCGTTCGCGTCTTCCACACCGCCGCCACCGTCGTCCCGTCTTTGGCCGGCTCAACGGCCGTCGTGACTGTCTCGGGTTGTGCACTCGGCGTAGGGCTCTGGGCGAGGGAATGTCCGACGGCCATGGGCGGCGGTGACGTGTCGGTCGGTGGAGCGGTCCGCGCCGCTGTTGCAGCGGGCCGGCCGGAGCAAGCGGCGAGCATGCTCAGGGCAAGGATGGTGGAAAAAGCCGCCGGTCTGCTGTTCGTCACGATGAACTCCCTATAGCGTACAGTCTCATGGCCTCACTCGCAGGGCAACGCATGTGCCATCACTGGCATCTCGGAAAATTCCCGGCTATCTGAATTTGGCTCCTCAGGTAGGATTCGAACCTACAACCCTCCGGTTAACAGCCGGATGCTCTGCCATTGAGCTACTGAGGAGTGTCTGTGCGCTGTCAGCAGCGCGTCAAGTTGTAGCTGTATTGTAGCGGCAGCTGCGCATGTCGTCAAAAATTTGTGTCACTCGGCGTGATCGAGCAGTTCCGTTTTGGCCCAGACAATGCGTCGCCGATTGCCCACGATCTTTGCAGCGACATTCCGCCGCTTTCGCCGCCATAACCGAGGATTGCTGTCCCGCCGGACTGTTAAACTCGATGCGATGAATTCCTATGACCTCATCCGCTATTCGCTCCTCTCACTCAGCGCCTCACTTCTGCTGCTGGCAACCGCGCTGGCGCAGACCGACAACGGCAACGCCTCATCTACGATAAACATTCCCAAGCCTCCCTCAACCAAGCAACAGCCGGTCACCGACGATTACTTCGGCACCAAAATTGTCGACCCGTACCGCTGGCTCGAAGACGGCAGCAGTGCAGAGACCCAGCGGTGGGTTGGCGAGCAGTTGGCTTACACGCGCAGCATCCTCGACAGGCTGCCCGGCCGTGACAAGTTGCACGATCGCATCGAGCAACTGCTCGAAATCGGCAACCTCGGCGAGACAGCGGTTGGCGGGGAGTTTTACTTCCACACCCGCCGTGAAGGCAAGCAGAACCAGCCCGTCCTCTACGTCCGTAAACACGTGGACGGCAAAGACGAGGTGTTGGTGGACGCCAACCAGCTTTCCAAGGATGGGACGGTGGCGCTCGACTGGTGGCAGACCTCGCACGACGGCAAGTATGTCGCTTACGGCACCTCCGAGAGTGGCTCCGAGATGAGCACGCTGCACGTCATCGAGACCGCCAACAAGAAGCTGCTGCCCGACACCATCGAACGCACGCGCGCGGCCAGCATCGCGTGGAAGCCCGATAACAGCGGCTTCTATTACACGCGTTATCCCAAGAAGGGCGAAGTGGTAGAGGGCCAGGAGGTGTACAACCGGCACGTCTTCTATCATCCGCTAGGCGGCGATCCCCTGAAGGACCCGCTCATTTTCGGTGAAGGGCGCGACCCGCAGGATTGGCCGAACGTAACCTTATCGAATGATGGCCGCTGGCTCAGCATCATGGTCGATCAGGGCTGGACCAAGAGTGAACTCTTCCTCAAGGACTTGCAGGCACACACGCCAGCGGTCCGCATCACCACTGGCAAGGACTTCCTCTACTTTGCGCAGGCGTACGACGGCGATCTCTACATCCTGACCAACGAAGATGGCCCACACTTTCGCGTCTTCAAGGCTCCGGTAACGGCGCCGGCGCGCGAACACTGGCGCGAGATCATACCGCAATCTGACGCGGTGCTCAAGGAACTGCACATCATCGGTGGACAACTGTTCGTACTCTACGAGCAGAACGCGCACTCACTGCTACGGCGCTTCACCACCGGAGGCAAGCCGCTAGGTGAAGTAGAACTCCCGACCCTCGGCACGATCGTCGACATCGGCGGCGATTACGACAGTACCAGCGCGTTCTACCTCTTTACCTCGTTCACGGTACTCACGACGATCTACCGTTTCGACATTCAGACGGCGAAGAGCACCCTGTGGGATTCCGTGCCAACCGGCATCGACACCAACATCTACGAAACCCGGCAGGTATGGTACACCTCGAAGGACGGCACGCGGGTGCCAATGTTCCTTGTCATGCGTAAGGGACTGAAACTCACCGGCCACAACCCGGCGATGCTGACCGCCTATGGCGGCTTCAACGTCAGCGTGACGCCGGAATTCAACAAGGTACTCTTCCCCTGGCTCGATCATGACGGCGTATTCGCCATGGCAAACCTGCGCGGCGGCTCCGAGTTTGGCGAAGGATGGCATCGCGCCGGGATGCTCGACAAAAAGCAGAATGTCTTCGACGATTTCGTCGCCGCAGCCGAGTATCTGGAGAAAGAGGGATACACCGACAAAGAGCACCTGGCCATTCGCGGCGGCAGCAATGGCGGGTTGCTGATGGGCGCGGCGCTCACGCAACGGCCAGACCTCTTTCGCGCCGTCATTTGCCAGGTGCCGCTGCTCGACATGCTGCGCTACCAGAACTTCCAGATCGCCAAGCTGTGGATCCCGGAGTACGGTTCCTCGCAGGATCCGAAGCAGTTCGAGTGGCTGTACGCCTACTCGCCATATCACCACGTCAAGGATGGCGCTGTCTATCCGGCCGTCCTGTTTATGACCGCCGACACCGACACGCGCGTCGATCCCATGCACGCCAAGAAGATGACGGCTCTGCTTCAGGCGGACAACGGCGGCCCAAATCCGATTCTGCTACGGATCGAGCCGAAGGCTGGACATGGCGCAGGCAAGCCCATCTCGAAGCAGGTGGAAGAGTGGACGGACATCTATTCGTTTCTGTTCTGGCAATTAGGAATGACGCCGTAAGGCGAGAGCCGACTGCCGATGGCGGACTGTTACGAGCGGGTTTCGCGCTCCGAATTAACGGCATTCGACCTCGTTTAGTGAGATAATAAGACATGACTTATTACCGTGTTGAGTTTCCGGCCGGAACGCCCAAGCCCCATCACCCCAAGAGGTTTCGCACCGAAGAAAAGGCGAAGCAACACGCCAGAAAAGTCCTTGGCATCACCGAGGAAGGCGGCTTGGGATCGAAGGTCAGCATCCTCCCGGTCAGCAGAAATGAAATGCCATTATCATGATCTGCCCTAGCTGTGGAGGCGAATTGTCGAAAGTGTGGCAGCCTCAGCAGGCGGCCCATTCAGTGCCAGTTGCGCGGGTGCAATGGCACTGCGGGACCTGTGGCGGAACCTTCACCCGTGAGCAATTGCGCACTCCGCCGAAACGGCAGTCGGCTGCTCCGGCGCAAGAACCCAGCCTTCCCTAAGGCGTTTGTGGCAAATGGATTAAGTCGCGAAGATCGCGATCTATCCTCGCTCCGTGACCTACGGGTCATTGACCCCGCTTTACTCAACATGCTATAAAGACTCGCCCTTTGTGCTGTGCCTGTGGTGTGCCTCAAGATGCACACGAATGGGTGCAAGTGTTCCCGACGCGGCCAAACCTCAACACTTCTGTCTTGAAGTGGAAGCGCGTTTCCGGGATTCCAGCAGGTCCATGCATGGTTGTTTCTGGCGATCTACGAAGACGCGAGCTAGAGCCTTGTAATCCTGATCTGTTGGGCGGTAATCGATCTCATGGAAACGCTGTCTGCCGATGGATCGCGGAAGAGCGGAACAAACCTAACGTCATTTTATGGGTGCGCCCCATTCACGGGTGCGTCCATCGGAGGAATCATATGCACACCTGGCTCGCCGTCCTGCGGCGGCTGTCACCGGCACACGTCCCTTTCAGAAGCTCGATCAAGCTCTTGAGTGCGACGCTGACTCTCCTAACGCTGAACGCTACGGCTGCCTTCGCCCAACCCGAGGCTGCCGGAGAGGCCAGCCTGCGGCTACCCGATTTGTCCTCGGTCAGCTTCCTCGGCATCGATGGCCACAAAATACTTTTGATCGGAATACTTTTCTGCTTCTTCGGACTGCTGTTCGGACTGTCGATTTACATGCAGCTCAAGAACCTGCCGGTCCACCGCTCCATGCGCGAGATCTCCGAACTCATTTACGAAACCTGCAAGACCTACCTGATCACGCAAGGCAAGTTCATCCTCATCCTTTGGGCCTTCATTGCGGTCGTTATCGTCGCCTATTTCGGATGGCTGGCTCCCGTACCCGGCAAGCCGATCGGCGTTACCGTTCCGGTCATTTTGGCCTTCAGTCTTCTCGGAATCGCGGGCAGCTATGGGGTAGCGTGGTTCGGCATTCGCGTGAATACCTTCGCCAACTCGCGCACCGCCTTTGCCGGACTGCGCGGCAAACCGTACCCCATCTATGCCATTCCCCTCAAGGCGGGAATGAGCATCGGCATGATGCTGATCTCGGTCGAGCTGCTCATCATGCTCTGCATCCTGCTGTTTGTTCCCGGTGATTACGCCGGCCAGTGCTTCATCGGCTTCGCCATCGGCGAATCGCTGGGTGCGGCGGCCCTGCGTATAGCCGGCGGTATCTTCACCAAGATTGCCGACATCGGCTCTGACCTGATGAAGATCGTCTTCAAGATCAAAGAAGACGATGCGCGTAATCCGGGCGTCATCGCCGACTGTACCGGCGACAACGCCGGCGACTCGGTTGGTCCCAGCGCTGACGGCTTCGAGACGTATGGCGTAACCGGAGTTGCGCTGATCACATTCATCTTGCTGGCCGTGAGGGACCCCAAAGTCCAGGTCCAGTTGCTGGTTTGGATCTTCATCATGCGCATCATGATGCTGGTTTCCAGCACCGTGGCGTACTTCCTGAACGCAGCGGTTGCCAAAGCTCGTTACGCCAACGCCGACGATATGAACTTCGAAGCGCCTCTTACTTCGCTGGTGTGGCTCACTTCGATCATCTCCATCGTCCTGACCTATATCGTGTCGTACCTAATCGTGCCTATATTGGGCGGCGACTCTACGCAATGGTGGAAGCTCGGAACCATCATCTCCTGCGGAACGCTGGCCGGCGCCGTGATTCCTGAACTGGTGAAGGTATTCACCTCGATGGAGTCGCGACACGTGAGAGAAGTGGTGACCTCAGCCGACGAGGGCGGCGCGTCGCTGGGCATTCTGTCGGGTTTCGTGGCCGGTAATTTTTCCTGCTACTACCTCGGCTTCACCATGGTGACCCTGATGGCGATAGGGTCGTACGTCAGCCAGTTCGGGCTCGCAGAGCTGATGCTGGCTCCCGCGGTATTCGCCTTCGGCCTGGTCGCCTTCGGCTTCCTGGGCATGGGGCCGGTAACCATCGCCGTGGATTCCTACGGCCCAGTGACGGACAACGCGCAATCGGTCTACGAGCTTTCTCTGATTGAGACCATTCCGAACATCAAGGGCGAGTTACAGAAAGACTACAACATGAGCGTGAACTTCGAACGCGCCAAGCACCTTCTGGAAGAGAACGACGGTGCCGGCAACACGTTCAAGGCCACGGCAAAGCCGGTGCTCATCGGCACCGCGGTCGTCGGAGCCACCACCATGATCTTCTCCATCATCATGGCGCTCACTCATGGCCTGACGGAAAACGTGGGCAAGCTATCGCTGCTGCACGCTCCGTTTGTGCTCGGCCTCATCAGCGGCGGCGCCATCATTTACTGGTTCACCGGCGCTTCCACCCAGGCGGTTACCACCGGCGCTTATCGCGCGGTGGAGTTCATCAAGGCCAACATCAAGCTGGAGGGGGCGGAAAAGGCCTCGGTCAGCGACAGCAAGAAGGTAGTCGAGATCTGCACCAAGTATGCGCAGAGGGGCATGTTCAACATCTTCATTGCGGTGTTCTTCGTGACCCTGTCCTTTGCGTTCATCGAGCCATTCTTCTTCATCGGTTATCTGATTTCCATCGCAACGTTTGGCTTATACCAGGCGATGTTTATGGCCAATGCCGGCGCTGCTTGGGACAACGCCAAGAAGATCGTGGAAGTGGAACTGAAGCAGAAAGGCACTGCGCTGCACGATGCCACCGTGATCGGCGACACCGTGGGCGATCCGTTCAAGGACACGTCCTCGGTCGCCATGAACCCGATCATCAAGTTCACCACGCTGTTCGGGTTATTGGCGGTGGAACTGGCAGTGCAATTGACTGCGACGCAGGGAGCGGGGCTAAGCCACGTGCTGGCGGTTGCCTTCTTCCTGGTGTCGTTTACCTTCGTGTGGAGATCGTTCTACGGCATGCGCATCGTCAAGGCCGTCTGATTTCAACCCCACAAACTGCAAACGCCATCCCCTACGGGATGGCGTTTTGCATTGAAGAGGCGCACCTTCAGAGCCTGCCCTCAGCTTGTCGAAGGATGGGCCGCATGAGTTCCCTCAATTTTGTCATCCCGAGCGGAGCGAAGCGGAGTCGAGGGATCTGCGGTTATTCGCCGAGGCCCAGCGCTGCCCGCTCGCGCTGATGCGGGCTGGAGCGGGCGGCAGGTAACAGATATACTGCCCGCCATGCACGAACTCCAGCTTGAAATCGAGTCTCTCTATGCGATGGGAGCGGATGCTGCTGCGTTTCCCGGCGCCAGCGAAGCCTTCTTGCGCTTCCGGGATGCACTGACGGCGGGCACGATTCGTGCTGCCGAAAAGACCGACGACCGCTGGCGCACCAATGAATGGGTGAAACAAGGCATCCTGCTGGGCTTCCGTATCGGCAAGCTGGCCGAGAGTGGAGACCCGCGCGTGCTCTCCTTTGTTGACAAAGATACCTATCCGATTCGCCGCTTCACCGCCAACGACCTGGTGCGTGTGGTTCCCGGAGGCTCGTCCGTGCGCGCTGGCGCCTATGTAGCGCCCTCGGTCATTTGCATGCCGCCGATGTTCATCAACGTGGGCGCCTATGTCGATGAGGGCGCGATGATCGATTCGCACGCGCTGGTCGGTTCCTGCGCTCAGGTGGGTAAGCGCGTCCACATCAGCGCGGCGGCACAGGTCGGGGGCGTCCTGGAGCCAATCAACGCCTCGCCGGTGATCGTCGAGGACGACGTGCTGATTGGCGGAAACTGCGGCGTGTATGAAGGAACACAAGTCGGCGCGCGCGCCGTGTTGGGAGCCGGCGTGATTCTGACGCGGTCAACGCCGCTGTTCGATATTGTGCACGGCGAAATCTATCGGGCGACCGCGACGGAACCGCTGCGCGTGCCTGAAGGAGCGGTGGTCGTACCTGGCTCGCGCGCCATTACCAAAGGCAAAGCCGCAGAGTGGGGACTGTCACTCTACACCCCGGTGATCGTGAAATATCGTGACCAGCGCACCGACCGAGGTGTGGAGTTGGAAGATATTCTGCGGTAGCTATTCGAAATTATGACTTCGTCCGCCAGCAAACGACGAGAGAATATCGCGCTGCTGATCGCGGGTATTGCCGCGCTCGCCGCACTGCTGGGCTGGCGGTTCGCTGGAGAAGCGACGCTACTCTGCGCTGCTCTGCGGTGGGCCGCGTTGGCTGCTCTCGTGGTCTATGGCTGCTTCAAGCGGACGCTGACCGCGTGGATCTTCATCGCCATGCTGTTGGGGGCGGCCATCGGGCACGATTTCCCCAACGCCGCCACCAACCTACGAGTGCTGGCGCTCATTTTTCTTCGGTTAATCAAAACCATCATCGCGCCTTTGATCTTCGGCACGCTGGTGGTGGGCATCGCGGGCCACTCCAACCTGCGGCAGGTCGGGCGGCTCGGTCTTCGCTCCATCATTTACTTCGAGATCGTAACGACGATCGCGATCTTCCTAGGGCTGGCGGCCATCAACATCAGCAAGGCCGGAGTTGGCGTGCAATTGCCCACTACGCCCGCTACCGAGACGGTCCCGGTCACAAAGCTGAGCCCACAAGACACCATCCTCAATATCTTTCCCGAAAACATTGCGAAGGCAGTCGCTGACGGGGCAGTGCTGGAGGTCGTCGTCTTCAGCCTGATCTTCGCCGTTGCCCTCGCCATGATCGGCGAGCAAAAGCGCCGTCCCATGCTGGCGTTCTGCGAGAGCCTGAGCGAGACGATGTTCAAGTTCACCAACCTCGTCATGTATATGGCTCCGCTCGGTGTCGGTGCGGCTGTTGCCTACACTGTGGGACACACTGGACTCGGTATTCTGGCGAGCTTGCTAAAGCTGCTTCTCACGCTCTACGTCGCGCTTGCCGTTTTTGTGCTCGGGGTGTTGCTGCCCATTGCGCTCATCTTCCGGGTTCCGCTGCGACGCTTCCTCAAGGCGGTGGCGGAGCCCGTGACGATCGCATTCGGCACCGCCAGTTCCGAGGCTGCGCTGCCGCGAGCCATGGAGGCTATGGAAGCCATCGGCGTTCCGCGGCAGATTGTCGCGTTCGTCATCCCGACCGGCTACAGCTTTAATCTGGACGGCAGCTCGTTGTATCTGTCTGTCGCGGCGATTTTTGTGGCTCAGGTCTCGGGCATTCATCTTTCCCTGGGGCAGCAACTGTTGATCATGTTGACGCTGATGGTCACCAGCAAAGGAGTCGCGGGTGTCTCGCGAGCAGCGCTGGTCATCCTGCTGGCGACCGCCAGTTCCACCGGACTTCCGACGGAACCGGTGTTTCTGCTGCTCGGGGTAGATCAATTGCTCGATATGGGCCGCACCGCAGTCAACGTGCTGGGCAACTGCCTGGCGTCGGTGGTCATGGCAAAGTGGGAGGGCGAATTCGGGAAGGAGGCGCTGTCTCCCGCAGTAAAGGAAGCGGTGTTGCAGTAACGCGCGGGACGGCGGAGGTTAGCAGCGTCGCTAGCTGACCCTAGCTCGCTGGAGCAGCCGGGTTCGTAGTCCTGCTATTGACGTGCTGGGCTCGCATTTGCAGATGCTTCTGGCGGAAGTGTCCCATGGCGCGCTCGCCCCAGACCTTCACAAAATAATGGTTCAGGCCCGCCCCAATCGCGGAGCTGACCAGCGGAATGAGACGCGCTGTCCACTTCTCCACGATTTCCGCGCTGGCGCTCACCGCGATCCGCTGAATGACCCGGGGAACAAACTTGGCGACGAACTGCTTTTCCAGCAATTCGCGGCTGATGTCCACGCCCGCCGCGCTGGCCGCCGCAACCCACAGTTCAGCCTCTTCTTCCTCGGTGTTGTAGGGGAAGCCGTAAATCAGGCTGAGCTTCTGGATCATGCGCAAGGTGATTGCGGCCAGAATGCCAAGATCGGGCAGCATGGTGAACATACCGCCCAAACCCAGACCGGCGCCTTCGACCGTGGCCAGACGCATGTGAGCGCGAACGGTCTGTTCCGCAACGCGATCCAGCGTGCCCGGATTCACCGAATACACGCCCTCATATGTCAAGGCAGGCAGGTCATACGCCATGCGCAGATGTTCGAGATACTTCTCGGGATTGACTTTGACGGTCGAGTAGGCTTTCATGAAGGCGCTGCGCACGGCACTTTCGACGCCGCGCCTGATCCACGATTTTCTTATCCGGTCTGTCATGGTGTCGTACTCAAGTATAAGCGCCCTGCCCACTTCGCAGCTTTTGCAGGGTCTCAGTTTACCCTTAACGGGACGGTCGGATGGTAGAGCGGGCCTGAAGAGCGTGTGTGAGAACGTCTGTCGTCCCTACGGGACTCGGATCTATTTCCTACTCTACCCAGCACTCCGCCTGCGGCTCCGTGCTGGGCTAGACCAGTTTCAGGGTTGGCATGGACCGGGTAGAGCCAGCCTTCAGGCTGGCGTCCAAGATCGCCCCACACTATAAGGCTCAAGCGGTTCGTTGGTCCGCAGCGAACGCGGCGCTGAACCCGGATTATTCATGAGGATC
>DATCCF010000026.1:0-15838 GCA_036511435.1 Terriglobales bacterium | reverse complement strand
TTAGCAGTTGCAGGTTGGGCAGCTTCACGTTACCGCGCTGCCGGGGAAGACTGGAGGCAATATGCTGGTACTGCGCTTCGATGATCTCCATGCATCGCAGCATATCACAGAATTACGAATTAGTGTTAACAGGCCCTAGCCCAGCGCTTCAGCGCTGGGTAAGGTGGAAATAAGACGGAGTCCCGTAGGGACGACAGGGGTTCTCACACACCCTCTGAAAGGCCCGCACCACCCGAGCCTCAGCCACTCTGGAATCACTCTAGCTCTTCTTCTCCGGCTCTTCCTCCGCGCTGTTCAGCTCCTCTTCTTCTTCGCGCTTCAGGGGACGGAGCAGCGGGAAGAGAATCACATCGCGGATGGAGCGCGAATCGGTTAGCAGCATGGTCAGGCGATCGATGCCGACGCCTTCGCCCGCAGCCGGAGGCAACCCGTACGACAGAGCGCGTATGTAGTCCTCGTCCATTTGGTGGGCTTCTTCGTCGCCGCGGGCGCGTTCCCCGAGCTGCAACTCGAAGCGGCGGCGCTGCTCCTCAGGATCGTTCAGCTCGCTGAAAGCGTTGCCAATCTCAAGTCCGCCAATGAAGATCTCGAAACGCTCGACCCACTCGGCGTTCTCCTCCGGTTCGCGCTTGTTCTTCGAGAGTGGCGAAATGGCGAGAGGGAAGTCGTAGATGAACGTCGGCTGAATGAGGTGCGGCTCGGCAACAAACTCGAAAATCTCGGCTATGGTCTTGCCGTCAGGCGCGACCGGATCGTACGGGATGTGGGGATTCTCTGCGTTGTAGCGGTGCACCATTGCGGCAATCTGTTCGGCGCTGGAGAAGTCGCCCATCTCGGGCTTATCGCCAGCGTTCTCGGGCCAGAACTTGATGATGGCCTCGCGCATCGAGAGCCGCTGGAAGTTTCCGAAATTAAGTTCGTGCCCGTTGAAGTGCGCGATGGTTGTGCCGTTCACGTCGCGTGCCACCTGCGCCAGCATTTGCGCGGTGAAGTCCATCATGTCCCGGTAGTCGGCGTAGGCCATGTAGAACTCCAGCATGGTGAACTCGGGATTGTGCTGGGTCGAGATACCTTCGTTGCGGAAGTTGCGATTGATTTCGTACACGCGGTCCATGCCGCCGACCACCAGCCGCTTCAGGTAAAGCTCGGGGGCGATGCGCAAATACAGGTCCACGTCGAGTGTGTTGTGGTGGGTGATGAACGGCTTGGCCACCGCGCCGCCGGCGATGGGATGCATCATCGGCGTCTCGACTTCGATGAAGCCATTGGTGTCCAGAAATCGCCGCATCGACTGTACGACCTTGGCGCGCTTCAGGAAGACCTCGCGCACGTCGGGGTTCATCGTCAGGTCAACGTAGCGGCGGCGGTAGCGGGTCTCCACGTCCTGCAAACCGTGCCACTTCTCGGGCAAAGGAAGCAGATCTTTCACTAGGAAGGTGATCTCTTCCACGTGGACGGTCAGCTCGTTGGTGCGGGTGCGGAAAAGATAGCCCTTTACACCGATGTAGTCGCCGAGGTCGAGCAGCTTGTAAAGCTGAAACGCCGTTTCGCCCACGTTGTCGAGGCGGACGTAAATCTGCAAGCGCTGCCCGCCCTGTTGCAGGTGAGCGAAGCCCGCTTTTCCCTGCACGCGGATGGACATCAGGCGTCCCGCGACGCTGACGTTCACGCGTGGGGACTCAAGCTCAGGCCCGGTCTTGGCGGAATACCCTTCGAGGATCTGGGGAACGGTGTGAGTGGTTTCGTAGCGATAGGGGTAAGCCTGCTGCCCCAGCGCTTCGATCTGCTTCAGCTTTTCTTTGCGAAGTTCGTAGATTTTCTGGTCAAGTGCCACGATATTCCTAGCGACCCCGGTACACGCAGGGCCGAGAGTTGGAGAAGCTTGATTATAGATGCGGCAGGCCGGTGTAGGGCATTCGCTTGTCATGGGGCGGGGGTCAGGGTATTCTGTAGTTCCGTCATTCACCCCTTAACCCTCGCGTCAATCAACCCTCTCAGGCTAATGCGCGCTTGAAGGGTTCGTGCTGCTTTTTCGGCAATCCCGTAACTCACTAAAACGAATTCAGTCAGAGACTCATGGTGAACCTTTTGGAATTTAACCAGTGGCTGCAAAAGGGCCTTGGTCGGGCTGTGCTGCACCTACGCACGCACGATCCTGCACCTTATCGGGAAGCAGTGCTCTATGCCTGCACGCACGATCTTATCTACGACGCGCAGTGCGAAGGCGATCGCGAAATCTACTTACTGGACCTGATTAATTGCGTTGCTGATCAGGACTTTTTTCGAAACGGACTTTTGGAGGCACTGAGGACGCCGCCCAAAGATCCTGAGAGGTTCGACTTGGGACAAACCGTCGAATTGGCTCGGAACTTTGCAGAAAAGGGCGACGATGAGATAAAGCAGGCGATGTACCGCGCGGTTGCCGATGCGGGATTCGAACGGGAACCCATTTATTACGAGGACCTGATCAAATTAGACGGCTTACCTGCTCTTCTCGTCGCCGCCGAACACGTTCCAAACTACTTACACGAGGACAATCTGTGGCAGGTGGATTCCCTTGTCACCGCACTTCAGGATCGCGATGGCGTGGAAGCAGCGAACGATGCCATTTGGCGGGCGGAGCAGGAGTCGCCACCCCTCGCGCAGATGCTTGAAAGAAGTCGTTTGTATGAGAGTAGGTTCGAGCCTCGCGAAAATCAGAAGCGGCTCGACTACGAGGCCCTGAAGGAAATGATTGCACAGAAACCCGGAGCCATGTTTTATGTCGGTTGGGGCAGAACCGCCACCGTGGAGGAGCTTCATGCAGCTGCCTCGGATTTGATCGCGGAAATGGATGAATCACGACTGCTGGCATACCTTCGTATTTTTTGGTTTCAACGATTTCCCGGCCCTATTGCTCGGCTCCTTGAGCTTGCGAAGAGCAACAACGTTCAGCTTGCCCGCTCCGCTGGGAAGGTGCTCTCACAACTGACAAATCCTGCAATTAGAGATCTAGCGCTTCGCCTTTTGGATTCGCCCGGAAGGCATGGGGATGGGGTGGAGCTTCTGGTAAACAATTACAAACCGGGAGACTTTCAACTGATTGAGGCCCGCCTACGTGAGCCTGTGAAGATCGATGACCTTCATTCCCTTGAAATAGGGGTACGAAATTTGGCTTATACGAAAACGGACCATGTTCGCTATGCCGTTGCGGAGTCGTGGAGAAGTTGATCGCGCTTGGCTGCCTTCCCGACGGGTTGAGGGAAGAATGCCGTTACGACTCCTACACCGAAACCCGGAAGCTTGTTCAACAGCGAAGGATAATTCTTCGACACCGGGGTTTGCCGGACGCGAAGAGCGAAGAGCGAACAGCGAACAGCGAAAAGCGGTTTTTGTGACGCATGTCATTGAATCCCGGCCCGCGAGGCGGTATAGTGGCGCGTTCGTTCATATCCGGATCGCGCTTCGGTGCGACCAGCGAGACACCACTTTATGCCGCAGAACTATGTACCGATGTTCATTTTCGCCTTCTTAGCATTTCTGGTGGCGGCCGGGACGCTTGCCATCTTCTACCTGGTCCGCCCCAGTAACCCATTCAAAACCAAGCTGATGCCCTACGAATGCGGCATCACGCCATTCGACAGCGCACGTGGCCGCTACACGGTCCGTTTTTATATCGTGGCCATTCTGTTTGTGGTCTTCGACGTGGAGACCATCTTCCTGTTCCCGTGGGCGGTGCAGTTCAAGCTGCTGGGTTTGTTCGGTTTGCTGGAGATGATGATCTTTCTCGGCATCCTGATCGTGGGATACATCTGGATTTGGAAGAAGGGCGCGCTGGAATGGGTGTAGTTGTAACGGCATCCAGCGTAGACAATCGGCCCCATTTGCGTCGTCAGCGCGGATGGGGATTTTTGTTTTGGGTTTGCTCGGGTAGCGCGGCGCTTTAGCGCCGCGTAAACGAATGCGGCAAGGCCATTATGGCGGGCGCGCGAAACAATGACCCTTGTTATGCCCGGCATGTCGCGCTCGGGTAGTGCGGCGCTTTAGCGCCGCGTAAGCGGATCGCCAGAAGAGAGGGCTTTAGCTAGAGGCTGTCTTGCGACCTCGTATCGGTTCGCCGCAGCGGAAGGAAGCACACAAGAAGCAGCCCCGAATGGGGCGAAAGAGCTTTTCCCAGCGCTTCAGCGCTGGGAAAAGTGGGAAACAAGGCCGAGTCCCGTAGGGACGGTAGAGGTTGCGGCAAAGTCTCTTTAGTCCCTGAGGTATCTTGAAATGATTTCTTCAAACTCTGCGGACGCCTCTATCGAAATCTATACTCCCGAGCGCAGGGCTGAGTTCTTGCTCTCGAACGCGGTCGATGCGAAGGACTACCAAACCGCCTTGGAGGAAGTGCGCAAGCTCGGAGTCGATCCTGCGAAGATCCCACATCACCCTCCTTCCCGATCGTAACTGTCGATGCCAGCGTAAACCTGGGGGGCCCGCCTCCCGTCTCACACGCCCCGGTGACGTCGCCCCTCCCCGCCCGCCGCCCATGCAGTACAATCCATTCTTCTGTGGAGTGTGCGGGTTGGCTGCCCTCTTTCCGCCGTCGGTTCCCGCAGAACATTCAATTAAGTTGCGTCTTAGCGCCTTCGAGTCCCGGTCATGTTCAAACGAGTCCTGATCGCCAATCGCGGTGAAATTGCAGTGCGCATCCTTCGCGCCTGCCGCGAGATGGGCATCGAGTCGGTCGTCGTCTTCTCCGACGTGGATCGTAAGGCCCTGCACGTCCGCAAAGCCGATTACGCCTACCATATCGGTCCCGCCACAGCCAGCGAGTCCTATCTCAACGTGGACAAGATACTCGACGTGGCGCGCCGCAGCCAGACGGAGGCCATCCATCCCGGCTATGGCTTCCTCTCCGAGAATGCCCGTTTCGCCAAGACCTGCGCCGACCATGGTTTCAAGTTCATCGGCCCCAGCCCCGAGTCGATGGAGATGATGGGCTCCAAAACGCGCGCCCGCCAGAACATGAAGCGCGCCGGCGTGCCGTTCGTGCCGGGCTCGGAGCGCGGATTGGACATCGATGCCGCCGAACGGCTGGCCGAGCAGATCGGCTATCCCGTCATGCTGAAGGCCGCAGCCGGGGGTGGCGGCAAAGGTATGCGCCTGGTGCAGTCGGCCGGGGAACTGCACTCCGCCTATGAGAACGCACGCAGCGAGGCCCAGCGCTCCTTCGGCGACAACGAGGTGTACCTCGAGAAATACATAATCAACCCGCGCCACGTCGAGATGCAGATCTTCGGCGACGAGCACGGCAACATCGTCTACCTGGGCGAGCGCGAATGTTCGGTGCAGCGCCGCCACCAGAAAGTGATGGAGGAATCGCCCTCTCCGATTGTGGACGAAGACATGCGCCACCGCATGGGCGAGATCGCCGTACGCGTGGCCAAGGCCGCCAATTATCACAACGCCGGCACCATTGAGTTCCTGGTCGATGAGCAGCGCAACTTCTATTTTCTCGAGATGAACACCCGTTTGCAGGTCGAGCATCCCGTCACCGAGTTCGTGACTGGCCTTGATCTGGTTCACCTGCAAATGCGCGTCGCTGCGGGCGAGAAACTGCCGTTCAAGCAGGAAGACATCCGGCTGCGCGGCCACGCCATCGAGTGTCGCGTCTATGCCGAGGATCCAGACAACAATTTCTTCCCATCGCCGGGGCGGATCACACGGCTGATTTCGCCGTCGGGTCCGGGCATTCGCCGTGACAGCGGCATGTATGAAGGCTGGAACGTTCCCATCGAATACGATCCGCTGCTGGCCAAGCTGGTCGGCTACGGCGAGGACCGCGACCAGGCGATCAACCGCCTGCTGCGCGCTCTGTACGAATATTTCGTGGGCGGCATCAAGACCAACATCTCGCTGTTTCGCCGCATCCTAAAGGACCCGGACTTCCGCGCGGGCAACCTGGACACGGGCTTTCTGGATCGGCTGCTGGCCAAACCCAGCAATGAGACCGACCCGCGTCGTCCGATCATAGCGGCGATCGGGGCGGCAATTTTCGCGACCATGGAACCCAAGGCGACATTGACTGGAGCAAACGGCGCCACTGCGATGAACGGTAATACGGCTCCGCCGCCGGCCTCGAATTGGCGGCGCGCCGCGCGCGCCGAAGCCGTGCGCGAGCGGTAAGGGTGGCGCAATGCCTGAGGAACTCTGGCTGAGTGCTAATTGCTAAACATGACCTACGACATTGTAGTTGACGGCAAGACCCATCCGGTGGAGCTGACGCGCGGCGAGAAGACCTGGCTGTGCAAAGTGGACGGCCAGGAGATCGAAGTGGATGCCGCGCTCACCGCGCGTGACGTGCTCTCCGTGCTGGTCGGCGGCAAAGCCTACGAGATTAAGCGCGAGCGCTCGCTGCAAGGCGAGCTGCACATGGTCATTGGCAGCGCGCGCTATGCGGTGGAGGTCCAGGACCCGCGCTCGTTGCGCACGCGGCGTGCCGTCAGCGGCGCCGATGTCGGTCCGCAGAAGCTCAAGGCTCCCATGCCGGGTAAGATCGTCCGCATCATGGTTAACGAGAAAGACGAAGTGAAGGCCGGCCAGGGCATTATTGTGATGGAAGCCATGAAAATGCAGAACGAGATGAAGTCGCCCAAAGATGGCCGGGTACAGAAGATACTGACTGCGGAAGGGTCGGTCGTGAACCCGGGAGACACGCTGGCCATCATCGAATAGCGTAGGAAATCTCAGAGACAATAAAGCGGAAGCTCCTAGCTTCCGCTATTTTTCTTGGTCGCTCTTGCGCGCAGCTACTTCATCGTTCCAGCCTTCTTCAAAATTTCGTCGGCGAAGTAGTTCTCCACCGAGGCTTTGTCGCGGATGGACTCGTAGTACGCCGCTTTCAGCAACTGCTCCCGGCGGTCACGAAGCTGTTCCCGTATCGCCTGCTGCACGCGCGGGTCCTTGAGTTCGCGCTGACCGGCAACTTCCTTGCTGATGAGCTTGACGATGCGGTAGCCGTAAATCTGATGGCTGTTGGGATCGGCCACGGGCAGCACCAGGGTGTATTGTCCGGGCTTCAGCTTGTTGATCGCATCATAGGCGATCCGGTCCGACTTCAGTGACGATTCCGGAACGAAACCCAGGTCGCCGCCGTTCTGCGAGGTCTCCGGCTGCTCCGAGTAGTTCATGGCGGCGGTGGCAAAATCCTCGCCGCTATCCAGGCGATTCGCGATCATCTGGATCTTCTTGCGCGCGTCGCCCTCGTTCTGGGCCTTCATGCTTTTCACTTGCGGATTGGGCTGCGTCGTCACCAGGATCTGCGCCAGGTGGTACTGGGGCTCGATCAGGTTGAACTCGGCCTTGTGCTGGTTGTAGTAGCTAGTAATGTCATCGTCGGTAATGTTGATCTTCGATGTGACTTCCTTGTTGAGCACCTTGTCCACGGTGATGGAGCGGCGCAGGTCGCGTTTGAAGTCGTCGAGCGTGAGTTTGCGCTCCTTTAGCCGTTTATCGAACTCCTCCTGCGTGTAGGGCGCTTTGATTTCCGCCAGCTTGCTGTTCACTTCCTCGTCCGTCGCCAGCAGGCCCAGCTTTTCCGCGCGCTGCATCAGGATTTCGTTATCGATGAGCTCGCGCAGGATGCTCAAGCGTAAACTGTCAGCCTGTTCCTGGCTGGGTTTTTGCGGTGACTCGGCGGCTTGGTTGTCGAAATACTTCTCCACTTCAGTGCGGGTAATTTTGCGGCCGTTCACGCGCGCCATTACGTCTTCGCCATCATGCTTTCCGGAACAGCCCATGCTCGACAGCAGCGCGATGACGGCCATCGAAAAAGTGGCTATGATCGCGAGACTCGCCACACCCTTACGTTTCGGTTTCAAACTCCGCTCCTTCTGAAAACTACATGCCACGCGAGACATTGGGTAGAGCCAGCCTTCGACCGGCGTCCATGCCGCTGTAAATCTTCAGGGACTATCAGTGCGCGTGAGAACCTGTACCGCCCCAGGGGATCTGCCTTCCCGATTCTTTCCCCAGCCTGTAAAGCCGCCTCTTCTATGCCGAGCTCGCGTCCTATTTACTGGTCGCTGGCGGCGGTGCTGAGGCTGGGGCTGGGACGGGCGTCGGTGGCTGCACTCCCGCGGCCAGCAACTGCTGGTTCAACGCCGTCTTCACCTGGTCGGCGTCCATCGCCCCTTCCAGCCGTTCTCCGTTGACAAACATCGTCGGGGTCGCGCTCACGCCCACGGAATCCGCCTCGGCCATCGAGGACTTCACAGTGGCGTCTGCCTGGGCTTTCACGCATGCCTGCAAACGAGTGGCATCGGCGCCATTCTTTTTGCCGATATCCAGCGTAAGACGGTCCAATTCACCGAAAGCCTGTTGCGGGTCCTTCTGAGGACCGCTGATTGCGTGCTGATTGGCGTGCACGTAATCGGCAAACTCCCAGTAGCCTTTGCCGCTCTCTTTGGCCAGGCAATTGGCGTCGTTGGCAGCGTGTTGCGCCCACGGATGTATCGAGAGCAGCGGATAATCTTTGTAGATGATTTTTACCTTATCGCCGTATTGTGGCAGGATTTCGCTCATCAGCGTGCTGTGCATGCGAGAACAGAACGGACATTCAAAGTCATCGTAGTTCACGATGGTGACCTTGGCGTCCGGATTGCCTCGCACCGGCCGGCCGGCTACGTCGATTTTCTTCATCGTCTCGGCGTAGGGATCCTTGGTCATGTCCAACTTGGTCACGCGAATCAGGCTCTTGCCATCCCGCGAAAGAATGAAGTCGACGGATTGCGACTTCCCTACATGACTCAAGGTGATGGTCAGGTTGTCGTAGTTGGGAAACTCGCTTGGAGTGAGCGGTCCCAGCTTGATGTCTACGTCGGGAGGAATATTGAAGTAGGCCCGAACCTGCCGCTGGACCCTTTGGGTCACGTCCGGAGGGGCTGAGGATGAATTCGACTGCGCCGAACACCCGGCGCACAACAATAGCAAAAAGACAGCCAGTCGTCTCAAGAGCAAAATGAAAACCACCTTCGCGGGTAGAACCTGAACCTTGATTATCTCATGGCGAACGCATTCCCAGCAGTCGCGGCGAGGGGGAGCCTCTATGGACTGGACGAGTGGTGCGTCTCTCTAAGATCGGCTCGCAGGCTATGGCAGGAAACTCGAGGCATGAATTTGTGGTGGGCAAGACCGCCAAAGCCTCCGCAAATCCAGTCCCGCAGGGGCGAAATTGAAGTTAGCCCAAGACCGAGGTTTCAATCCTTCCCGACATTTTTCAGCAGTTTCCCCACCGGCAGCACAGCATTCATCGAGCCTGACCGAAATCCTTCGAGATCAAGCGTCACATAGGCAAATCCCAGGGCCTTGAAGATTCGCGTGAACTCGGCTGCCATTTCCATGGTCATCGCTCGGGCTAATTCTTCGCGCGCGATCTCGATGCGCGCAATCTCGCCATGATGACGCACGCGCACCTGGCGGAACCCAAGCTCTCGCAGCGCATCTTCACCCTGCTCCACTGCGGAGAGCGCTTCCCGAGTCACCGCACGGCCATACTCGATCCGGGAAGACAGACACGCTGACGCAGGTTTGTCCCAGATACGTAGTCCCGCCTGCGATGCCAGTTGCCGGATGTCGGCCTTGGCCAATCCCGCGGCAAGCAAGGGCGCGGCCACACGATGCTGGCGGGCGGCCTGCTGTCCGGGACGGAAGTCACCCTGATCGTCTAGGTTAACGCCGTAGGCAATGGCATCGAACCCCAAGCGTTGCCGCCGCTCTTCCATGACGCTGAACAATTCGTCTTTGCAGTGATAGCAACGGGCTCCATCATTACGCAGGTATTCGGGACGCTCCGTCTCTTCGGTGGCAATGACGCTCAGAGGTATGCCTTGCTCTTCGGCGAAAGCGACGGCATCGCGCATTTGCGAGCGTGCCAGGCTGGGAGAGTCGGCCAGCATCGCCAGCATGTCGCCGCCCAACTCGCGGTGCGCCGCCCAAGCCAGAAATCCCGAATCAACGCCGCCGGAATAGGCCACCAGCAATCGGCCGAGGGAATGCAAGTGTTCCGCCAGCGCACGTGACTTGGCCGCAAGAACTTCGGCCTCGACAGGAAGGTTGGAGCTCACCACAGACATCGTTCAATTGTAAGACACTAGCCGGGAGGAGAATGTTGCGAACTAAAGATCGCTGCACAAGTAATGTCCCATGTGGGTCGTTTGGAATTGCCGCTTCTGAAATTGCCATTACGAGCGAAGCGAGGAATCTGCTGTTGTTTGCGCCTGGAACGACGGAGGGGACGACCGCAGATCCCTCACAGCCTGAACTTTACCCCAACAAGCGCAAAAACGGCGCTAGTTGGGGACCCCGGTTCGGCTGTTCGTGATGACAACTCTAGAGATAGCGAAACCCAATTCGCGCAAGCGGCGCGCGCTGCGGCAGCACAAATCAACGTTGCAAACGGTCAGCCCTTCAAGGCGACGATCGTCACCCTATAAGGTAATTCACGGTGGTTGGGGTGATATTCCTTTCGGGTGGCGTCTAAGATGGGATATTCCAGAACCATCGGGAAGCCCGCCTGACACAAGCCTTCGATCAAGTCCCGCTTCATCGGCCAGAATGATTTCCGATTGCTCCAAGCCGACCACTTTTCCTCATGTCGTGTGTGAAACCACCGACTATGATGCTCGTTGTGCTCGCGAACCCACCGTCCAGTCCAGCCTTCGTTCTGGGTAACTTTGGAAACAGCAGACTTGCGCCGGGTATCAGCGACATGGGTATCGATAATAGCGACGCGCCGGCACACCTGCGCCATCTGTTCGACAAATTTGCGCGGCTCATCCAGGTGGTAAAGGAGGCCACAGCAGAAAACCGCATCGAAGACGCCATACTTCCCCAGATTGCGGACATCATCACACGCGAAGGTCAGGTTGGGCAGATGGGTTGCCGCTTTGACACGCTGACAATTCTCAAAATTGCTTTGCCGAACCTCGATGCCCAACACATCGAAGCCAGCGCGCGCGAGTTCGACGCTGTAGCCACCCTCCAGGCATCCAAGATCGACAACACGTTTGCCAGCGGCACCATCGGGAAAAAGCATCCGCAGGAACTGCTTCGTGAACTTAAGCAGCGGGAGATCTTCCATCTGCCAGGGCTGCTCCGGCTTCGTGAAAGATCCGTCGTCAAGTCTGATGTTATGCGCCGTGAAGCCGCTCGCCATGACTTACCCCTCGCGCATCTACTGTAGCACTTGATTTGGGACCACCACACCCGCCGTCTAATACAGTCTTTGCAGCCGTCGGATGGTGCCGAACGTCCCAATGTTGGCAAGGCTGAACGAGAAGCGAAAACTGTTCTCTTGGCTAACAGTGGGGGCAAAGGCATAGCGCGAATACTCGAAGGCGACGCCGCAGCAGTCCCAGTTGTAGTTGGCCTGTACGGTTGCCGACTGCACGAGATTGAGCCGGTCATCCACGCCCACAGCTGCCGCGCCACTCAACCCTCTTTGGGCGACGTTACCGTATTGCACCTGGACGCGATACTGGTTGTAGATGCTGAGGCCGAGCGTCGGTTGACCGGCGAGGGGGACCGTTTCTGCGGGCTCACGCATGTAGGTTTGTCCACCCGCCACGTACCACTTGCCGCTATCGCCAAGCCTGCGGCCAACTAAGAGGGTGCTGGCGTTCAGCTGATGCAGCACCGGATCATAATCTACCGCCCATTGCACGTCGCTCTTTGCATCTTGCATCCGGAGACGGGAGATGATGGGCGAAAAGCGGCGCGGTTGCGTGAGGAACGCAATGCCGGTGAAATCTATGGTGCTGTCGAAGACGTTACGCTGACCGGGCACTAACGCTCCGCCAAAAGTTGGATCGAAAAAATACTTCTGTGCGGTCTCCCAGGTGATGACTTCACGCGCCGGACCTTGCTTGTCATCGCAAGTATCGGCTTCCGTCCCAGTGGTCTCCTTGGCCACGAGTTCTTTCTGCTGGGAAAGAAGCGCGTATTTCGGATGTTGAAAACATTCCGCCGTCGCCCTCGTTTTCTTCGCGAACAGCCGATTGACCACGCCGTATTCCACTTCGTTCGTGTCGGCCAGAATATCGCGCTGGTCGAAGCGGAGGATTTGGCTGAAGTTCTCGATGCCCGTCTGGTAGCGATAGACCACCCGCGGTTCGACCGTGTGCTTCATCACGTAGCCAAAGAGTTTGCGATCGAAGATCTTCGATACCGTTGGTGGCCTGACCTCCATGGACCCGGCGAGAACATTGCGGTTGATCGGATCGCTGATCGCCCTCCCCACCGCCACCTCTCCTCCGCTCCGCAGCCTCTGCGTGTAATAGGTCTCGCGTACCCCGGCCTCCGGTCGAAAAGTCCACCCATGCAGAAACGTAGGCAGAGAAACGTAGGGATGGGCGTCGAGGCGGCCGACTACCGGGGCCGTCTCAAATCCCATCTCATGCCGGGAAAGGCCTTCCGTCGCTACGTCGTAGGCGTACACCAGGTTTGCGCGGCTGAAAGGACGTTCTACCGAGGAAATCTCAAGCGTGGGAGTGTGCGCGATATCGATCACCTCGCCGGCCTTGGTGCTCTGGTAGGACTGATACAGCGAGGACAGGAAGCCCAGCGAGTATCCGTTCCAGTTCTTGCTGAGAAATCCTCCGGAGCGGACCTCGGAACTGATGGACTGCAGGGTAAAACCCTGGGCGAACACCAGGCGAAATAAATAAGAGCTGAGATAGTCAACCGAGAGCACCCCGCGAAATCCCTCCGGCAGCAGGATCGATCCGTTAGCTCTCAGTTCCTGGCCGCCCTGGTTCTGTCCCGGGCTCGGTCCCGTCTCGGGAGCACCTTGGTTGTCAATCACTCCGAAATATTCGGCCTTGAACTGGTACTTGTAGCCAATCGAGCGAAAGATCCCGTGTTGTGCCCATCCCCGAGCGGAGTAAAGCGAGGCCCCCAGGGTGGCGTCATTACTCCGATTGATTGCCCAATAAAACCCGTCTCCTACGATGGTGCCCCGGGTGCTGGACTGCCCAATCACCGGGATAAGAAAGCCACTCCTGCGCCCCAGGTTATCGACCGGGTGTTCCACCCAGGGAAAATAGAAGACGGGAATGCCATGGATGCGCAAGGTGGCGTGATGCATAGTGGCGTCGGCGCCCATTTCCACGAATGCGGTCTGGGAATTGAACTGCCACTTGGGTTTCGGTAACTGGCAGGAAGTAATGGAGCCGTGGTTGACCCGGTAACGGTCGGGGCCAAGCTTGTCCACGACCTTACCGGTAAAGAAGAATGGAGTCGAGGAAGTAAGGAACATGTCTTTGTTCTTGACCTTGACTCCACTCGATCCGATTACGTCGTAAAAGGTTCCCGTGTCGCGGCTGACGTCGTAGCTGGCGTGCATCCCGACAAGACGATCGTTGTGCGGACCGCCCTCGAAGACTACGTGCCCGTTTGCGGTGACCTGCCCGGTGGTGGAATCGTAAGTGACCTGGTCGGCGTGCAGCGTGTAGGTGCGAAACCGCATCACGACATGGCCGCGGGCCTTGTAGACGTCCTGGTTCTTTTCCTGTTCGTCGCCGCGGATCAGCGCTTCATCCCGGCCTAAGGCAACGTTCAGGGAAGGACGCGGGGGGCCTAACTCCTGGTCATTGCTGCCCGACTGAATTTCCTGCTGAATGATCTGTTCGGTTTGTTTGTCTTCCTGGCCCGTATCGGTTTTCACCGTGACTCCAGGCTCGGCGGGCGGGACTTGCTGCGTGGGATCAATATCGGAGGTCGAGTCGTCGGGCAGTTGCGGTTCCGCGGCAGTTGCCGGATCCGAAGCTGGCTGTGATGCACTAGACTGCGGTGCAGATTGTGCCGATGGATCAGCCTGATCCGGTGGACGCAACTGGCTGGTTAACATAGCGGGCTGCAGAAACAGATGACATGCCACCAGCGCCGTGATAATCATTCGAGTGCGGGCAATCATCGAAAAGCGGGCGTCCCCTCACCGGGTTCGGTTGAATTGAGCAGAACCTTGCAACTTAGCACGTTGCCTACGGAGAGGTAAAACGCTATCCGCTTTGCGCTGGTTCCACGCTGCTCTGGACTTTCTCCTAAACCCGCTCGATGTCCACTGGTTGCGCGATGCACGCGATCGGGTGCACAGCTTGCCACGCCTCAGGGACGCGAGCCGACGGCCTCTTTTTCTTATTTTTATTTGTGATTCACCCGTGCTCTCGCGCAACGCGCCGCACGTGCCTTGCCCATGAAGCGGGTAGAAGGAATAGTCGCACCACCACATGACCGACCAACAGACCTTGGGTTCTGAAGCATCCGGAAATTTGCCGCAGACCACCAGCGACATCTGGCGGAAGGAAATTCACGCCCGCGTGGCCGGCTATCGCACGCGCCGCGGCCGCCGCGTCGAGGGAGCGTACAGCATGCGCTTTCCCTTCCCTCCTCTTGAACCCGACGTGCCCGGCTCGGCAACCAGCGGACCAGCGGACTCGCCGAACCAGGAACAGTTCGTTGCAGCCAGTACTGCAAGCGCTGTGCCAACCACCGCCACCGAGATTGCCAGATCCGAGGCCTGCGATCTTGCGCCGCAACTCGCCGTCAGGGAGCCAGAAGTGTCGTCCACGGAATCCTCGGCGCTTCCGGAGTTGCTGGTTGATTCTGGAGCGCCAGCGCTGCCGGAGTCGCTGGTTGAACCTGAATCGCCACCGGCTCGTCTGCCGCGCCCCAGGCCCCAACCCAAAGTCATCGCCTTTCCACGCCAGGCGCCGGGAGCCCAAGAAATATATCGCCTGGCCGATCCGGTTCTGCCGAAACAGCCGCGCATCCTGGATGTGCCTGAGGAACTGGAAGCGTTGCCCACCACGCCCTTTCTCGACGGATTGCAATTTGGACCCAATACGCAACCAGTCATCGCTACTCATGCGGACAACGTCGAGCTTCCTTTTCGGGCTGCCGCCAGGACGCACCGCCTGTACGCGGCCTTGCTGGATTGTGTCCTCGTGGCTGCGGGCACCGCTGTCTTCGCAGGTGTGGGCTACAAGATGCTGCCCAAGGTGACCTTCACCAAGCCAGTGCTGTTGACGGCGGCCACGCTGCCGCTACTGCTATGGGCCATCTATCAGTACCTGCTGCTGGTTTACGGCGGAGCCACTGCAGGTATGCGTGTCGCCAAAATTCGCCTCAGCACCTTTAAGGGAAAATCGCCGTGCCGGCGGGAGCGTCGCCATCGCGTTATGGCTCTCTATTTCTCCACGGCTTCCTTCGTCATGGGCTTGCTCTGGGCGTTCGTGGATGTGGATACCCTCTGCTGGCACGATCGCATCAGCCGAACCTACTTGACCGATCGAGAGTAGCCAGGCACAAGCCTACGGTGTAACGTCCTCGACGCCAACCTGAAGAGCGTGTGTGAAAACTTAAGTACCACCGCCTGAAAGGCGGTGGGTTATTGGGCGACTGAAAGTCGCGGGCAGGCGACTCAGGTCGCCTGAAGCGCTTCGCGCTTGGCTTCCCTGCCCCAACGACCTCGTCGACGACCACACATTCCAATATCCTGCTCCTTGCAGCATACAAGCGCTGTCTAAGAAGAACGCTAGAAGCTGACCGCCTAAAAGGCGGTGGGTTTAGACCTGGCACGTCGAACTAAACTTGGTATTTGCCGGTGGACTGGATGGGCAAAAATCCAGCGCCGTAGCCTGAGTCCCCGCTTCGCGCCCCGCCGTGGCGGGCGAAGTGGGGTGGAGGTAGGCGCGGCTCAGTCTAGAGCAGTTTAAGAATTACTGTAGTCGAGCGAGCACGGGTAGAGCGGCGCTTCAGCGCCGCGTTCCCGCTGATCCTTCACCTCCGAGCCGGCTTCAGCCGGCGGCACCTAGAC
>DATCCF010000025.1:0-12547 GCA_036511435.1 Terriglobales bacterium | reverse complement strand
CGTGATGCTCAATTTGACACTGAAGAGGTGGAGTTTGGTCCAGACGGCAATGAAACAGTCGGAAATTTCCTGCCAAACTGCCCGATAGGAATCGAAGTGGTAATCAGTTTCCCGCGAAAATTTAAGATGCGTCTGCCCTGCCTCCAGCATGGAACAACTCAACCAGAACCTAGCCGCTGGGGAAGATGGCCCGCTTCCCGAGGACGTCGTGAGAGCTTTGGAACAGGTCTGGCAGGAACTGCGGGGCCCGCTGCCGGTGTACAACCGCTGAATGGTCAGTTGAAAGAACGCGGGCTACGAGGAAACAGGTTAGAGCACTTCGGAGGGAAATTCCCTAGAACGATGTCGCAAAGACCTGCACACCTAAGGTTCCAAAGTTACGGATCTACAGGCTTTACGATGGCACGTGAATTGCAATATTTTCGGTGGCTCCTCTTCCTATGAGGCTATTCCGTAGAGATATTTCTGATTTGAACCCAAGGAGGGTTCGCTCTTTGAAAATGCGTATCGCTGTTCTGTCACTCACAATTCTGTGTCTCGCGTTGAGCGCTCCCGCCTTCGCTGGGCAAATCTATAACGACGGTCCGTCAGATGGCAACACCAATGGGTTCTTTATCGACGGCCCAGGCGGTCCATTTGGCCAAACCATTTCCGACGGGTTTTTTGCCACCGGCAGCGGCACTCCCGCCAGCATCGACTTCACCGAGTGGACACTCGGCGGTGCCCCGACGACTGTTACGTGGGCGCTCAGCGGCATCCACGAGTTCGGCAGCGACTTAGGTTCAGGCACCGCAAGTGGTGCCGGCTTGAGCTCCACTTTCTTGTTTGCCAACGGCTTCGGTTACTCCATTTACAACACCCACATAGTGAGCCTCCCCGGCGCTGGCAGCATGACCGCTGGAAACCAGTACTATCTCACCCTGGGTGGTGCCAATGACAGCCAAGGCAGCCAGTTTGACGCTTGGGACCTAAACAACGGTCCCGCGACGTGCTTCTTCGCGGTAGGTGGTGTCGAGCAAGGCGGGTGTGGATCCGGCGGAGAATCCTTCACGATCGACGGCAGCAGCCCCGGAACGACTCCTGAGCCCAGCAGCATCATGCTGTTCGGTTCTGGCATCCTCGGCCTGGCTGGCGTACTGCGCCGCAAACTGACTCGCTAATTAATTCCGACCCTTGCCTGAATCTTTATCAGCCGGAGCCCAGTGCTCCGGCTTTCTTTTTCATTGCGAACTAATCTGTGCGATGGCGCCGGGGGGCGTTCAATGGAAAAAGCTGGAGCGATACCAGGGCCTCACGTCTTGACCCGGAGGTATGAATGCGTCGCCTGACCTCATTCATCAAATTTCTTGTTCCTGTGTTTCTAACCTGCGCCGCCTTGGCACAGGGCACACCTTCAACCGCAACCGCCACTTGCAGCTTCGACGCCGATAAGGAACTGACCGCTAACTATCAAAGGATTTCGTTCAACTTGAAAAAGCCGGTGTTCGGACGCGAAATCCCCTACGGCAAAGCTTGGGCTCCAGGTGGAAAACCGCTGACTCTATTCACCAATTCGCCTGTGGAAATCGGCGGGAAGGTCCTTCCGGTGGGTGCTTACACTATGTTCGTGTTGCCCACGCCAAAGCAATGGACCCTGATTATCTCCAAGAGCACAGACCTCACCGGCAGGTATGACGAACAGCAGGACCTGGTGCGGGTAGCGATGGAATCGGGAGAGCTCTCGACGCCTGAACTTGAGTTCAAGGCATCGTTTGCCCATGTCGCTCCCGACCAGTGCAGCCTTCGTCTCGATCTGGCCAAGGTTGGCAATTGGGCCACCTTCCAGAGGAAATAAAGGTGCTCTTGCCGGAATGCGTCGGGATGCGCTGCGGGCCTTAAACGGTTCGCAGTGGCCTAATCGGCGAAAACCGGGACTTCTTCCTTCTTCACGGCCCTTCCGCGGCTTCCGGGGAGATGCCGTACCACCCAATCCTTGAAGTGGTCCATATAGAGATAGATCACGGGGGTCGTGTACAGGGTCAGCGCCTGGCTCACGATGAGTCCGCCGACGATGGCGATGCCGAGCGGTTGGCGAATCTCGGAACCAACTCCTCGGCCAAACGCCAGCGGGACCGCGCCCAGCATGGCGGCCGCTGTGGTCATCATGATAGGGCGGAAGCGGATCAATGCCGCTTCGTGAATCGCTTCCTCCGCGGTCTTGCCGGTGCGCTCCACCTCCAGCGCGAAATCAATCATCATGATGGCGTTCTTCTTCACGATGCCAATCAGCAGAATGATGCCGATCAACGCGATCACGTCGAGCTGCTTGTGGAAGAGCAACAACGCCAGCAGCGCGCCCGTGCCCGCCGAAGGCAGGGTGGAAAGAATCGTAATGGGATGGATGTAACTCTCGTAAAGCATTCCCAGCACGATGTAAACGGCACCTAAGGCCGCGAGAATCAAGATGGGTTCCGAGGACAGAGAATCCTGAAAAGCGGCGGCCGTGCCCTGGAAGCTGCCATGAATCGTCGCCGGTATGCGCATCTGCAGTTGTGCATCGGAAATCGCCCGCGTAGCGGTGCCCAAATCTCCGCCCGGCGCCAGGTTGAAGGAGAGGGTCACCGCAGGAAATTGTCCCTGGTGATTGACCGTGAGCGAAGTGGCCGCTTGTCCAAAGTGAGCAAAGGCCGACAGCGGTACTTGTTTGCCCTGACTGGTGATGACGTACACGCTCTGCAATGCATCCGGAGTCATCTGGTAGCGAGGATCGACCTCCAGCACCACGTGATACTGGTTCAAGGTCCGGTAGATGGTCGAGATTTGCCGCTGTCCGAACGCGTCATAGAGAATGTTGTCAATCTGCGATGGTGTGATCCCCAAACGCGAGGCCGTGTCGCGATCGATGATGACGTTTTCCTCCAGTCCGCTGATCTGCTGATTGCTGTTCACGTCCTTGAGCTGAGGAATTTGGCGCAGCTTCTGCAAAAGCTTGGGCGCCCATTCATACAGCTCCTTCAGGTTTTCGCCAGATAGGGTGTACTGGAACTGAGCGTTGGACTGCCGTCCGCCGATCTGCAAATCCTGCACTCCCTGGAAGTACAGCGTCGCGCCGGGAATATGCGACAGCTTGGGGCGGAGGCGCGCGATCACCTCGTCCACGCTGATCTTGCGTTCGGCCAGCGGCTTGAGCACGACGAACATACGTCCCTGGTTCTGGGCGGCGTTGCCACCCACGGACGCCAGAACATTCTGCACTGCGGGATCCTGCTTCACGATGCGAATGAACTGATTGGTTTTGTCCCGCATGTTCAGGAATGAGACATCCTGGTCGCCCATGATGGTGCCTGTCATGCGCCCCGTGTCCTGCTGGGGGAAAAAGCCCTTAGGAATGATGATATAAAGCCACACATTTACTACGAACATGAGGATGGCAACGGCCAGGGTGAATCGCTTGTGGCGCAGGACCCAGCCCACGGTCGTCTTATACGTGCGATTCATCCACAGCCATCCGCGCTCGCTCATGCGATACAGTGCGCCGTGACTGCCGGGATCATGGGCCTTGAGGAAGCGGGCGCACAGCATCGGCGTGGTGGTAAGAGAGACGACCAGCGAGACCGCGATGGCGGCGCTCAGGGTCACGGCGAATTCGCGGAACAACCGGCCCACGATACCGCCCATCAGGAGAATGGGAATGAACACGGCGATCAGCGACGTGCTCATGGAGACCACGGTGAAGCCGATCTCGCGCGCGCCCAGCAGCGCAGCCGGGTAGGGCTTCATCCCGCCCTCGACGTGGCGCATCACGTTTTCCAGCACCACGATGGCGTCGTCCACCACGAAGCCGGTGGAGATGGTGAGCGCCATGAGGGAGAGATTGTTCAGGGAAAAGCCGCACAGGTACATGATCGCGAACGTGCCCACAATGGCCAGCGGCACGGCCACGCTGGGAATCATGGTGGCGCGCACTTCGCGCAGAAAAATAAACACCACCAGCGTGACCAGGATGACCGAGATGATCAGCGTCCGCTGGACATCCGCCACCGAGGCGCGAACGGTGGTCGTACGGTCGAGGCCGACTTCCAGCTTGATGCTCTTCGGCAGCGACGCCCTAAGGAATGGCAGTGCGTCGACGACGCGATCGACGGTGGCGATCATGTTCGCGCCTGGCTGGCGGAAGATGACGACCAGCACGCTGGGCTTGCCGTTGAAGCTGCCTGCATTGTTGATGTTGGAGTAGGAATCCTGAACATCGGCGACGTCACTCAACCTGACCGCGGCGCCGTTTCTGTAAGCGACAATGATGGGCTTGTAGTCCGCCGCCTTCTGGAGTTGATCGTTGGCCCTGACCATCCAGGTCTTGTTGCCGTCGTCAAGAGAACCTTTGGCGATATTGACGTTCTGCGCTGCCACCGCAGACCGTACCGCTTCCAGGCCGATGTTGAGCTTGTTCAGGAGGTTGGGATTCGCCTCGATGCGGACTGCGGGCTGCGACGAGCCCCATACGAATACCTGGCCAACGCCTTCTACCTGCGCCAATTTCTGGCCCATGATGGAATCGGCCACGTCGTACATCTGGTCCTGGGTCATCGCTTCGGAGGTCATGGCCAGAATCATGATTGGCGCGTCTGCCGGATTGATCTTCCGGTAGGTCGGGTTGCCGGGCAGATCGGCGGGCAGGTATCCGCGGGCGGCGTTGATGGCGGCCTGCACATCACGCGCCGCCGCATCAATGTTGCGGTCCAGATCGAACTGCATGGTGACGCCGGTGGAGCCAAGCTGGCTCGACGAGGTCATCTGATTGATGCCGGCGATGCGCCCGAACTGCCGCTCCAGCGGAGTCGCAACGGAGGAAGCCATCGTCTCGGGACTGGCGCCCGGCAGTCCAGTTCCGACGGAAATAACCGGGAAGTCGATCTGCGGCAGCGGCGCTACTGGAAGCTGCGTGTAAGCCAGGCCACCGGCCAGAAGCAGGGCGAGGGTCAGCAGCGTCGTGGCGACGGGCCGTTCGATGGCTGGTGCGGAGATGTTCATTGCTTAATCCCCGAGTGCCTCCGCCGGCTCAGGCGCGCGCTGGTGGCGCAGCGCCTGTCCGAGCCGATCAAACCACAGATACACAACGGGAGTGGTGTACAGAGTTAGCAACTGGCTGACCAAGAGGCCGCCGATAATGGTTATGCCCAAAGGCCGGCGCAGCTCGGAGCCGGTGCCGGAGCCCAGCGCCAGCGGCACCGCGCCGAACAACGCGGCGAAGGTCGTCATCATGATGGGACGGAAGCGCAACAGACACGCTTCGTAAATGGCGTCCACCGGCTTCTTGCCTTCTTTGCGCTCCGCTTCAAGAGCGAAGTCGATCATCATGATGGCGTTCTTCTTCACGATGCCGATCAGCAGGATAATGCCGATCAAAGCCATCACGCCCAGGTCCATGTGGAAGAGAAACAGCGCAAGAATGGCGCCGACCCCGGCCGAGGGCAGCGTGGACAGAATCGTGATGGGATGGATGTAGCTTTCGTACAGCACTCCCAGCACGATGTACACGGTGACGATGGCCGCCAGAATCAGCCAGCCTTCATTGGCCAGGGAAGCCTGAAACGCTCGCGCCGTGCCCTGGAACGCCACCTGGATACTCGGCGGCAATCCTATCTCAGCCGCAGCCTGCTCAATCGCCTTCACCGCTTCGCCCAGCGAGGCGCCATTGCCGAGGTTGAACGAGATCGTGACCGCCGGGAACTGTCCCTGGTGATTGATGGTCAGAGGTCCGGTGGTGGTTTCGAAGTGCGCGATCGCGCTGAGCGGGACCTGCTGCGCGCTGGCGCCCAGAACGCCTACGCTTGGGCTGTTGGCGCTGGGGGCGTTTCCGCCTTGAGCTGCGGGGCTTTGTCCGCCCCCGGCGGGCACATAGATGCTCTTCAGCGAATCGGGATCGGCACGGAAGCTGGGATCGACTTCGAGCACGACGTGGTACTGATTCAACTGCGTGAACATGATCGACACCAGCCGCTGGCCGAAGGCGTCATACAAGGTGTTGTCGATCGCGCTGGCGGTTACGCCCAATCGCGATGCCGTGTCGCGATCGATCACCAGATTGGCTTGCGCGGCAAGGTTCTGCTGGTCGGTAGCGATGTCGCGCAACTGCGGCAGCGTCTTCAGCTTGGCGACCATCTTCGTCGTCCACGATGCCAACTCAACGGGATCGGCATCTTCCAAACTGAACTGGTATTGCGTGCGGCTGACGCGGTCTTCCACCGTCAGGTCCTGCACCGGTTGCATGTAGAGCGTGATGCCCTCAACTCCCGCGACCTCTTGCTGCAACCGCTTCATGATGGCGGTAATGTCATCGTTGCGTTCATCGCGCGACTTGAGATTGATCTGGAGGCGTCCGCTGTTCGGCGTAGTGTTCGTGCCATCGACTCCGATGAAAGACGAAAGGCTGTCGACGTCCTTGTCCTTCAGGATCGCCGCCGCCAATTCACGTTGCCGTCCCGACATGGCGGTAAAGGAAATACTCTCCGGCGCGTCCGTAATGCCCATGATCACGCCGGTGTCCTGCACCGGAAAGAAGCCCTTGGGCACGACGATGTACATCCAGATGGTCGCGACCAGCGTGCCAATGGTGACCAGCAGAGTAACGGTTTGGTGCTTCAGGACAAACTTCACCGTGCGGCCATAGAGCGCGATGGTGTTATTGAAGGCACGCTCCGACCATTCATACAAGCGTCCGTGCCTCGCCTGGTCCTTCTGGCGCAGCAGCAGGGAGCACATCATTGGAGTCAGCGTCAGCGAGATGATGGCCGAGAAGAGAATGGTGACGCTCAGGGTCACGGCAAACTCGCGGAAGAGCCGGCCCACGATGTCGCCCATGAAGAGCAGCGGAATGAGCACGGCGATCAGCGAGACGGTCAACGACACAATGGTGAACCCAATCTGGGCGGAACCTTGCAGTGCCGCTTCCAGCGGAGTGTGGCCCTCCTCGATGTAGCGCTCGATGTTCTCGATCATGACAATGGCGTCGTCAACCACGAAGCCGGTGGAAATGGTCAAGGCCATCAACGAAAGGTTGTCGAGGGAATAGCCCAGCAGGTACATCACGCCGAACGTGCCCACTAGCGAAAGCGGCAAGGCGATACTAGGGATGACCGTCGCCGACAGGGTGCGCAGGAAAACGAAGATGACCAACACCACCAGTACGATGGTGAGCATCATTTCGTACTGAACATCTTTGACGCTGGCGCGGATGGTGTTGGTTCGATCGGTCAGTACGGTGACCTTCACCGAGGCTGGCAGGTTCGATTGCAACTGTTTCAGCCGCAACTTGATGCTGTCCACCACCTTGATGATGTTCGCGCCCGGCTGCCGCTGAATGTTCAGGATCACGGCCGGCGTGGTGTTCATCCACGCCGCCTGGTTTACATTCTCGGCCCCCATGACGACCGTGGCCACGTCGGACAAACGCACCGGATTGCCATTCTTGTAAGCGACGATGGTGTCGGCATAACCCTGCGGACTCAGCAACTGGTCGTTCGCGCCGATGGTGAAGGCCTGCCGATTGTCCTGAAGTTGTCCCTTGGCCTGATCGACGTTCACCAGGGCGATCACGCTGCGCAGTTGCTCCAGGCTCATGTCGTACGAGGCCAGGGCCGTGGGGTTTGCCATGATGCGAACCGCAGGCTTTTGCCCGCCGCTGATACTCACCAGCCCCACACCAGGCAACTGCGAAATCTTTTGCGCGAAGGTCGTGTCGGCCAGATCTTCCACCTGCGGAAGCGGCATGGTGTCTGACGTCATCGCCAGCGTCAGGATAGGCGCGTCGGCCGGATTCACTTTGCTGTAAATCGGCGGGGTCGGCAGGTCGGCAGGCAGGTACGTTTGCGCGGAATTGATGGCCGCCTGCACCTCCTGCTCGGCAACATCAATGTTCTCTTCGAGGGTGAATTGCAACGTAACGACCGACGCTCCGAAGGAGCTGCTGGAGGTCATCTGGCTGAGGCCGGGAAGTTCGCCGAACTGGCGCTCCAGCGGCGCCGTGATCGAAGACGCGGTCACATCGGGGCTGGCGCCGGGGTAAAACGTCACCACCTGGATGGTCGGGTAGTCCACCTGCGGCAGGGCGGAGATTGGCAGTTGCCGGTAGGCAACGATACCCACCAGCAACAGCCCCGTCATCAGCAGCGACGTGGCGATGGGCCGAAGAATGAATGGCCGCGAAATACTCATGTCTGCGATCCGATGTTGCCGGTGCCCTGATTTTGGTGGGCGGGTGCTTGCGGAGCCACGTGGCTTCCCGGCTGCAGTTTCTCCTGGCCGTCCGTCACAACTTTCTCGCCTGCCTGCAGGCCCGACGCGGCCACCACCGTGCTGCCCTGGGTGAGATCGACCTTCACCGGCCGCATTTGTACGGTATTGTTGGCGTCCACCACATAGGCGAAAGTGCCGTCGGGACCGCGTTGCATGGCGCTGGCCGGCGCCGTGATGGCGTCCTTACGGGTTTCCAGAAGCAGATGAACGTTGACGAATTGGTTGGGCCACAGAGTGCTTTCGGGGTTGTCGAAGACCCCCTTCAACTTGGCAGTGCCCGTCGTCTGGTCAATCTGGTTATCGATGGTGAGCAATTTCCCGGTCCCCAGCTTGGTCCGATCGTCACGGCTGTAAGCGTCAACTGTCAGCGCGCCCTGCTTCATCTGCTGAGCGACGGCTTGTAGCTGGTCTTCGGGCAGGGTGAACACCACCGCTATGGGATGCAGTTGGGTGATAACCAGCATGGGAGTGTTGCCGGCCGCGGTAACGTAGTTGCCGGAATCGACCTGGCGCAGGCCAATCCGTCCGTTAATGGGGGACTTGATGTAGCAGTAGGTCAAGTTCAGCTTGGCGTTTGCGATCGCCGCCTGGTCGCTGGCGATGGTTCCTTCGTACGTTCCTAAGGATGCCTCCAGCGTGTCCAGGTCCTGCTTTGCGATAACGCCCTGTTCGTAAAGGACTTTGTTGCGGGCGTATTGCGCTTTGGCATTCGTCAACTGGGCTTCGTCCTTCTGCAAGTTGGCTTCGGCCTGCTGCAGCGCCACCTGGTAAGGACGCGGGTCGATCACGATCAGCAGCTCTCCTACCTTCACATCCTGGCCTTCCCGGAAATTCACCTGCATGATCTGCCCATCGATTCGGGTCTTCAGAGAAACAGTGTTGAATGCCTGGACCGAACCTAGTCCGGTGAGATAAACATTAAAATTGCTTTGCTGCACCGTGGCGACTCCAACCGGAACTGCCGGCGGCGGGCCGCTGGCCTTCGCGCTCTTCGCCTGCTGTGAACTGCAACCGGCAAGCGCAGCGCAAATCGCCAGCGTCAGTCCCAGTCCCCAGAATGCCCGTGTCTTCACAAACTCCTCCTAAATAGCGCTATGCCATCTCTACAGAGACGCCACCGCGCTCGCCCTTGCCGCACAAACGCAACTCGGCGCATAAGTTGCAGTACTATTAAGTCCATACTATTAGACCGGATGGGGGTAGTGACAGCCGTTAAGAGAGAGTGAAGGAAAGTTAAGATTTGTGAAGGATACCAATACATCCCGAAACAATTCTTCACCGCACGCACGCGCGGGAAAAGGCAGAATGAATCCTGTGAATCGTCTGCTCATCATCGATGACGACCACGGGTTGGTAAATCTGCTGAAGCGCTTTCTTGAAGGCGAAGGCTTTCACGTGGATGCAGCCTACGATCAAGCGTCAGGACTGAGCGCCGCCTTATCCAACGATCATGAGTTGATCATCCTCGATGTGATGCTGCCGGGAGGGACGGGATTTGAATTGCTCAAGGCACTGCGCCTCCAATCCTCGGTCCCCGTGCTGCTGTTGACGGCCAGAGGAGAAGCGGTCGACCGAATCCTCGGCCTTGAAATCGGCGCCGATGACTACCTGGCGAAACCTTTCGATCCTCGTGAACTGGTGGCCAGGATACGCGCCATATTTCGCAGGACGCGCGAAACGCCAGCGGCGGCCACCGCTCGTCCCGATCACGACGAAGTCCTCAGCGTGGGCGACATCAGCATGTCGCTCGGCACTCGCACGGTGACCTGTTCGGGTACGCCAGTCGATCTCACCTCGGTGGAGTTCAATGTTCTCGAATTGCTGCTGCGCAATGCCGGCAGCGTCGTCACCCGAGAGCAAATCGCCGAAGTGGCACTGGGGCGGCCTTTGAACATATTCGACCGCAGCGTGGATGTTCACGTCAGCCGGCTGCGCAAGAAACTGGGTACTTGTCACGGAACCGATGAGTTGATCCGCCCGATTCGCGGGACCGGCTATTTTCTGGCGGCTAGAACGCCGGAGAAGAGCAGGACATGAACCGGCGCCTGTTCTGGAAAATCTTCCTTCCTTTCTGGCTTGCGCAGGCGATGCTCCTGGGAGCGCTGTATCTCCGCATTCAACACCGCATATCTTCCGAGCATCCGTGGTGGATCCAGCCCGAACGCCGCGAAATGCCGGTGCTAGCCGATTACGCAGCAAATGTGTACGAAAAGCAGGGGCAGGCGGGACTATCGCAATTACTCGACAATCTGTCGTTGCAGAACCGCTCGAAGTTCTGGTTGGTCGACGCTAGCGGGCATGAGCTTTTGGGGCGGCCGATTCCGGAGCGCATTCTTCGCGATGCCTCCGCAGCCGAGAAGTCGGAAGGCCTGCACCATTCCTTTGAAGCCAACGTCCTGGCGGCTTCGACGACCACGCCCAAGGGACACTACGTCCTGATCGCCGAGCTTGTGCCGCCCAAGCTGTCGGAGCGCGTTCCCGGAGACATACTGTGGACCTTGAAGCTCGGCACCGTCTTGTCGGCCATCATTTGTTTCCTGATCGCGCATTATTTGAGCAAGCCCATCGAACGCTTGCGCGACGCGACCCATGAACTCGCACGTGGGAACCTCGACATCCGGGCGGGAGAGAACCTGGGCAACCGCCGCGACGAAATTGCTGATCTGGTGCGCGATTTCGACTCGATGGCGGGCGAGTTGCGGACCCTGATCCAAAGTGAACGGAACCTGCTGAGCGGGGTGTCGCACGAACTGCGGTCACCCATTGCACGTATCCGGCTGGCTTTGACGCTGGCGCGCAATGCCGATGACGCCGAACGCTCGGAGATGCTCGATCGCATCGAGCAGGACACCATCCAATTGGATTCCATGCTGGAACAAATTCTGACTGTGGCACGGCTGGAAAGTGGGCAGCACAAGCCTCGATTCGAACCCGTGTCGCTGAACGACATCGTTGACGACGTGCTTCACGATGCCAACTTCGAAGCTGCCGCAACCGATGCGACCATAGCCTTCCAGGGCGATGGAGACATCCAGGTAAATGGCGATGCCGGGCTGTTGCGCAGCGCCATCGAGAATATCGTGCGCAATGCGATTTTTTACTCCGGCCGGAGCGGCAAGATCGAGGTTCGACTGAGTAAAGAGAACGATATGGCGCTGATTTCCGTCCGTGATAATGGTCCGGGAGTTCCCGAAGACACGTTGCCACTGTTATTCAAGCCATTTTACCGGGTGGACGATTCGCGTGGAACAACTACGGGCGGCATGGGACTGGGGCTTGCGATTGTGCGCAATGCCGTGCTCGCGCATAGTGGAAGTGTCTCGGCGAAAAACGTGGCACCTCACGGTCTTGAGGTGGAATTGCGCCTGCCGATCCCGCCGGCGTCACAACAAACCCGCGGTTCCGGAGTGAACCGTCTGGTGCAGACAACCAGCACAACAACCTAAAGCGCGGCGTCACCCGCGACCCGGCTACGACACAGACAAGGACCTGCTTCCAGTGTTAGGTTTGTACCTTTCCGAGGGAGCGCTATGTTCACTAACGATCTTCTGAAGGGCAAACGCATTCTCATCACTGGCGGCGGCACGGGAATAGGCCGCGCCATGGCTGAACGATTTCTGCAATTGGGTGCGCAGGTTTTCATCTGCGGACGGCGCCGGGAGGTTTTGGAGAAGACGGCGGCGGAGCTGTCAGCCTCGACCGGCGGAGCCATTGAGGGTTTCCCCTGTGACGTGCGCTATCCCGAAGATGTCGAACCGCTCATCGAACAACTATGGGCGAAGGGCCCTCTTGATGTGCTGGTGAACAATGCTGCCGGCAATTTCCTGGCGCGCACCGAAGAGCTGTCCACGCACGCATTCGAAGCCGTCATTAGCATTGTGCTCAAGGGCACCATCAATATGACGCTGGCTTGTGGCCGTCGCTGGCTGGCGGCGAAGCACAAAGGCGTGGTGCTGGACATCGCAACCACGTATGCGGACACCGGCTCGGCCTACGTGGTGCCGAGCGCAGTCGCCAAAGCTGGCGTCGTCGCGCTCATGCGCAGCCTGGCGGTGGAATGGGGCGGCCGTGGAATTCGCTTCGTGGCCATCGCGCCGGGGGCGATTCGCACGGAAGGTGCCTTCTCACGCTTGCTGCCCATGGCTGAAATGGAAAAGAAGCTTCTGGAACACAATCCCCTGCACCGCTTCGGAACGCTCGAGGAGATTGCCAACCTGGGAGCGTTCCTGATCAGCGATCAAGCGGGCTACATCAATGGGGAGATGGTTTACAT
>DATCCF010000024.1:0-7302 GCA_036511435.1 Terriglobales bacterium | reverse complement strand
GTTCCCAGCAGGAACGCAGCCAGGAAGTTGAACGCAGCCGCCCAGACTACAGCCAGTCTAGGAGAAAGTACGCGAGTAGAGACAACCGTCGCGATGCTGTTGGCCGCATCGTGAAAACCGTTCAGAAAGTCAAAAATGAGCGCGGTGACGACAGTAATGATCAGCAGGACCAAGCCTGTGCTCACGAGCGCACGTCCTTGGCCGGATTTTGGTTCGAATGCACGGCTGAGTGTCTCAAGCGCTCTTTAGAACGACTGTTTCCAGTACATTGGCGACATCTTCGGCTTTGTCGCTGGCTTCTTCCAAGATTTCCAGGAGTTCCTTCAGTTTGATCAGCGTGATTGGATCGTAATCACCATCAAAGAGTCGGCCGATGGCGTCGCGACTCACCTGGTCGGCTTCGTTCTCCAAGCGGTTCACTTCCACGCAGTGCTCCAGGAGGTGGCTGTTCTTGTTGAGAAGAGAAACCGCTTTTACCAGTTCCTCGGCCTGTCTCAGAATGATGCTGGCCAAGATCTTGGCCGACGGAGAGGGCTGGGTGATTTTATAGGTGAGCAAACGGTCACTGGCACTGTAAACGAAATCGAGGACGTCATCGAGGGATGAGGCCAGCAGGTGGATGTCTTCCCGGTCGAAAGGTGTGATGAACGTTTGGTTGAGCTTGATCAGAATCTTGTGCGTCATGTCGTCGCCACGGTGCTCGATCTCCTTGATCTTCTGCACGGCGGCGGGCATCTGCTGGTAATCGTAGTTGTGCAATAGATCGGACAAGATCTTGGCACCCTCGACTACGTTGTTCGCGATCTCCGCGAACATGTCGAAGAACTTGGTCTCACGTGGAATGAAGCGCACGATGGTGGGCTCCTGCGGCAGTGGTCGCTGGGGGATTCACGACCTGTGAAAGTAGGATTGCGAGAATATTAATATCCGGTGAAACAGGTAACTATCGCATGTCACCGGAACCACGGTCAAACCGGGAGCGTGCCTTGGGGTCACATCTCGATGTGATATGCAGGAGAATGGAGGTTCCGGTCAACATAGCCACGCTCTGATCGGTATTGAAGGTCACAGCAATTCTTTGATGTCGCTGCAATGAACGGCTTCAGGAACTATGAGCGAAGTGACGCGCAATAGGAAAAAGGCCGCGACAAAACCGCGGCCCCTTACGGAAATCGGGTGGTTTACAGAGTGGATTCGATTTCGAATCCCCAGGCCTCGAGAAGAGGCTCTGGGATGTATTTCGAGTTTTTATTCTTCCGTGCCCATTCACGCAGACGGGTGGAACGAATGTACTGGTCAGGTTGGAGCTTGAATTCCTTCACCACCTGCTCGAATTCAGTGATCGTGGGCACAACCGGTCCAATCGGTTCCGGCTTGCCCCAGTTAGGATTGCCGCGTCGTTTTGCCATATTGTCTTCTTTCCTGACTTCGGGGATGTAATATCTGGATGACGTTGGGCTCCCCAGTGATGTCTCGCTGCCTGGCCTATCTACTTGGATTCGCAATGCTTCTACAACGATTCAAGGCGTGTACTTGGGTGCATGTCCCAGGGGCCGAAACACGACGGAAGGGTTCCGAGAAGCCCAAAAACAGAACAATATATCGCGGTTTTCCTATTTAGATCAAGCAAATTCAATCCCTTTCAGCCTGTCGGGGAGGTGAGATTGCCATCGGTCGCCTTAGGCTATCTCCCTTCAAATCAGACGGATGGAGGTTAGAAACGTAACCAGAAAACTTGGATAAAGTCCCCTAGGTCGAAACCAACGTTGGTGATAGGGTCTCAGATCCAGTCGAACGAATGGCCGGCCAGAATTTCGCCCCTCTGACCCTGGATGACCTTTCGATTTGGTGGCCGCAGTACGCGTCCGCTACCATGTGCAGCATGAAATCAACGCTGCTTTGGCTGCTTGCAGTTCCTCTGCTGTTGGGGACATCGGTTTTGTCTCAATCAACCTTGTCGGCGGCGCAGGCTGCTGCCGATCCGAAATCTCACCTGTCGCCGGGGAGCGCTGGCGCTCGACCCTCGAACAGAGCGTCCAACGTTTATCCCATCGAACATGGCTACGTGGACGCTCATGGCGAAATGATCTACTACGAGATCATCGGCCACGGGCCGCCTCTGATGATCGTTCACGGGGGGCCGGGAGCTTCGCACGATTACTTCCTGCCTTACCTGCTGCCGCTCGCGCGCCAGAACAAGCTGGTATTTATCGACGAGCGCGGTTCCGGGCGTTCGCAAAAGCTTAACGAGCCTAGTGGCTACACCGTTGGGAACATGGTGGAGGATGTGGAAGATGTTCGCCGTGAACTTGGCTTGGGAAAGATCAGCCTCCTGGGCACTCCTATGGTGGAGTCCTCGCTGAGGCGTACGCGCTCAAGTACCAACAAAACCTGACCCACCTGGTGCTGGCCAGCACTTTCCCAAGCACCAAAGAGATGAACGAAGTGTTCGTCGAGATGAAGCGGAACATGCCTGCCGAAGTCCGTGACCGCATTGACAAGCTTGAGTCCCAAGGTCTCTTCGGACACGGTAAGACGTGGGAACGCAGCCGTTACACGGTGGACTACATGAATGCCGCCTGGGGCGACGGTTACTTTCCCTATCTTTATGGCCGGCATCCCGATCCCAATTACGATCCGGTGGCGCAGGGAGTAACCGCGTGGGACCTTTACCGCGAGATGTGGGGATCGGACGGCGAGTTCGTCATCGATGGAAACCTGAAGTCAGTCGAGTACGTGGACGTGCTGCCCACCATCAAAGTTCCAACCCTGATCATTGCCGGGGACCATGATGAATGCGATCCTTCGCTCTCAAAACAGATGAATCAGGAAATTGCCGCCTCCAAGCTGGTGATTCTGCCGGATAGCGGCACATGACATTTGTCGACCAACCTACTCAATTCAATCAGGCGGTGGGAGAATTTCTTCAGTTGAAGTGAAGGAAAAAACGGAGCGGGGCTTTACGGTGCTCCGTTTGAGTTTTGATCCAAGTTAATTCGGCAACAGAACCGTATCCACAACATGAATCACGCCATTGGACTGGAACACGTTCGCAATGGTCACCATCGAGGTGCCGCCCTTCTCGTCCGTGAGCACAATGTGCTTGCCTTACAGCGAAGCGGTCAGCATTTCGCCGTTCACTGTCTTCAGGGTGGCTTTGCCTCCACCTTCCTTGATCTGCTTCATCAACTCGGAGGCTGAAATCCTTCCCGGAACCACGTGATAGGTCAGGATCTTGGTTAGCTGGTCCTTGTTCTCCGGTTTCAGCAGGGTGTCGACGGTTCCCGCGGGCAACTTGTTGAAGGCCTCGTTGGTGGGCGCGAACACGGTGAATGGCCCAGGGCTTTCGAGTGTGTCGACCAAACCCGCAGCCTTGACCGCCGCGACCAGGGTGGTGTGATCTTTGGAGTTGACCGCGTTCTCTACAATGTTTTTCTGCGGATACATCGCGGCGCCGCCGACCATCGGGTCCTTGTCCGACGAACCCGCTACCGCCGATATGGCAACCGTCATCGCGAATAGCGCAATCAGTAAGTTCTTCTTCATAATCTCCTCCTCATCCTTCGAGCGTGTTGATTTTGATTTCGATTCGCTCGGTTAAGTTACGCAGCGAAATCCTGGTTGGATTGCGAGGGATTGCGGAATATCCAGGAAAGAGTATTGTGCTGTCGCTGTCCACCATTCCTTCGATCCCGTGCAGTAGCTTCGGCATGGCAGCTCCCCGGACAGTCTCGGAGTAAGACCATTTGCACTGCAAGAAAATCGGTGGACGGGAGCGCCCGCGGCAGGAAAGTTGGGAGGTCCTTGACGGTTCCGCATGCATTGGTCCGCGCCACAGGCGCGCACCTTATTGCAATTGCACGGTAAGAATTGCGTTTCCGCTGACGATGCCCAAGGTGGCGGTGATCGTCGTGGTGCCGTTTGCCACCGCGGTGGCGAGACCACCGGGACTGGTAATCGTCGCTACGAGGTTACTGCTGGAATTCCAGGTCACCGAGTTGGTGACGTCGCCAGTCGAGTTATCAGAGTACGTCGCTGTGGCCGTGTACTGTTGCTGCATACCAACAGCGGTCAGCGTCTGGGACTGAGGGCTGACTGAAATGCTGGTTACGGTTTTGTTGCTGACGGTCAGCACAGATGCAGGCGAAATCACGCTGCCTGACTTCGCGGTGATGTTCGTGGTGCCCAGCGCCACTGCGGTGGCGAGGCCGGCGGTGCTGATGGTGGCGATATTGGTGGCAGACGATACCCACGTCACCTGCGACGACACATCCCTAGTCGAATTGTCGCCAAATGTCTCGGTAGCCGTGTACTGCTGCGTCCCGGTGGGCAGGATCTGGGCACTCGCCGGAGAGAGGGTGATCGAAACGATGGTGCTGGAGGAGGGGAAGAACTGCCCACAACTGGTAACCATCAAAGTAACGAAGAGTCCGGCTGCGATCTTGCCGATCCATGTGAGCCGTTGCACGTTAATCATCCCATCCATCCCAACGAGTCGAAGCCGATGTCGATGACCCACTGTGTGCAGCGGGAGGGTTGGGTCCGCCAGACGGCATAACGACTCTGAAATTTTAGTAGCTCTAACTTCGTATCTTACTACGCCGCGAAACCGTCTGCGAGCGATGTTCTGTCAGTGTCCGCTGGGCAACTGCACCGCGAACGAGTTAGCTTCTGGCAGGCGGAGGATGTGGGGCGTGATGATCACCAAGAGGTCGTCTTCCATGACGTTCTTGCTGTGCTCCGAAGCCGTGTAGGTCAGGCCTGGGACGCGACTCAAGAACGGGAATCCGGCTATGCTGCGGCTGTCGGCTGAGGAGATGAGTCCAGCCATTACGCTGGACTCGCCATTTTTCAGCGTAATGCTGCCGCTGTATTCGCGGTTGTTGATGATGGGAATTCCGTTGACGGTTTGCCCGCCCAGGGAGCGGATGGCCAACTCCAGTTTCAACGTGACGTCCCGGTCAGCATGAATGATAGGAGTAGCTTTCAGGTTCAGCCCCAGGTCTTCAAAATTAAAGGATGGGAAGGGCGCAATGTAGCTTTGATTGCCGATCACTTTCGAGATGGCCGGGTTATTGAAAATGGGAGCGAAGGTTGCATTTACGATGGGATAGCGTTCACCCACCTTGAACACGGCGGCGTTGTTCTGCGAGGCACGCAGAGTCACATGTTCCAGGGACCGGACGTCCGACTCGTTAAGGTTAAGGTTTATGGTGATGCCGGTGCCTCCGCTAAGCCCGAACAGGGTAAGGCCGCCGCCGAAGGTTGCGAACGGAGTCGACAAAATCGAGCTGGCTTGACTGGAGAGAGATGCCAGCAACGCCTGGATGGCCTGCGAATTGGCCTGATTGATTCCGCCGGAAGCAATCAACTGGTTGATGAGGTCCTGCGAGTTTTGCCCCAGGCCCGCGATGAGCGCCGGGCTGATATTGAATAGAGTGAACTGCGCCGGCGGAGTGGTGCCGAGCTGCCTCAGGAAGTTTGAGCTGATCTGGTAAACCCGCATGTCCAGCAGAACTTCAGGACGACCTCCGGCCAAGCTTTCCAGCAACTGTCCCGCTGCTTCCACCACCGGCTCCTCCGCCCGCACCGAGATAGTGGATTGTGCCTTGTCCGCCGCGATGTAACGCAGGTTCAGAAGCACGCGGAGTGAGTTGGTCATCTCCGTCAGTTGCTGATCGGTCGTCAGGTCGGGCAGGTAGAAGGTCCGCAAGGACATGCGTTGGTAGGTGCGGCGATTCTCGATAGTATCGGCTGCGAACAGTAGCTGCTTGGCCGATAAGGGCACCCAGAACGTTTTGGTGACGCGTGTCACCACTTCCAGCGCGGTAGCGAAGTTCACATCTTCGATATCGAATCGGACCCGGCGCTGCTGCACCGAGTCATCGAACTGAGCGGTTATCCCGTAGGCCTGCGCCACCTGGGTCAGCAGGGTCCTGGCATCGCCCCGGTAATGGAAGTCACGATGCGTTGCCGCGGGCTGCATTTCGATGGGAGTGGACTGTTCCACCACGCGCATGTTCTGGCTCAGCGGTTCTTCGTCGAGCGGTATCGAGTCGCCGAGCCGTTGGAGTGCGTATTCGTTGGTGGGATCGAACTCTAGAGCGCGCCGGAAATCGGCCATCGCGACGATTTCACTATGGTCGAGCATCGCCTGGTTGCCCTGCTGCAAGGCTTGCATCACCAGTTGCTGGCGCGTGAACTCGCGGGCCGTGAGGTACTCCACGTCGTGAGGCGCGAGCTCGGCGGCGAGTTCAAATTTCTCGAAGGCTGCGTCCAGATTGCCGGACGACTTCAACTTCATACCAGCTTTGAACTGGCGCTTAGCTTTGGCGGCATCTTTGGGATCGTCAGGCAGAGCGGTCGGCGTGCCAGGCTGTGCGGGAGCCGTTTGGTTGGCCACATCCGGCTGCGGGGCTGGCGCTGGAGTGGGCGGATTGGTCTCGGAAGATGGCTGGCTCGGCACAGCAGAGTTGCCCGGCTGAGCCGATTGCGCCGTGGAGGGTGCCGTTGCTGCGCTATTCTGAGGAGCAGCGGCTGTGGTGGGCGCAGCGGTCTGCTGCCCAGCCAGCGTGCTCGTCATCGCGAGCCCGAGTAGCATCCCGGTCAAGAAACGCATCAGTGCTGAGATTGTATGCCAGCGGGTTGGAGCTTGTCGCGCTAGGGCGGTTCCAGAGTTGGTGTATCCGGCTTGTACGGGTAGAGCAGGCCTTTCAGAGACTGTGTCGCAACCCCACATCGGTTGGCACAGTGGAATGAAGCGGGCAAAAAACGAGCCCCGCAGGGGCGAAAGAGCTTAGCCCAGCGCGGAAGCGCTGGGTAGAGTGGAAAGGGAGACCGGAGTCCCGTAGGGACGGCAGAGGTTGCGACGCAGTCTCTTTCAGTCCGGCTGCTGAAAAATGCTGTGCATGGTACTTCATGGTGGGAGCCCTCGCATTCATGCGAGGGTAGGAGCGCTTCAGCGCTCCGGGAAAATATCGCTAGATCACGCGCTTTAGCGCCGGGGATCAAGAAACCCCGGGTCTGAACGGCGTGTGTGAGAACCCAACATGATATTTGCCAGTGGAATTTACGGGGCGAAAATCCAACGCCGTAGCCGGGGTCCCCAATTCGCGCCCCGCCGTGGCGGGCGAACTGGGGTGGAGGTAGGCGCCGGCTCAGTCTAGAGCGGTTCCGGGGTAGCTGTATCCGATAATAAATATCCACAGTGGCGAAACCAAGCGGTGGCGTTGTGAGGCGTAACGGCGGCGATCGCTGTCGCCACGGCCTTCTCCAGCAGATCGACCGCCCGGGTTTTCGCGG
>DATCCF010000023.1:0-7456 GCA_036511435.1 Terriglobales bacterium | reverse complement strand
TAGAGCGGTTTAGTTATTTGTGTAGTCTAGGTGCCGCCGGCTGAAGCCGGCTCGGAGGTGAAGGATCAGCGGGAACGCGGCGCTGAAGCGCCGCTCTACCCGTGCTCGCTCGACTACAGTAATTCTTAAACTGCTCTAGGTTGCCATTCCCTGAGATGAGAATGAGCGGCGTTGTTTGCGAGAAGCTGAACGAGCCAAATATGAAGGTTAGAAGAACCAGGCTAAGTGCGCATTTCACAGCACAATCTCCTCAGCGTCTTACATGCGGAATAGCATGGCGTCACTGAAGTGTACGTTTTGTAGCCAGCCCGAGGCAGTGACGGCCGTCACGGAAGGACGTTCTCCTTGTTGACAGGGGCAAGGTGCGCCATCCTAGCACTTCCCAATAAACCTGGGGTGCCTGGTGACCCAGGTTCGCCCGTCTGTTGGGCTATTGAGTGCTGTATAAGTAATGTCCGACTTCGTGATTTTGAGTTGTCATCACGAACGGCCTTCAGGCCGTGAGGGATCTGCTGTCTCTTCAGCGGTCGTTCCAGCGCCAACAACAGCAGATTCCTCGCTTCGCTCGTAATGACAATTCCAGAGACGAATCGTCCATCCGATATGTGACATTAACTTACGCAGCAATCTATAACCTAGGTCGAATATGAAAGCCAGGAGCAAGGATGACGGTATAATCGCGCCATGGCACCAGTGATCCACATCTCGGAGGCCGAGGCGGCCCGCGACTTCGCCGGACTGATGGCCCGTGTACGCGCAGGCATTGAAGTCGTCATCGAATCCGATGCGCGTGCCGTAGCAGTGCTACGGCCTGCGGCCGAACCGCGTGGCCGACTGCTCTCTGAATCGATTGCTCTGGCTGAAGCCCATGCCAAGGAACTCGGCCATGAGCCGACGATGGACCCTGAGTTCGCCGCCGACCTGGAAGAGATCATCAACAACCGTAAGCCGCGCGACCTGTCGGAATGGGACTGATCCTCGACTCCAGCGTGCTGATCGCCGGCGAACGGCACGGCCACAGTATCCGCCAGGTTCTTCAGCAGGTAAAAGCTAAGCACGGAGAAGCCGAGGCCGCACTTTCGGCGGTGACGGTCGTGGAGCTGACCCACGGCATCTACCGGGCCAAGACGGATGCTGACCGTGTCCGGCGCCGAGTTTTCGCCGAAGAAATCTACCGTGACATGATCGTGCATCCCGTGAGTTTCGAAATCGCGCAGCTGGCCGGGCGCATCGAGGGCGAGCAGATGATGCAGGGTATCAGCATCGCTTTCCAGGACCTGCTGATTGGAGCCACAGCCCTCCATCTCGGCTTCGATGTGGTCACGCTCAATGTGCGGCACTTCCAGAAAATCCCCGGCCTGAGCGTCCTCTCCTTGTAAGCACCTTCTCGAAAACAAGATCGAGACCCGCAGCGTCGGCGAAGGCCCTGAAGTCACGGTCGCGCGTGAGCAGGGGAATGCCTCGATCGATACAGGTCTGGGCGATCAAGGCGTCGCCGAGCCGCGCCTTGCGGCGCTTGGCTATTGCTTTGGCGCGCAGCATCCCGGCCCGTTGCCAATAACCGGCTCCGATCTCGATCATAGGCACTTCTGAGAGTGTTTCGGCAACTTCTGGAGGAAGCTTCGGGTCGCTTAGCAGCTCGGTGAGCACAACCGGCGCCATCAACACCTGCCGGTCCTCCAGCGCCTTGTCAAGCAGCTGCGCATCCTCGCCTTTGCTGCCTTCCAGAAAAGCAATCCATGTGCTGGTGTCGGCTGCAATCATCGGTCAGCTTTCAGCTCTGCCAAGGTACGGGTGAACCGCACTTTGCCTCGGAGCTGTCGCAGGCGAGCGTAAGTTTGCGAGGCCGCAACCAGTTGCAGTCCAGTACGGACGGTCTGGGTGATGCCGGTGCCGCTGGCTCGTTGCGCTTTTTCGAGGAGCCCGATGGGTATCTCCACCGTGATCTTGCGCGCTGTATCCATAATGCCTTTCATTATACCGTATTCAATACCAGCATTTAATATGGTATTCTCTCGGACGAAACGCGCCTGGGCACCCCGAAGTTTCAATTCCCACGCAGACCATGCTACGAGCACACCAGCCCCCGGCTGAAGACCTGCTGCTGTTGGCTGGAGGTGGCCTGATGGACCGTCAAGGCTCTGATCTGGTAGCCGATCCCGAGCGCCCGGTAAACCGAGGCCAGCAATTCCGATATCTCCCGCAGATTTGTCTCCGCCAGTGCCACGATTGACGGCCCCGACCCACTAAGACAAACGCCGAGCAGGTCCTCGTGCTCCAGTTGCAGTGCCTGTTCCAGGCCCGGCACTAGTTTCTGGCGAAATGGTTGGTGCAGACGATCTCCCAGCGCCTGCTTCAGCAAAGAGAAATCGCCACTTTGCAGCAACTGAAGCAGCAGCGTAATTCTCTGTAAGTTAAAGACGACATCGCTGCGCGGGATGAAACTGGGAAGCACCATGCGCGAGTCTGCCGTGGCCAGCGGGATGTCCGGAGTTACAACCACAAAGGTCAGTGACTCCGGCCAGCGAAAAGTCGTGGCATAAACTGAGCCATCGGGGAGTTGGCAACTCGCCGTGAGTCCGCCTAACACGGCCGCGGCGGCATTGTCGGGATGGGCCTCGAGTGCGCATGCGGCATTGATGATCGCCTGCGTCGGCAGCGGTCCCGCCATTGCCTCATACAGCCGAAGACCTGCTACCGTGGCGGCTGCACTGCTGCCAAGGCCGGCCCGCATGGGAATTTCACTGTGCACTTCCACCGATAGAGATGGCAAGGAATTGCTGTCCTGGCGCGCCAGGAACCTGAAGGCCCGCTCGATGTAGTTCTCACCGCAAAGGTCCTGGTCCACAAAGCGAAACTCTAACTTGCCACGTCCCGGTATCGTTCTTACGCTTAGGCGCAGGTACAACTGCACCGCGACGGCGAGCGTGTCAAAACCTGGCCCCAAGTTGGCGATCGATGCCGGAATCTTAATCTCGAATGGTTCGGAGGATGCAACCCGTGCGGCGCTGAATTTCGCAGCGGTGTTCATAACTGCGCCTCTCCCTGGAGCACGTGCTCAAACCGCTGCTGTGACTTGATGATGAAATCGGTGTCCTTGAGAGCGTGGCCGGTCAGAATGGCCACGACCACGGCGTCGCGATCGATCTTGCCTCGCGCAGTAAGCTTGCGTAACGCGGCGAGTGTGGTGGCCGATGCCGGCTCACAACCGATGCCATCGCGCCCAATCATCGCTTTCGCTTCGGCAATCTCTTCGTCCGTTACATCCATGACGAATCCATCGCTGTGCTGTACCGCGCGCAGCGCCTTCTTCCCCGAGCGCGGATTACCGATACGAATCGCCGTCGCAGCCGTCTCGGGTTGCTCCACCGGCGTGAGCTCAGCAGCGCCCGAGCGCCACATCTGTGCGAACGGGTTGGCTCCTTCAGCCTGAACCACAACGAAGCGCGGAACCTTGTCCAGCAATCCAGCGGCTTGCAGCTCAACAAACGCCTTGCCAGACGCCGAAGTATTGCCGAGATTGCCTCCCGGGACAATCACGTAGTCAGGCGCTTCCCAGCCAAGCTGTTCGAGCATTTCAAACATCGCGGTCTTCTGTCCCTCTAGGCGAAATGGATTGATCGAATTCAGGAAGTAGAGATCGCTGGTCGGCGTGTGAAGCATCTGTTCGAGTGCCAGGTCAAAGCTGCCGTCCACCTGCACCACTTCCGCTCCGAAGTCGAGGGCCTGCGCCAGCTTGTTTTGCGAAACCTGTCCGGCGGGAAGGTACACCTTGGCGGTCAGCCCGGCGCGCGCCGCGTACGCTGCAAGTGAAGCAGCGGTGTTGCCCGTCGAAGCGCAGCCCACAGATTTTGCGCCGACATACACCGCCTCGGTCATGCCGACCGTCATCCCGAGATCTTTGAAGCATGCAGTCGGATTCCAACCGAGGTGTTTGAATCTGAGATTGCGCACCCCGCACCATTGCGCGGTTTTCCTGCCTTTCACTAGCGGATTGTTGCCTTCCGACATAGTCACGACGTCGGAGTAGCAGTTTGGCAAGAACTCTCGAAAACGCCACACACCACTTGCATCCAGCGGCGCATAGGAACACCGCCGCTCAAGCCACGTGCGCTTTAGTTCCGTTGGAGTCTGAGCGATGCTGTCAACTACCACTTCGAGCAGATCGGCACACTCGGGACAAGACAGCGCCCGATCATGGAGGTCCAACGTCGCGGCACAATCCTGGTTACTACAACGCAGATGCATTTCGATGGCTCCTATTTCAGTATCGGCATTCTCACTGGCGTTTCTGTCAGGAAATCAAATTTGGCGATCTCGGCAAGCGCTGCCATGATCCGGCTTTCCTTGCATGACTCGAGGGTGATTACAAACGGCAGTTCTGACTTTGAATGGCCCGGCTTCTGAAATACCGCATCAATGTTGATGTGGTGTCTGGAAAATACGCCCGCCAGCGCTGCAATGATTCCCGGCCGGTCTCTGACAACGAATCGCACATATTGCGACTGTTCGAGATCGCTGGTCACCTCGTACGCAATGGCGGCAGGGCGATGCGGCCTTGCCGATCCATTCGATCCATGCCGTACCGCTTGGAGAAGGTCAGAGACTACGGCGACGGCCGTCGGATTTCCTCCCGCCCCGGCGCCCGAGAAAGCGATATCTCCACCGAATTCCCCGCTGCTCACCACCAGATTCTGGCTTCCCGAGATTGCTGCGAGTGGGGAATCCTTGGGCACAAGGGAAGGTTCTACAACGGCGTGAGCTTTTCCTTCGCTTATTGTTGCGGTGGAAATCTGCCTGATGGTGCAGCCCAGGTCATGCGCGTACTCGAAGTCAAGGGCCCTGACATTCTTGATGGAACGGCACGTCACCTGCTCGGGCCGGATTTCAAGATTCAGACCAACGCGCGCCAGGATTACCAGCTTGGCGCCTGCATCCAAACCGTCGATGTCATCCACGGGATCAGCTTCCGCGAATCCTGCGCGCTGCGCCTCGCCGAGAGCTTCCGCAAACGAAATACCTGCCTGCTCGATCCTGGTCAGGATGTAATTGCAAGTTCCGTTGAGAATGCCGCAAACCTTGGTTAGTCGGTCGCCCGCGAGTCCCTCGCGCAGTCCCGAGAGCACCGGAACGCCACCGGCTACGCACGCCCCGAAGCTCAGAGATTGTCCATGGTCCCAGGCCAACTTCAACAGTTCCGATCCAAAGCGCGCGATCAATTGCTTGTTGGCGGTCACCACCGATTTGCCCGATTGCAGCGCGCGCCGCACCCACTCGTGCGCCGGCTCCAGTCCGCCCATCAGTTCGACTACCACTTCCACGTCGGATGCCAGCACATCTTCTATATCCTCGGTCCACATCACATCAGGCGGAATCCAGCTCACTTTCTTACGGGCTACGCGCCGGTTGCAGACATGGGTAAGTTGCAGCGAATGTTCGACACTCCGCGCATAGAGCAGGCGCGCCACGGAACTACCTACTGTTCCGAACCCGACCAGGGGGATCTTGCAGTTTGCGTCAGCTAAGAATTCGGGCCGCTCGAAATATGGAAGAAGAGTAGTCATGGCTAACCAGCCTCCGGACGCGCATTCGCCTGAGCTGCGAAAGTCGGCATTGGCGACCTGGTGATGACGGAGCGGGTCTCCGCGCGGCGCCTCACCTTCGTCACTTCAAAGAAGTGCCGATGAAGTCGCTGCACCGCCCGTGGAACATCCTGTTCTTCCACCACGAAGCTGATGTTGATCTCCGAAGCCCCTTGGGAAATCATGTGCACGTTGACGTTGGCGGCGGCAACCGTGCTGAACACACTGGCGGCGATACCGGCGCGCCCGCGAATGTGTTTGCCCACCAGGCAGATGATGGCTTTTCCATCCTCGACTTCAACCTCTCCCAGCTTCCGCAGGTCGTGCACCAGCGCGCTCACATCGCGCGATGAGTCGAGTGCGACCGAAACGCTTACCTCCGAGGTTGAGACCAGGTCAGCCGCGCAGGAATGACGATCGAACGCCTCGAACAATGCGCGGAGAAAGCCGTGCGCCATCAACATGCGCGGAGACTTCACGTTGATGACTTTCATTCCCGCTTTCGCGGCAATGGCGCGAAACACTGTCCGGCTGCGCGGAGCGCGGGCGCGAATGCACGTGCCCTGGCTTTCCGGCTGGCGTGAGTTCAGCACATGAACGGGGATGTTCTTTTCCACCGCCGGGATCAACGTCGCCGGATGTAGTACCTTCGCCCCGAAGAACGCCAATTCTGACGCTTCGTCGAATCCGATGACATCGATCCGTTGCGCCCGCGGGCACAGCCGCGGATCGGTGGTCATCATTCCCTCGACGTCGGTCCAGATCTCGATCCTGCGGGCATTGAGTGCTGCGCCGACGATGGCAGCCGAGAAGTCCGATCCTCCCCGGCCGAGGGTGGTGGGCACACCCTCGGCGGTCGCTCCGATGAAACCACCCATCACGGGAACCTGATTGGCTTGCAAAAGAGGCTTTAAATGATAGCGCAATCGGTCACCGGTTCGATCGAACAGTGGAACTGCTCTGGTGTGGCTGGCGTCCGTAACTATGCAGTGACGGGAATCGACCAGCACCGCGTCGATCCCGCGCGCTGCAAGAGCGGCACTGACGATTCGACTAGACAGCAACTCACCCACGGCAAGGATGTTGTCGGTGCTACGAGGAGTCAGTTCGCCCAAGGCTGAAATGCCGCGCAGCACGTCCTGCGTCGAATCGAGCAACGTCTGCACTTCCTGACGGACGGCGACTTCGCTCGGTCCGCTAACCAAGGCAGACAGAACAGCGACGTGCCGCTGGCGAACTTTCCGAAGCAGCTTCAATGCCTCGGGAAGGGATCCAGAAGCGGCGGCGCTTGACATCGCCAGGAGCGAGTCCGTCACGCCGGCCATCGCGCTGACCACGACGACCGGCCGTTCCTCCCAGGCGGCTGCCAACGATGTCCGCCACCCGGTTAATGGCTGCGTCGTTTTCTACTGACTCCCACCAAACTTCATTACGATCATGCTCGCTCCCTGTTCTGCTACTCGGTCCATAAATGCAAAACCCACCAGCCTTTCGGGCGGTGGGTCATTTGATCTGGTCCTTGAAACTTTTCTAGGAACTATTGCCGATCTTCCCGCCCGTGCTGATGTGCACACTTGTCCCCGAGGATGTTGTTGTGTTCAGTTCCCGGGATTTCAGGCGAAAGAGTGACATGAGATTGAAATACAGTAGAGCAACTTTGCAAGTGCGTCAACTTAAATCATGGTTCGGGTAGCTCAGTTTGAACGAGCACCTACCAAACCTGATTCATGTCAGGCTAGGGCCTGTTAACACTAATTCGTAATTCTGTGATATGCTGCGATGCATGGAGATCATCGAAGCGCAGTACCAGCATATTGCCTCCAGTCTTCCCCGGCAGCGCGGTAACGTGAAGCTGCCCAACCTGCAACTGCTAA
>DATCCF010000022.1:0-17693 GCA_036511435.1 Terriglobales bacterium | reverse complement strand
TTCAGCAGGTGCCGCCGCCGAGCCCGCTGCAAGCCAAGGCTTACGAGTTACTGAACTTGTTGCCAGTAGCTGGAAACTGAATTTTGAATTATCTCTCGGCGAATCAGCAGAATACTGTCCGAAACGCTCTGGAACTTCGGTCTATCTGTACGTGGAGGACGTGGACGCGGTTTACAAGCGCGCGCTTGAAGCTGGCGCAAAGCCGGTGCAGGGGCCCGCGAACCAGGCATACGGCGACCGCAGCGGCGGCGTCGAGGATTCTCTAGGCAATCAGTGGTGGGTTGGCACCCATATCGAAGACGTCTCGTCGGAGGAGATCGAGCGTCGCTATAGCGAGATGGCGAAGCAGCAGGCCGCCGGAGCCGACAAGTCGAAGTAGCTCAACTATGCTGCCGAAGCACGCGGCCCATTTCCAGGCTGCGCGATCCCGCTCATCGCGCAGCTTGCTCAACACACGGAGTCGCTGCTGTCCCTGGGCGAGTCCCTGAACAAATTGGTGTCGGCAGGTGGACCGTCGCCAGCGCTTGAGCGGCGGGGACGACCCGTTATCTCCTTGAAAACGGCATTGTTGGCGGTGGTATAATTTCAGTTTGCCTGCTCTTTCTCCGCTCGGTTCGAAGCGGAAGCATCGCTTTGTCTGCGGAACGGGCGAGGCATCCATCGGTACTCATCCGAACGTATTCAAGATCTGAGGTCTCTCCATGTCCGGCCATTCCAAATGGGCAACCATCAAACACAAGAAGGGCGCGCTGGATGCCAAGCGCGGCAAGATTTTCACTCGCTTGATAAAGGAAATCACCATCGCGGCCAAGAGCGGTGGCGATCCTGAGAAGAACCCCCGGCTGCGCGGCGCGGTGGCGACCGCCAAGGCGGAAAACATGCCGGCCGACAACATCAAGCGCGCCATCCAGCGCGGTACCGGCGAATTGCCGGGCGTCGCGTACGAAGAAATCACCTTTGAGGGTTACGGCCCGGGCGGTGTCGCCATCCTGGTGGAAGTCTCCACCGACAATCGCAACCGCACCGTCAGCGAAATGCGGCACGCGTTCTCCAAGAATGGCGGGAACATGGGCGAAGCTGGTTCGGTGTCTTGGATGTTCCACAAGAAGGGCGACATCGTGATTGCGAAGTCGGCGGCCAAGGAAGACGACTTGATGAATATCGTCCTGGAAGCTGGCGCCGACGACCTGAAAGACGATGGCGACAACTGGGAGGTTCTGACTGACCCGTCGGTTTATGAGTCAGTGCTGGAAGCGGTGAAGAAGGCCGGTATCACGCCCGAGGTGGCTGAGATCGGCATGGTGCCGCAGACCTACACCAAGCTGGAAGGCCACCAGGCCGGTACCATGATCCGATTGCTGGAAGCCCTGGAAGACCAGGACGACGTGGAGCACGTGTACTCCAACTTCGATATCGATCAGAAACAATTGGAGGAGGTGGCGGGGTAGGAAGCCGTCAGCCTTCAGCCAACAGTAAAGTAGCGGTCGCTCCAAAAAGAGGCGGCCGCTTTGTTTTGGACGGGAGGAGAGAATTCACCACAGAGACACAGAGGCACAGAGAAAGTCCAAGGCAAACCCCTGACCACGGATTTCACGGATGGCTACGGATTTCAAGAAGAGCCAGCTAAAAAGTAGATTCCCTGGGCTCCGCGTTCCCCAAATTCGAATTCTCCGTGCGCTCCGTGGCCTCCGTGGTAAAGAGATTTTCTCTGTGACTCTGTGTCTCTGTGGTAGATTCGCCCCGCCATTTACAATGTTTGCAGCATGAAGCCTCGCCGAATCCGGGTCTCTCTACTCGCTGTTTGTCTGCTCGTTCCAGTCGCAGCAGTCACCTTGGGATGCAACAAGCAGCAGACACCGTCAGAGGCGTCTGCGGAGGTCAAGCCTGCGGCGACGACGACGAATGCGATGGCGGCTCCCGCGGCGAGTCCAGCGCCTGCGAATTCCACCAGCACCGCTCCCAAGCCCGACATCAACGGCAATCACGTGATGCAGTACGTGAAAGACATCGTCGCAATCGGGTCGCGACCGGTGGGCAGCACGGGACATGCCAAGCTCGAGCAGTACATTCTCTCCAAGCTGAAGGGCGTAGAAGTTGAGCAGGACAAGTTCACGGCGCAGACGCCGGTGGGCAAGTTCCCGATCGACAACATCATTGCGAAGTTTCCGGGCCGCAAAGATGGGATTATCGTTGTCGCCGGACATTACGACACGAACTATCCGCTGCCAAAAGCTTACGTGGGCGCGAACGATGGTGGCTCGTCCACGGCGCTGCTGCTGGCGCTGGCCGATCAATTCCGCGGCAAAGAGCTGGACGGCTATAGCGTGTGGCTGGTGTGGACCGACGGGGAAGAAGCGTTCGTGAAGTGGACCGACAGCGACAGTCTCTACGGCACACGGCATCTGGCGCAGAAATGGCAGCAGGATGGAACGGCAAAGAAGGTGAAGGCGTTCATTCTCGTTGATATGATCGGCGACGCCGACCTCGACATCCTGGAAGAAACCGTTTCGACGCCGTGGTTGAGTGCCCTGGTTTACCAGGCGGCCACCAACCTGGGCTATCAGTCGCACTTCTACCAATACAAGGCCGGCATTGAGGACGACCATCTGCCTTTCCTGAAGATTGGCGTGCCCGCGGTGGACATCATCGATTTGGACTACGGCTACAACAACGTCTTCCACCACACCGTGCAGGACACGCTCGACAAGCTGAGTCCGCAATCGCTGGCGATTACCGGCGATGTGGTGCTGGAAACGATTCGGCTGCTGAATGCGCGGTGAGAATCGATGAAGCCTCATCTCGTTATGGCCAGGACCAGCCACAGATATCCGCCACAAAAACAGACAAGGGAGCTAAAGCCCAACGCTTGGTTCCTCACATACCGAGCTCGTGTGTAACAACCAGGGTTGTGCTGAAAGGCTTCGTAGTTAAAGACAATGAGAACCATGAACAAAATGCCGTATACGACAGAAAGCGCAAGCAGAATCAAGGGAGAGGCATAGACCCACGGCAAATGGCCTCCGGCGTATAAAGCAGAGGATCCAACCAGAATAACGATGGAACTAGTCGCCAGTCCTACGACGAATTCCCCGGCTCGAATGTAGTTAGTGAGGCGCGCCTCGAAGCTTCCGGGCTGTCCCGGTTTGTCGAAGGTGAAGGAGCCATGTCCGGTCTGCGATGAAGCGACTACGCAAATGCCGACTAGGATAGCGACGCCGACCGCAAAGCCGCTAAATCCTGGAAACAAATGGAACATCTCGTTCGAATATTAGCCCTTGTCGACGACATTGTCAGCCCAGCTAGCCTCGACCGAAACGTCGCCCTTACTTCACCCCAATGTAGATGTCCACCTGCGCGCTGTTCGGATCGGCAGCCCGCTCATCGTACAGTTCGAAGTCAGCGCGGTAGGCTCGCTGGCCATTAGCAGGCAATTCGTAGTAAGTCCAAATCCGCATCCAGGTTTCGACAACGACTTTCGCAACCGGTCCGCGCTCGCTGGTGAACACCGCGTAGCGTCCGGCGGGGACGGACTTGGAAATCATTCCTGCGGTAGGTTTTGTTTCAGGACGCACCTTCGCGCCGAGTACCAGCGTGTAGTCGCCGTTGGCATCGCTCGCGTAATCGCTGTATACGGCGTACAAGTTGGGATCGGTTTTGTCCGATACGCGATCGAGCACACGTTCCTGCATCACGCGTTGCCACAGCTTCGGGATGGTGCCGTCCGGTCCGCCTTCGTTGGCATTGTTGGTCCGAGTTGTAATGCCGACGACCTCAAACCCTTCGAGTTGAACGATCTTTGGATGCATGAGAGTTTTGTCATCCGCCGCGCGCGAATCGCCGGGTACTGAATCCCGATAGATCGATGCGCGAGGGCCGTCCCAGCGCCTGCAACGCGAGCGCCTCGCCCAGCGCCGCAGAATGCTTGAACCCGTGGCCGGAGCAGGCCGAGGCGAAGACAATATTCTCATAGTTGCGAAACTTGTCGACGATGAACTTCGCGTCGGCCGTGACCGTGTAGAGGCAGGTTGCGCTGCGCAGGCATTTGGCGGAGACGCCGGGAAAGCGCGGCGCAATGTACTCGGTGTACATGGCGGAGATTTCCTTATCGCTGACCTCGCGCGGTACTGCATCCGGATCGACCGTGGCGTCGTATTGCTCGGCGGCAATCTTGATCCCGCCATGCGGCCCATCCACGGCGGGGAAGCCGTACATCATGTCGCGCGGCCGGTTGCCCGCGATCCAGATGAACACCGGAAAGCGTTCTGGTGTGTACTGCTCGGCATGGTTGGCTAGCGCAAACCAGTACATCACCTGCCGATAAATCTTGAAGTCTGCTGCGTAGCTCTCACCGAGCAACTTCTGTATCCACGGTCCGGCGGTCACGATGACCCTGGCGGCGGAATACGTACCGGTACCAGTTGTGACTTCGACCGTGCCACCTTGCACCGGCTTGCAATCGACGACGGTTTCCGAGGTGACGACCCTCGCGCCCAGCTTCCTAGCCAGGGCGAGTTGCGTTTCGATGCAGGCCTCGGGACGAAGAAATCCCGCGCCCGGTTCGAAGTAGCCGATCTCATCGCCGCGCAGACGGAACTGCGGATAGCGATGACCCAGTTCGTCCGCGCTCAAGACTTCATGCGCGATACCGAACTCCGTGGCTGCGGCGATGGTGTCCTGGATGAACGAAGTCGAACCGTGATGATTGCCGGGCATGCTGGGTGAGGCGAGCACCAACCCCCCTTTGCGGGTGAGCAGACTGCGGCCGGTCGCGGCCTCGAGTTCCTCCCAGATCCGGTTGGAACGCAGCACGAGGGGCACGAACTCGCGGCCCTCGCCGATGGCCTCGCGGGTGATGCGAGTATCGCCGTGCGACGAGCCCTGGTCGTGCGGCGGGTCGAAACGATCGATGCCAATCGCGCGGGCGCCCAGCTTGGCGGATTGGTACAGCGCCGCGCTGCCGACGGCGCCCAGTCCCACCACCAGAACATCGGCAACGTTCGGCATAGGCGCCATGATAGAGCACCGAGCTGGCCTTCATCGACGCCAGTGAGATTTTCGGTCGCGTGCCAGCCCGAGCAGGTGTAAGATGCACGCGTATCTCAATACAAAAGAAAATTGCAGATTACAGCTTCCCCCAAGGGCAGTTGAGCGGCCATCCGTGCCGCTAGTGTTTCCAGATGTTCCGCTGTACCGGGCCCCGTACCCTTTGCCGAATTCAGTTTCAACACACTTGAAATAAACGGAGGACAAATGAGAACGAGAAAGCTGTTGTCAGCTTTTGCTGTGATGTTGTTCGCATCTTCGGTTGCCGCCCAGCAGAAACCAGGAACCGTTGCCGCACTGGAGTTCCAAAAGCCCAAGAACGGCATGGTGAAGCAATACCAGGATGGACGGAAGCAAAAAGCAGCTTGGCACAAGCAACAGAACGACCCCCAACCGCTGTTGGTGTGGGAGACGCTCACCGGCCCGGACACCGGGACCTATATCGTGGGCCGGTTGAATCAACACTGGGCCGATTTTGACAAGCCGGCAGTTCCGGACCAGGCCGACCTTGAGGAATATGAGAAGGTGGTCGGCGCTTACGTGGACTCCATCGTGGCTCGCTACTATGAGTCTATGCCGAAGATCAGTAATCCCCCGAGTCCTGGCACGGCTCCCAAATTCGACGAAATTCTTACCTTTCACCTTCGCTACGGCAAAGGGTCGGATTTTCGGAGTGCCATTACCAGGGTTTACGATGCCGCCCAGAAGACAAAGTGGCCACTCAATTTCGAATGGTATGCACTGGCGAGCGGCGGCGACACGGGAACCTATGTGCTCGTTCTGCCGCGCAGCAGTTGGGCAGACTTCGAGGAGAAGCCTGACGTGAAGCCTTTCCGCGACATGCTGAAGGATGCTTTCGGGCAGGCGGAGGCGGATTCCATCGTCGATCGCATCGACGGCTCAGTGCAGAGTGAGACCAGCGAGATTATTCAATTTCATCCCGAATTGAGTTACCTGCCAGGGAAATAGCGAAGAAGCAATAAACCTCAGCCCGAAGGGCGACACAATCGTAGCCCAGGACGTAAGGGTAAGCGTAGTAAGTAAAACGAGTCCCTTCAGGGACGGCACCTCGAACTGGGCCGCGGATGCTGCGGCTGCTTCTGAACGTGACTTGATGTCATGGACTAAGGTTGCTGGTGTTCCGTCCTGTCGGACTCGTCCAATCTAATAACGCCGACCCAGCACTCACGTGCTGGGCTACGGTTATGTCGCCCTCCGGGCTAGCTTCTACTGCTGAATCGCCTGGATAGCTTTCGGCCGCACTTGCTCGTTCTGGATCTGCGAGGCATCCCAACCACCTCCAACGGCCTTCACCAGATAGACGGAAGTCACCATCTCCTGGCCGAGTAGCTGTGTCGCCAGGCGCTCGTTGGTCAGTAAGGCCGACTGTGCGGTGATGACATCCAGAAAAGTGGTTACACCGCCCACGTAGCGGTTGTTGGCGATCTCCAGGGCACGGCGCGCGTCCGACACGGCTGCGTTCTGGCTCGTCGCAGCCTGGGAAAGCGCGTTCAACCCCGACAGTCCATCTTCCACCTGCTGAAATGCAGTCAGCACCGCCTCGCGATAGTTGGCGACGGATTCGTCGTAGGCCGCCTTGGTGGCGGCAAGGTTGGCGCGATTGCGGCCGCCTTGAAAGATGGGCTGCAACAGGTCGCCACCCAGCGACCAGATTGCGCTGGGAGCGCTGATCAGGTTGGTGATGCTCGTGCTTTGAAATCCGCCGCTACCGGAGAGGGTGAGTTGCGGATAGAACGCTGCTGTGGCAACGCCGACCTCAGCGTTTTCGAACGCCATGTTGCGCTCAGCCGTTGCGACATCGGGCCGCCGTTCCAACAGGTCAGAAGGCACGCCCAGCGGGACGGGAGGAGGTGTCGTATGCAGCGGGGCAACGGGCACGCTGAAAGTGGAGGCGGCATTTCCCGTCAGCATCGCAATGGCGTGTTCGAACTGCGCGCGCTGCTGCTGCACCAGGTACAGTTGCGCGACCGTGGAATCGAGCAGGGTCTGCTGCTGTGCCAAGTCGAGTCCGGAGGCAACTCCACCGGTGTGACGGTTCTCCACCAGTTGTAGTCCCTTCTGCTGAATGGCAACCGATTCCTGCACTACCTGAGTTTCGGCATCAAGCTCGCGCAAGGTGAAATAGTCGGCGGCAAGTTCCGCGGTTAGCACCAGGTTGACGTTGTACATGTCCGCTGCCGTGGCTTGCAGAGTCGCATTCGACGCTTCCAGGGTTCGCCTGTATTTTCCGAAGAGATCGGGTTCGTAACTGAGCAGAAAAGGAATTTCGTAGGTGCTCTGGGTGAGCGGCCGCCCGAGGCTGGCGACTACCGGCCGATGTCCGGAATAGCGATTGCGCGATGCATTGGGATCGGTGCTGGCTTGCGGGAAGAGTCCGGCCGAGGCTACTCGGGCCAGCGCGCGCGCCTGGTTCAGGCGGTCTTGTGCAGCAACCAGCGACTGATTTGCCTTCAGCAACTGTTGCTCGTAGCTGTTCAGCTCGCCATCGTTGAAGATCTCCCACCATGCGCCTTTGGGAAGCGAGTCTTTCGGCGCGGCGACGCGCCACGGGCCTTCCGTCTTGTACGCCGTCGGGGCCTGAACGGGCGGACGCTGGTATTTCGGTCCTACCGCGCATCCCACCAGCAAAGCGCTAACCGCGATGCCGGCCGCCAGGGTCAACCACTTCATGACGGATTGCCTCCCTGGTTTGGGGGAGCGACGTTGACCTGTTGACCTTCTTCCAGCGAATCCGCGGGATTGACGACCACCTGGTCCTCGACATTGACGCCGCCCAGTATTTCCAGCGTGGAGCCATAATCGCGGCCGATGGTGATGGGTCGCAACTGCACTTTGTTGTCACTGCCGACGACGGCTACACGCGGGCCTTCCTGGCGGAAGAGCATAGTGTTGACCGGAACCGTGACTTTTCGCGCGTTGATTCCCACCCGAAAATGCACTTCGCCAAACGAGCCGGGCAGCAGATGGCCGTCTTTGTTGGGCACGTCAACTTCTGTCAGCAACGTGCGCGTGGTGGGGTCGATGGATTCCGCGGTGCGCGCTACCGTGCCCTTAAACTTCTGTCCCGGCAATTCCTGCAGTGTCACCCAGGCTTCCATTCCGTTCTTGATGGCCGGAGCGTAGGCCTGCGGAACGTTAACGTAAACACGCAGGGGATCCACGCGCGCCATGTCAAACAATTCTTTGCCGGTGCCGCCGGCGTTGATCAACGCGCCGGGATCGACGTTGCGCTTGGTCAGAACTCCGCTGAACGGGGCGTAGACGTGTTTGAACGATTCCAATTCTTCGAGACGGCGAACGTTGGCGTCGGCCGCGTCCAGGTTGGCCTTGGCCTGTTGATAGCCGCTGGCCTGCTGATCGGCTTCCTGCTGCGAAACCGAATCGGTCTTACGCAGGCTGAGATAACGGTCCGAATTGATCTTGGCCAAATCCATCTGCGCCACGATCTGCTGACGCGTTGCGCGAGTCTGCATCAGCTCCTGATCCACTTCCGGAGTATCGATGTCGGCCAGCAGTTCACCCTTGGTCACCCGGCTGCCAATGTCTTTGTACCAACGCAATAGGTATCCGTTGGTGCGAGCGTAGATGGGAGACTCCTCGAATGCCTGCAACGAACCCGGCAACACCAGTTCTTCGTCGGGCTTCTCCAACGTGGGATGAATCACGGCCACCGTCGGGACCGATTCGCGCTCGGTTTCATCTGCCAGAACATTGCTGTCGTGCCGCCGCACCAGCATGGCGATCGCCGCGCCTACTACCAACACCAGAAGTACTACGCCGATCATCAGCAGTGCCTTGCGCGGTGGCGCCGCAGGAAGTTTTGGCGGTGGTGTTATCTCGGCCGCATGGTGCTCGGGTTCCACAACGTCAGTTTGATTTGAACGCGAATCCATATGTATGAGTCCTTCAGACGCGATTAGCCGTTAGTCGTTAGCTCTTAGCCTTTAGCCTTTAGTAAAACCTTACAACGCTCTCCGTGTGCTAGTTCGTTCATGCTGGCTGTTTGATCCCTCCGAATTGCGTGGCCTGCATACTCCCGATCATTAGTTGCCAACCGCCTCCGGTACGCTGCCAAATACTCGTTGCCAAACGTCATCTCATGTATACCGGAGCGGGCCAAACCGAAGTACCTCAGGGGCTAAAGCCCAGTCCTTGGTTGACCATTTGCGGCACGGCTGAAGCCGTGCCCTTTCAAACCCGATTTATCAGACAGCTTCTAGGCAATCGCTAACTGCTAACTGCTAACTGCTAACTGCTAACTGCTAACTGCTAACTGCTAACTGCTAACTGCTAACTGCTAACTGCTAACTGCTAACTGCTAATTGCTAACTGCTTCTCTCTCCCGCCTCGCCTCGCGATGGCCGTGAATCATGGCAAAGATCGACGGCACAAAAAATAGGGTTGCCACGGTGGCGAACAACAATCCCCCGATCACCGCGCGTCCCAACGGCGCGTTTTGCTCGCCCCCTTCGCCCAGTCCCAGCGACATCGGCACCATGCCGATGATCATTGCCAGGGCGGTCATCAGCACCGGACGGATTCGGGTGTAGCCCGCTTCCAGCGCGGCTTGCGCCGAAGGTATACCGGCATTCATGCGCTCGCGGGCAAACGAAACCAGCAAGATCGAGTTGGCCGTGGCCACGCCCATGCACATCACCGCGCCGGTCAGCGACGGCACGCTCAGTGTGGTGTGCGTCAGCAGCAAGATCCAGCAGATGCCGGCCAGCGCTCCCGGCAAGGCGGTGATGATGATGAACGGATCGAGCCAGGACTGAAAGTTCACCACGATCAGGAAATACACCAGCGAGATCGCCATCAGTAGTCCGATGCCCAAGCCGATGAACGACGACTGCATGGTCACCACCTGCCCGCGAACGACGATGCGGGTGCCGCGTGGCAGATGCTGCTCGAAAGGCTGCAACACCTTCATCGTGTCCTTGGCGACTGCGCCCAGGTCGCGCCCTTGCGTGCTGAGATAAACGTCAATCACCGGCTGCACGTTGTAATGCGAAACCACCACTGGCCTAGCCGCTGGCGTCAACTGCACCAGGTTGCCCAGCACCTGCGAGTTCTGCACGCTGGGGTCGTTCACCGGCATGTCCATCAACTGTTGTAGTGAGGTCACGCGATATTGCGGAGCCTGTACCGCCACCTGGTAGGTCACTCCGTTCTGCGGATTCAACCAGAAGTTAGGCGCGGTCTGGAAGCTGCCGCTCAACGAGACCAGGATGCTCTGCGCCACATCGCGCGCATTCATTCCAACTTGCGTGGTCTTGTTGCGGTCGATCTCAAGATGAAGAGTCGGCAAACTGAGCAGTTGTTGCACGTGCACATCGGCGGCGCCATTCACGTGTCGCAGACGGTTGGCGATTTGCTGCGCGATCATGTAATTGCCCTGCATGTCCGCGCCCGTGACCTGGATGTCAATCGGCGCGGGCAATCCGAAATTCAGAATCTGGGTCACGATGTCGGCCGGCTGAAAGAAGAACTCCACGCCGGGGAAGCGGCGCGGCAGATTTTCACGCAGTTTGCGGATGTAGCCCTCAGTGGAGTCATGATGCTCGGCATTCAGGCCGACCAGAATCTCGGCATCGCTGCTGCCGACAACGCCGGAGTTGCTGTACGACAGATTGATCCCCGAATAGGGCAGCCCGATATTGTCGAGGATTGTGACCAGCTCGTCTTTCGGGATCTGCTGCCGGAGATATCCTTCGACCTCGTCGGCCAAGCGCGCTGTCTCTTCCACGCGCAGGCCGGGGCGGGCGCGCATGTGTAGGCGCATCAGGCCGGCGTCAACCGAAGGGAAGAAGTCTTCACCCAGGAAGAACACTAGTCCGAGCGAGAGCACGCAGAATGCGAGAAAACAGGCGGCGAACAGCTTGCGATTCTCGAGCGTCGTTTCCAGAAGCTGATAGTAGCCATTGCGGAAGCGATCGAAGCCGCGCTCAAAGCCGCGCTGATAGCGTCCAAAGATGGTTTTGGGCCCGTCGGCGCGGTGTTCGTGCCCGCGCATGATGTACATGACCAGCGTCGGGATCAGTGTCCGCGAAAGGAAATACGATGCCAGCATCGCGAACACCACCGCTTCGGCCAGGGGCACGAACAGGTAGCGGGCCACGCCGGTGAGGAAGAACATGGGCACGAACACAATGCAGATGCACAGGGTTGATACGAACGCCGGCACCGCAATCTGGGAAGCGCCATCCAGGATGGCCTGCTTCATTTCCTTGCCTTGCGCAAGGTTGCGCTCGATGTTCTCGATCTCGACGGTGGCGTCGTCCACCAGGATGCCGACCGCCAGGGCCAGACCTCCGAGGGTCATGATGTTGATGGTCTCGCCCAGCGCACTCAGCAGAAGCACCGAAACAAAAATGGAGAGCGGGATGGAAATGGAGATGACGATAGTAGGACGCCAGTCTCCCAGAAACATCAGGATCATGACCGCGGTGAGAGCGGCGGCGGTCACCGCCTCCTTCAACACTCCGTTGATGGAAGCCCGCACGAACAGCGACTGATCGAACAGCGGCTTGATGGTAATGTCGCGGGGCAGCGACTGCGCGGCAATGGGCAGTATGCCCTTCACCGCGCTTACGATGCTAAGAGTGGACGCGGTGCCGATCTTATAGACCGCCATCAACGTGCCGCGCACGCCGTCCTGGCGCACGATATTAGTTTGCGGCGCAAAGCCGTCGCGGATGTGGGCCACATCGCGCATGTAGATGGTCGAGCCGTTTACCGTCTTGACCGGCAGATCGTTCAACTCCGCGATGGTCTGCGGACTGCTGTTCATCTCGACCTGGTATTCCAGCGGCCCAATCTTGGCAGTGCCGGCCGGAGTAATCAGGTTTTGGGTGTTGATGGCGTTGACAATGTCGGTGGGAGAAAGTCCGTTGGCCTGGAGCCGTGGCAGATCGAGGTCAACCTGGACCTGGCGTATCTTGCCTCCGTAGGGATAGGGCATGGCCGCGCCATGCACGGTTGCCAGTTGGTTGCGCAGAAAGTTCTGCCCCGCGTCGAACAGTTGCTGTTCCGGCAGGGTCTTGCTGCTGAGTCCAAGCTGCACGACCGGCGTGGACGACGCCGAATACGAGATGACCAGCGGCGGCGTAGTTCCCGGCGGCAGGCCGCGGACCGTGGTTTGGACCATGGCCGTTACTTGTGCCAGCGCGGTCGGAATGTTGGCCTGCGGCCGGAAAAAGATCTTAATCACGCCCACGCCGGCGACCGACTGCGACTCGATGTGCTCGATGTCGTTGACCGTGATGGTGATGCCGCGCTCGGAGTTGGTGACGATGCGGTCAGCCATGTCCGCGGGCGCAAACCCGCCGAAGTTCCACACCACGCTGATGACTGGGATGTTGATGTCGGGAAAGATATCGACGGGTGTGCGCAGCACGACGATCGGCGTCAGGATGATCAGCACCAGCGCCATTACGACGAAGGTATAGGGACGCCGAAGCGCTAGGGCAACAATCCACATCGGTGAGCTGAAACTCCAATCAGGGCCAGACCGGCACTTGGCTCACTAGAGGCCATCTCGTAAATCGGTCTTGAAAGGGCACGGCTTCAGCCGTGCCGCAAAGAGCCGCTTCAATGCGGGGCTTTAGCCCCGGAGGTGACTCGGTTTGAGCCCTTCCGGGATTTATGAGATCGGTTCTAGTGCCCATCCGTCGGGCCATAAAAAATCAGATTCGATACGGTACGTATTGGATTCAAATATATGCTACTGTGAGTCAGGCGGCAAATGTCTTCTTCTGCTCAAAAGCGGTTGCCGGAAAACAACAACAGCGCCAAGCGCCTGCCTGGACGGCCCCGCAGCGAACAAGCGCGCCAGGCCATCCTACGGAGCACGATCCGGCTGTTGCAGCGCACGGGTTTCGCGGAACTCTCGATTGAGGCCATCGCGGCCCATGCGGGCGTGGGGAAGGCCACGGTGTATCGCTGGTGGCCGGACAAGGGCGCTCTGGTGGTTGACGCCTTTGCTTCCAGTGCCAAAGACGAGTTGCACTTTCCCGACAGCGGCTCGGTCTACAAGGACATGAGCCTGCAGATGAACCAGTTCCTGGGGATACTTAGGTCGCGACGGGGCCGCATCGTGTCGGCGGTGATCGCGGGCGGACAGTCCGACCCCGGTCTCATTCAAGCTTTCCGCGAGCGCTTCCTCCGGCCCAAGCGCCAGGAGGCCTACCAGACACTGCGACGGGGAATGGAACGCGGCGAACTCCCCCGCAACTTGGATCTCGATCTGCTGCTCGACGTTCTCTACGGCGCAATCTACATGCGCTTTCTCATTCGTCACGACCAACTGAGCGAGGAGTACATCGCGGCCGTTTGTCGCCTGGTGCTGAACGGGGCGACGAAGAACGGGCCCCACTCTCGGGGCACAACCAAGCGAACAGTTGGTGGAGGCAATGGTAGGAATGCGAAACCTGGCGCAGTACTGACCTAGAAAAACCCCGAACAAATCCATTCGCGTAGAACTGGCCTTCAGGCCAGCGTTTAAGCTTGCAATATTTTGGGCCTTTCGAGCGTGTGTAACAACGAAGCTTGGTGTGCGCCGGTGAAATGTACTGGCGGAAAATCCAGCGCCGTAGCCGGGGTCCCCAGGTCGCGCCGCTTTCGCGCGAACTGGGGTGGAGGTAGGCGCGGCATAGTTTAGCCCAGCACGGAGCCGCAGGCGGAGTGTTGGGTATCGTGGGAAATCGATCCGAGTCCCTTCAGGGACGACACAATTCTGACAACCGCCTTTAGCGCGGCGAAACCGAATGCTTATTATTGAGACCCTGCCTAGAAGAAGCGCGGGCCCAGCGTGTAGGATTTGTCATCCCAACCGACGCGCAGCGGAGTGGAGGGATCTGCGGCCCCGAGGACCAGCTACTCAGGAGACGAACGGCAGGAGCACTGCCCATACGGTTATTATGTCTTCTTGCTTTTCCGGGTCGCTGTCCGGTTTGTTTTCTCGAGGGCCAATTTTTGGTGCGAGCCGAAGGCCTCACTCATCGCTTGCATCCTGTCCGCGTCCTTACGCACCTTGGCGGCGTATGCGAGCGGATCGGCTTTCTTCTTTTTCATGCTCCACAGCATGACACAAATTTGGTTCAGTCAACAACCTCGAATCCCTCCAGCAATGTTGGCGACCTACAGGCTGTCGTCCCGGCTTCCAAGAAACGGCGGATGCCGTCCGTCATGGCAGGCTCCCTCTTGCGTCTGATTGACACGCTTCTCTCCCGCTGAGTACGATTCGGGCGCTGCCCATGCCAACAAAAAGTGCTTTCCTATCGCGCGCACTCCTGTCGAAGTCGGACGCTTCTCGAATCCGCCGCAGCATGCTTTGCGTGGTGCTGGCCTTCTCACTGTTGGCCACGGCGACGGCTCCTTCGATCGGGTCCGCCGATCCCGCCCGCTATCTCAACGACATCAAGATACTGGCGGCGCCCGACATGGAAGGACGCGGCGCTGGAACCAAGGGACTGGCTAAGGCCACGAAGTACATCGAGCACCGTTACAAGAGCTTGGGACTTCAGCCCGTGGGCACGAACGGTTATCTGCAGCCGTTCACCGTAACCACGGGCGCAAAGTTAAAGTCGGACAACCAATTCATTGTGGATGAAGGTGGCAAGAAACAGCCGCTGGCGTTGAACCAGGATTTCGTGCCGGTCGGTTTCTCATCTTCAGGATCGCTAACTGCGCCGGTTGTCTTTGCGGGTTATGGAGCATCGGCCGATGAATTCGGATACGACGACTACGCCGGGCTGGATGTGAAGGACAAGATCGTGTTGGTGCTGCGCTACGAGCCCGAAATCTTCGGCGTAAAGAGCGGCCAGCACGGATTGACGCAACATTCGCAGTTGATCACCAAGGCGATCAACGCGCGCAACCACGGAGCCAAGGCGCTGGTGTTGCTCAACGGAAAGCTGGGTGACGGTGAAGACGACCTGCTGATGCGCTTTGGCGGTGTGAGCGGGCCTCAGGACGCTGGCATCATGCTGTTGCAGGTGAAGAACGCAGTCGCCGATAGCTGGCTCAAGGCAGCCGGCAAGTCGCTGGCCGACGTTCAACAGCAGATCAACCACAGCGGCAAGCCGGACTCGTTCGCGTTCCCCGGAGCGCTGCAACTGTCGCTGAAGGTGGATATCGAGGCCACGCACGCGCGGGTCAATAACGTTCTCGCGTATCTTCCGGGTAAGACCGGAGAATACGTCATCGTCGGCGCACATTTCGACCACCTTGGCCGTGGCGATTCCAACTCGCTGGCGCCGTCGCAGATTGGGCAGATCCATCCTGGGGCCGACGACAACGCCTCGGGAACCGCGGGTGTGCTGGAGTTGGCGCGTTTGTTCGCTCCCATGAAGGGGCAGCTCGATCGCGGCATTCTGTTCATGTCGTTCTCGGGAGAAGAGCTTGGGCTGCTGGGTTCGGCGGAGTGGGTGAAAGACCCGACGCTGCCGCTCGACAAGTGCGTTGCCATGCTGAACATGGACATGATCGGCCGCATTAGGGACAGCAAGGTTTATATCGGCGGCGTGGGCACCGGCTCGACCTTTAAGGGATTCTCGAACAGGCGCAGAAGCGGGAACCAAACTTTAAGATCGAATACTCCGCGGGCGGATATGCGGCCAGCGATCACACCTCGTTCGTGGGGAGAAAAATTCCAGTGCTGTTCTTCTTCTCCGGACTGCACTCGGATTATCACAAGCCCTCCGACACCTGGGACAAGATCAATGCGCCGTCGGCGGCGCAGTTGCTCAACCTGGTTGGTGACGTTGCGTTGCAATTGGCGGAGGCTCCGTCGCGGCCAACCTTCATCACCGTTATCGAAGATAAGCCTGTGAGCGGCGGTGGCGGAGGCTATGGGCCGTACTTCGGGTCCATTCCTGACTTTGGCGAGGTGAAGGACGGCGTGCGTTTTTCCGACGTGCGTCCAGGATCGCCGGCGGCGAAGGCCGGACTCCGGGCTGGAGACATCCTGGTCCAGTTCGGCGGCAAGCCCATTCACAATTTGTACGACTTCACGGACGCGCTGCGCCGCAGTAAGGTGGGCGAAGTGGTGGAAGTGAAAGTATTGCGCGATGGCCGGCCCATTACCGCCAAAGTGAAGCTAGAGCAGAGAAAGTAAGGGGGCGGGCAGGACGCGATTGGGAAAATTCGGACGCAGTTGTGTATTCGGGAGTTTGATTTCCTACGCATAATGCGTAACAATTTACGCATTATGCGTAATAGTCCAGCACTCGCGGCGTTATTCCCTGCGATCCGTAGCTCATTGCTGGCCGCGACTCTCATTCAGCCGGATAAATGGTGGTACCTATCCGAACTGGCGCAGCATCTGCGGACCACGCCGTCTAGTTTGCAACGGGAGCTTTCGTCTCTGGTTGCCGCTGGCCTCTTGCAGAAGCGCCGGGAAGGGACCAGGACCTACTTCAAGGCTGAAACGCGATCGCCGCTGTTTCCCGAGTTACGCCGTGTTTTCGAGAAAACGGCCGGACTGATACCGGCGTTGCAGCAGGTCTTGGAGCCGTTTGGCGACAAGATTAGGTGTTCCTTTGTTTACGGCTCGGTGGCGCGAAGAGAGGAACATGCCCTGAGCGATGTAGATTGGTTGGTCATCGGCAGTGTTGGTTTGGCCGAACTGGCACCCGCTCTGCGACGAGCCGAGGAGCGGCTGGGCAGGGAAGTGAATGTCACGTGTTACTCAGTTCGTGAGTTCCGGGCCAAGGTTGCGGAGGGGGACCATTTTCTCGCGGCGGTCCTGCGCGGCCCCAAGCAGTTCGTGAAAGGCGACAGGAGTGACTTGGGCAAAATTACTGGATAGCAAGGATGTGCAGAGGCACACCACGTCGAAGAGAGAGGTCGATGCTTTTCGCAACCTGATTGCGCGCGACCTCGCCGACGCTGCGATTGCCGGCCTGTCGGCTGACCGGCGTTTCGCGACGGCTTACAATGCCGCTCTGCAAGCGATAAACATGGCGATTGCGTGCGCCGGATACCGTGGTCACTGCAAGGATCGGCCACCATAGGATTTCCCTGGAGAACGCAACGCTGGCGCTTGGGCACGCGGCTCGCAACTATGCCGATTATTTTGAGACGTGCCGCCGCAAGCGGAACGCCATCGACTACACCCACTCTCACGTGGCCACAGAAACCGAGGCGAAGGAGATTCTGGAGAAGGCCAAGGCATTCTACGAGCTCGTGGAAAAGTGGATTGCGAAGAACCACGCCGCGCTAAAGAACTGATATACACGTGTCGTTGACTGAAGGAAAAGGTTGCCGGAGAGGGGCCCTATCCTTGGCGGTGAAATTCCGGAATGTTAAGACTTCTATTTCGAGGTAATCAAGATTGAGTCAACTTGATTCTCTGCGTAACGCTTTTATCGGATTCTTGATCTTTGCGGTGACGGTCGCTGTGCCGTTGCCTTCGCAGCAGCCCACCTCAACGAGTGGCTCCTCCGCGTCCTTGCTGGTGCCCAGCGAGGAGAAGCACCTGCGCGACATCCGTCAGCTCACCTTCGGGGGACAGAACGCCGAGGCGTATTTCTCCGCCGACGATCGCATGTTGAGCTTTCAACGTCAGGGCGAAGGCGTTCCTTGCGATCAGATTTACACCATGCCGGTGGACACGCCCGACGGCAAAT
>DATCCF010000021.1:0-5835 GCA_036511435.1 Terriglobales bacterium | reverse complement strand
GTGAACCAGTCGGCAAGATGGAACTCTCGAATCATGGAGAAGGGCTTTTGCAGTTTAGGTATCGTCATGGCGGACAGAATATCCCATTGCGCAGTTGCGCGCGCAGGGCGGCGCTGGGCGGGTGCTTGGCCATGGCGGGAGAGGGGGTGTTCCCTCCGCTCCTCGCCGTGTCTGCCCTGCTTGCTGCCTCTCCCGCGCGGGCTGGAGAGGGGGTGTTCTCGATAGCATGGCCGCCTGTTGCGGCTTTGCCCGTCAACGGCGTCAACCGGAATGGGCGCCTTCGTGCTCGCCATCCGCGCCCGCAAGATCGGCGAACGCCGCCTGCGGGCCGATGTTAGGCCAGAGGGTAGTATCGCAAGACCGGCCATCTTTCCTTTCTTGACCCGTCCCCCTTACAGATTGCCTAATCAGAAAAAGCCTTCGCGAGCAGCTTGCTCTCGGTGTCGTGGTCCAGCTCGCCGGTGTCGGGCAGGCCGGATTGCTCTTGGAACTGCATTAATGCCGAGCGTGTACGGCGACCGCGGAATCCATCGACAGGCCCGGGATCGATGCCAAGATACAGCAATGCAGCCTGTGCAGTCCGAAAAGCCAAATCCGGGAGAATGATCTTATACTTGGCATGGGCAGCGGCTAGCCGCGTGTCATACTCGTTTTTCTTGAATTCCGGTCCGTTATAGCCACGCGCAAAGGACACCCAATTCTGGCGCTGAAGCGCTCTAGCCAGGTTATTACCTTTGATGAAATTCGCCATAGCTAGCAGTTGTGCGTTCTCATCCTTCACCATAGCTGCAATCATGTCATCTATGGTGACGAAGCCAGCCACTTCGTAATTGAAACCCACGACTTGGCCGATGCCCCAAGAGGCACTTTGGAGCGCCGCCTCCCGGTCAAGACTTATAGCTTTTTCCAGGCGTGTGTACTCACCTGTACCGCCGGCATAACCACCAGCTCTTGCATTACTGATGTCTGCATGTCCGCTGTCGTGCCTACCTTTCGTAAGCCTATGGAAGATATGACGCTCGAACAGGATCTGTGGACGTCGATCCTGGAGAAACCCAAAACCACGCGTCTCAACAGTCAGCACCGCCCACACTTCTGGCTCGGAAACGCCCAGGGCGCCGCATATTCGGTCCATACCTTCATCGCTTAATGGACGGCCTCGACCCTGAAAATTCATGCGGAACTCCTGTCTGTCGTGGCGCCTGACTGGCGGATTGCGCTCGCTTCACTCGTCCATCACCGCATCCGGATTCCATGCCGATACGACGAAGCGCAGCTTGCCGGAGATGCCGGGCACGGTGGAACACTCGAACGGAATACGTATCTCAACCTTTTCATCATTGATGTTCTCGGCGTCGATTGCAGTATCGACTGCGCTCGTGCCCTGGTTCTGCCAGGCGTAGTTGACCTTCCACTTCTCGCCCTTGACTGCGGGCGGAACCATTTCGAGCACGATCGAATTGCGGAATAGATAGCCGCCTTCGTAGTGCTCATTGACCCAGAGTTTGCGATCGATCTCGTAGTCCGGTACGCGCACGCCGAGTGACATACTGTAAGCCAGCGAACGGCGGTTTTTGTTCACGCGCGCGCGATTGGCGAGAAACACGGTCGACACGTATAGCGAACCATTTTTCTTCGGTGCAGTTGTCCATTCCTCGTGCGTCAGGCATGCGACCGAATCTTCCTCGGCGGTGCGGCGCGTGAGGTACCACAGCTTGCCACGCGGCGATGCGAGTACTTCAAACTGGTAGAGCGCGCCAATCTTGCGGCCGGCGTCGGCAGCCTTCTGCACTTCGCTCGGCAAATCGATTTCCTCCACATCGATCCAGAGGTCGACGCGCACATCGCCAAACAGAAATCGCGCGAGGTTCTGGTAGGCTTCTTCGCTGTTTACGATGCCAAAGAAGCCAGAGTGTGAGCGGTATGCGAACGCCTTCGCGCAAGGCGCTCCCGGCGCGCCGTCAGGCTTGATCCCGCTCAGCGTAGCGTTCTCGATACGCACCAGACCATCGCTGCCATGGCCAGCGAAGGTGCGCGATGCGCCCAGAGCGGCTTCGTAATCCATGCGATTGGTGGCAACCATGCAGAAGACGCGGTCGGGCGGGAAGCGGTCCTCGGGTATCCAGGCGACACTGCCGGTGTTGGCGTACTCCTCATCGAGGTCAAGGTAGCGCGCCATCTCCTGGCGATTGAAGTTGTCCATATCGGCGAGACTCAGCCAGGACGGCACGTTGATTCCTGCCATCTCGATGCCGTTGTGCGGTGTCGCATAAGTGAAAAACTTATCGACATACTGGCGCGCATTCTTCTCGTCGTTTTTCGGGTTCTGCAACATACCACGGCAGACCAGCCCGCCCATCGAATGGGCGACCAGATAACAGCGAAAGGCGTCGGGCGTGACCCCGTTGTCGGGATTCGCACAAACCAGATCGCGCACGCGCAAGATCAGCTCACCGAGTTTGGCCGAGAACACCTCGATCGGCGGCGTCTTGCCGAAACCGAGCAGGCGCGAGGCCTCATCGTAATAGCGGTAGATGATGACCGATCGGTTCGTCAGCTTATTGTCTGGGTCGGCACTCCACTCGGGGTCGAGAATATCGTAGCCGTCCTCGTACACATCGCGATAGTTGAAGTCCGACGCGAGCCGCACCACCGGCGATTCGAAGATATATTTGCGCGGCTGGCGGGTCTTGTCGGGGACCGCACGATAGACGGTCGAGCCGAGATTGAATCCGCAGAATGGATCAGCCGAGGTCTCGTCGATCTCCGTAGGCGTCATAGCATAGCCACGCACGTAGATGATCGGGTGAAATGGCGTATTCTGGTTCGGCATAATGTTCCCCCGTGAAGATTACGCTCGGCGTCAGCCTGCTTCGGATCAAGGCGCCCCGGCATCAGCCGGAGCGCAACCAGCGGATATGGTTCTAGGTCCGCTCGATGAAAGAGTTAGACCGGCTTAGAAATGATACTTCATCATCCTCATTTGTCGGCCTTGAGCCAATTTAGTGCTGCATCCTTGTCATCGTAGTCAAAGTGCCTTACTTCGGCCTGTACAAAATGATTGGCAACCTGCGGCATGATCGATAGAAAACTGCTGTCTGTTACGGCCGCAATCTTCTTGATTTTCTGATGATGGTTCTTGACAAATTTTATATGGGATAGGAAGGCTGCGAAATTATCCCATCCGGGGAAGGATTTGGCGTAAATCATCATGCCATTGAGTTTGCCCTTTTCTCTGATATAGGGATCCACTTCCTGGAGTAGTTTCTCGAAATCCGTTGATTCCAAGGGGCCAACAGGTTTAACAATCAATATGCTCTCCGCGCGATTTAATTCGTAATTAAGCATTGTCACTCTCCTGTTCTTAACCGGTCAACAAGAAGTGGATCCCCTAAGAGGGAGCCATATAAGACCCCGAAAACGGGGCCGAGTTGGTTCAGCGTACCGTTAATCCCTCGATTGCTCAACAGCATCAACCGGGATAGACACCTTTACGATCATTTTGTATGGGTACCAGCGGTGGATGTCATGCCGTCAACGCGCTTGTTCGACCAGGTATTCTCGTCACCGGTTGCTGGATGCGGCTGGAGCGGTTGCGTGGCCAAGCTGCGATGGCATGCAGTTGTCCCAAGTGCTGAATCGCGTGAGTTCAGGACCACGCGATGAGCGGAGATTGGAGCCAGGATGGGCGATTGGCGGCGCACGTCCGCGGGAATAACGGTTCAGTGGTCCCGGTTTATCATTCGCCGCCTTCAGATTGCCTTCCGCTGTTTACCCGAGTAGCGTTGAATCCGCAGACGCCCGTGCCACTACAACGGCGGGCGACAACCGAACCTGAACACTGTGGCTCTTGCCGGATTCAATAGATCAAGCCAAGGATGTATCGGCCAGCTACTCAACGCCACCATAAACGGAGACAAGACCATGAAAACTGCAAAGCTGCTGGTTGCGCTCGCCGGCGCGGCATCGGTGCTGTTCGCGCAGTGCGCGTTCGCGCAGACCTTCCCGAGCAAGCCGATCCATCTCGTGATGCCGTATCCCCCGGGTGGCAGCTCGGACATTCTCGCGCGGCCGATCGCCAACGAGATGTCGAAGAGCCTGGGCCAGCCGGTGCTGATCGAATACAAGCCGGGTGCGGGCTCGACCATAGGCGCGGACTTCATCGCCAAGTCGGCGCCCGACGGCCACACGCTCGTGATGCTGCTGACCGCGCACGCGATCAACGCCACGCTGATGCCGAGCCTGCCCTACGACACGGTGAAGGATTTCACCTCCATCACGCTGGCCGCGACGCTGCCGCTGGTCGTGGTGGTGAACGCGCAGTCGAACATCCACACGCTGCAGGAACTGATCGCCACGGCCAAGGCCAGCCCCGGCAAGCTGAATTACGGCTCGGCCGGCGCCGGCAATACCAGCCACCTGGCGGTCGAATACTTCAAGTCCGTGGTCGGCGTGGACGCCACGCATGTGCCCTATAAAGGCAGCGGGCCCGCGGTCGCCGGACTGCTGGGGCGCGAGGTCGACTTCATGTTCGACAGCCTGTCGTCTTCGCTGGCGCAGATCCAGGCCGGCAAGTTCCGCGCGATCGCGGTGTCGACGGCGAAGCGCTCGCACGTGCTGCCGCAGGTGCCGACCATCCAGGAATCGGGCGTGCCCGGCTTCGACATCTCGGCCTGGTACGGCATCTTCGCCGCGGCCAACACGCCGGCGCCCATCGTGCAGAAGCTGAACGCGGAGTTCATCAAGGCCATGGCCGTGCCGGATGCGAAGCAGAGGATCGAGGGCTACGGCTACCAGATCGTCGGCTCCACGCCCGCGCAGCTCGACGCGCACGTGAAGAGCGAGATCGCGCGCTGGGGCAAGGTGGTCAGGGATTCGGGCGCGAAGGCGAACTGAGGCGCGACCCAAAGCAGACATTTGAGAACTACAGAACTCTGCTGTTTTAGGAGGGCGCAGTTCGACGGGCATCCTCAAAGGGGGTCGATCAGCGAATCATCGATGGTGCCGGCGATGCCCCACATATAGTCGCGCGCTTCCGGGTCGGCCTTGGCCTACTTTGTGTCAGGCACCGCCGGTTCAGAGGCGGCGCGGCGCCCGGTGATCTGTTCGATTTTGATACGGTAGAAAACGGGAACCGCCGCCGGCGCGCCAGCAGGCATTTTTTTCGCGCCCCCATGCTCCCACCACATCGCTCTCTGTTGCAATAGATTGAAGGCGAGCGTGCGCTCGCTCTGGAATTTGGACGTATCGGAAAGCTCTTCGTAGCGGCCGAAGACGACGACGGTAGTCCATTCTTCACGCCTCATCTGGTCGGCTTCGACGCATACTAACGGGTTAGTGCGCATCCAGTCGATCTTTTGTCCGAGCACGGAAAAACTGTAAAGCCAGTAATCCTGGTAGGCGAAATGGATGGGAACGATATAGGGCTGCATCCCGCGGGCACACGCTAATCTACCGAGGTGCGTACGGGCCAGCACCTTCAGACTCTCCTGTCTCGTCAGTTCCTGAATCAACATGATTGCTTTGCGGCCTCTCGGCGATCAGCTTTAACACCGCCGCGCGAAGCTGGCCGTGGCTCGCAATCCGGAAATGGAATGCGGTCGCGCACGCATTGCGGCAGTCGGGCAGCGTCATGAGAATCAGAACAAACGACAGCAACCGAGTGCTGATTTTCTCTCTTAGACTGCACAATTCCTCGAAATGATGACGATAACGATCAAACTTTAAACCCGGTTGCAGACATCCGATCTGATCAAGATCAAGTACGCTACACATAAATGCCCGGTAATTCAAGGCCTGGTAGTGGACATCGGATTGACCATCAGGCGCTTGAAG
>DATCCF010000020.1:0-12382 GCA_036511435.1 Terriglobales bacterium | reverse complement strand
TTGGCCACCGCACAATCAACCCAAAGTGAACCGGTGGCGCTTGTGTCCGGCTCCGCCGTCATCGCGGACCTGAAGGGTGAAGTCATGCTGCAATCCGCGCAAGGCGCCGCATTGCCGGCGCAAAGAGGCCAGGTGTTGCCCGCGGAATCCAATATCGAAACGGCGAAGGGAAGCCTCTTGTTGAGCCTGCAGGATGGATCGCAGGTGCTGGTCAAGCCACATAGCCGCGTGATCCTGAAAGCGCCGGAACAGTCGCAAGGAAACTTTCTGCAACTTTTTATTGGCAACATCATGGCGAAAGTCCAGAAGCGGCTCGGCAATGCTCCCTCTTTTCGCCTGGGAACACCGACCGCGGTGATCACGGTCCGCGGAACGCGCTTTTCGGTCGAGGTCACCAAGGAGAACAAGACGATCGTGCAGGTATATGAGGGATTGGTCGAGGTCACCGGAGTTGGCATGCCGAACCACCCGATCCTAATCAAACCAGGTTTCTACACCCAGGTCGAAAACGATCGTCCACCACAAAGTCCTCGTGAAGCGCCGGGCGTTGAGGGACCAGGCGGACGAGGTCCTGAGGGCGAAGGCGAATCACCGTTTCAGCGCAGCCAGGGGACCGGAGACGCAGGAGAACGCAACGTTCCGCAAGGAACGAATCAGGGTCAGCAGGGCGAACGCGCACAGCAACCCAAATCCGAGGGTCCGGATTAGCTACGTCGGGGCGCCGACAACACAACGTCAATTTCTGCCAAAGGCGGATGGGTTCGTTGCGGACCCAGAGTGAGTCCAAACGACCCACCTTCACCTGATTCTTAGACCGCCCCATCGCGATTATTGAGTGCTACACAAGTAATGGCCAGCTTCGCGATTTCTGAGTTGTCATCACGAACGGCCTTTAGGCCGTGAGGGATCTGCTGTTTTGCCAGGCGTCAGTCCAGCCGTAAACAAGAGCAGATTCCTCGCTTCGCTCGTAATGACAATTCCAGAAGTGAACTGTCAATTCCAACCCCACACGGGACATTACTAACGCAGCAAGCCCTAGCCACCCGGCCTGTCTGCGCGAATTCTCGATCTCCTCGGGCAATTCTCAATCCGCTCATCCTCTCTTCGAATGGCCACGCAAGTGCAATAACCAAGTTGCACGGCATGATGTGGTTCCCTGGCCAGCCATAGCAAGCTCCGACGATTTGCCTTGATCACAAGAAAAATGGTACTGCCCGGCGGTACAAACAGTGCCAAGAATCACTCGCCAGGGGATTGAATTGAATTCGCCGAAAGGAGAGGTGCAGAAACCGCAGACCGCGACGCCTTCGTCCGCGGAGGCGTGGTTCTGTGTACCCCGGACCTGGTGGGTCTTCTGGCTGTTCGTACTCGGGATCATGCTGGTTGTCCTGGGCATCCTCTCCTCTCCACTCCACGCGCAGATCTCTCCCGGGGCGCTTTCCCGAGCGCATCACAACTTGGACGGCCCTGCCGGGTGCGTGCGCTGCCACGCCGTTTCGCCCGGCTCGCCAACCTTTCTTTGCCTCGACTGTCACCAGGAAATCGCTGTCCGGCTGAAGCAGAAACGCGGCATGCATCCGATCTACATGACGGAACCGAAGGCCTCGTGCGTGCGCTGCCACTCCGAGCACAATGGGGCGAACTTCAGTCTGCTGCACTGGGATCCCTCGCCGGCGAAATTCGATCACGCCAAGACGGGCTTTGCGCTCGATGGCAAACACGCAGGCCTCGCCTGCGCCAAGTGCCACAATGGCGCCCACGTCGGCCAACTGGAACGCACAGCGTTACAGGTGAAGGACCCCAACCGAACTTACTTGGGCCTCTCTCGCAACTGCGTCACCTGCCATGAAGACAAGCACAAGGGGCAACTTGGCGCCAACTGTCAGCAATGCCACAACAATCAAGACTGGAAAGAGGCACGCAGCTTCGACCACTCAAAAACCAAGTTCGCGTTGACCGGGCTGCATCGCCAAGTCACTTGTCAGAAGTGTCACGCATCCGGCGCCGACGGTGTGCCAAAATATGTCGGCCTCAAGTTCGACCGCTGCGCGGCGTGCCACAACGATCCCCATCGCGGAGAGTTCAAGCAAGGTTGCGAATCTTGCCACAGCACTTCCACATGGAAGCAGAGCTCGTTCGTCGCCCAGTTCGACCACTCCAAGACCAAGTATCCGCTGGCAGGCAAGCACCTTGATGTGCGGTGTGACACCTGTCATCGCAGCGGAGATTTCAAGACTGCGATCGCACATAATCTCTGCTCCGATTGTCACAAGCCCGATCCACACAGTGGGCAATTCCTTGCGCGGGCCGATGGCGGCCGCTGCGAATCCTGCCACTCGGTGGACGGCTTCAAACCAGCGAAATATTCGGTGGCTGACCACAAGGCCACGGCGTTTCCACTGCGGGCAAAGCACGCCGAAGTGTCTTGCGCAAAGTGCCATGTGCCGGCAGGCCGCGCCACCGTGTTCAAAATCAAGGTGTCGGGATGCGTCGCCTGCCACCAGGACATACACCGCAACCAGTTCGCGCGCGCACCTTACTTCAATCGTTGCGAGCAGTGCCACAACGAGGCCACGTTTCACTCTGCCGGCTTCGACTTGACGCGCCATCAGCAGACCCGCTTCGTGCTAACCGGCAGTCATGTCGCGGTCGCGTGCATTGACTGTCACAAGCCGGCGGAAAGCGGGCGCAGCGCGCTGTACCACTTTGATCTTCTGAGCTGCACGACCTGCCACGCCGACCCGCACAAAGGCCAGTTTGCGGGGCGCATGGCAAGCACCGATGCCAACGGCAGGCCGCTGGGCTGCCAGGCGTGCCATTCGACCAAGACCTGGAGCGATCTCTCGCGCTTTGACCATGGAACCACGAAGTTCGTGTTAACCGGCGCCCACCGGGCCGTGGACTGCGCCAGTTGTCATCGTCCGCCGAACCTGGAACGCAAGCTGCTGAATGTGAATTTCACGTCAGCGCCATCGCAGTGTGAGGACTGTCACGAAGAGCCGCACGGTTTGCAGTTCGCGCGCGGAGGCACGGCGAGCCACTGTGCCGATTGTCATCTCACCGGCAAATGGAGGCCATCATTGGTCGACCACGACAAAACTGCATTTCCGCTGAAGGGAGGACACCAGAACGTCCGCTGCGGCGCTTGCCATAAGGGCCTTCGGCGGTTCGAGGGAAAGGACGTCCTGTTCTATAAGCCAACGCCGACCGAGTGCGCTGCTTGCCATGGCAACGCAATTGCGAAGATCGCGATGTGAGCAAGTCATGACGGAATTCAGAACGTGAGATAAAACTCGTGCCTACCCTGATGCCACTGCTTTTCGCGCTGCTTGGAATGTTGCTGCCGGTTCCCGTGGGCCAGCAGTCGCAGGCGATCCCGCGCGCGCAAATCCAAAGTCCGCACGGAAACCTCAACATGCCGTGCGAGAACTGTCACACGTTTACCTCGTGGCGGCCGATCCGCAGCATTCCCGAGTTCAATCACGACAAAACCAGGTATCCGCTGCGTGGCATGCACGCCAACGTGAGTTGCATGCAGTGCCATACCAGCCTAGTGTTCAGCAATGCGGGAATGCGTTGCAAGGATTGTCACGCCGATCTTCACCGCGGACAGTTTGGCGCGGCTTGTGAACAGTGTCATACGGTTCGCGGGTGGAACGTCTCGCTGTCAAAGATTCAGCGCCACGATAATCGATTTCCGCTGATTGGCGGGCACGCCGCCTTGGAATGCGACGCCTGTCACAAGAACGCGGCGGTCGGCCAGTTCCAAGGACTGTCGGTGAACTGCTACTCCTGCCACCAAGTCCAATATCAGAATGCCGTGCCCGATCACAAGGCAACGGGTTTCCCGCCCACGTGCCAGAACTGCCATTCCTCCGTGGATACGTGGCTGGGAGCAAAGTTCGATCACGCGAAGTTCACCGGCTTCGCTTTGACCGGAATGCACGCCACGCTCGATTGCGCGGCCTGCCATGTCGGCGGCCGTTACAAGGGGACGCCCGCCAATTGTTACGGCTGTCACGCCAAGGACTACAACGCGACCAACAATCCGAACCACCTACAGGCTGGTTTTCCGCACGAGTGCGCGACCTGTCACTCTACGTCCACCTGGAGCGGAGCCAAGTTCGATCACTCCAGGACCAAGTTCCCGCTCACCGGGATGCATACCAACGTGCCCTGCACGTCGTGCCACATCAACGGGAAATTCGCCGGCACGCCGACGGATTGCGCTTCGTGCCACATCACGGACTACAACAAGACGACCAATCCCAACCACAAGGCGTCCGGTATCCCCACCACTTGCGCAGTTTGCCACAGCACCAACGGATGGATTCCGGCGGTGTTCGATCACTCCAAAACCAAGTTCCCCCTCACCGGTGTGCATGCCACGGTGGCCTGCACGGCGTGCCACATAAACGGCAGGTATGCGGGCACACCGACAGACTGCGCGTCATGCCACATCAGCGACTACAACAAAACCACCAACCCTAACCACAAGGCAGCCGGATTTCCGACCGATTGCTCGATTTGCCATTCGACCAGCGGATGGAGTCCGGCTAGCTTCGATCACTCCAAAACCAAGTTCCCGCTCACCGGCAAGCACGCCACCCTGCCGTGCGTCGCGTGCCATGTGAATGGTAACTACACCAACCTGCAGACCACATGCGTGTCGTGCCATCTCAACGACTACAACGGGACGACCGATCCGAACCACAAGGCGGCGGGATTCCCCACGGACTGCCAAGTCTGCCATTCCACCAGCTCTTGGCAGGGAGCGCAGTTCGACCACAACAAGACGGGATTCCCGCTGACCGGCGCACATATCAACGTGCCCTGCGTGAAGTGTCACATCAACGGCGTGTATAAAGGCACGCCGACGGACTGCTATTCGTGTCACAAGGCGGATTACCTGGGCACCAACAATCCCAACCATGTGGCGGCACACTTCCCGACGACGTGCGCGACCTGCCACACCACGGCAACCTGGCTGGGAGCGGTCTTCAATCACACCTGGTTCCCCATCTACTCGGGGACGCACGCGGGCCGTTGGATGACTTGCGGAGACTGCCACATCAACTCGGCTGACTATTCGGCTTTCTCGTGCATCACCTGCCACGAGCACAGCAAACAGAATACTGATCCCCACCACACCGACGTGCGAGGGTATGTGTACAACGCCACCAGTTGTTATTCGTGCCACGCCACCGGCCAGGGAGGTGGATAACCATGGTCCACCGCATGACTTCCGTGCTGCTTCTGCTGACGTGGTCAATGCAGCTTGGGGTTGCGCAAAGTCCTCAGCCGGCTTCCGCCCCACAGGATACTGCGCAACCGACGGCGCCTATTGAAGTGCACACGACTTTCCGCGTGCGCTACGTCAACGGCGCCAATGTGTATGTCGAAGGAGGCCGCAGCACTGGCTTGGCGGAAGGCACCCGCCTGGTGGTCCGCGCAGGCGCTGCTTCCACCACGGCGACGTCAGCCGCCAGCGAATCGCATCAACCGGCAAACCCTGAGAAAACTTCGGACGACGCTTCCGGCCTGATCACGATCGCCGAACTGAAGGTTGTCGCCGTCGCTGAAACATCCGCCGTTTGCGAGGTGCTCTCTTCCACGCGTCCGGTGGTGGCAGGCGACATGGCTACGCTGCCGCAGGAGGAGATCGAGAAGCTGGTGGAGAAGCATGCCCTGAGCAACACCCGCAACTATCCCGCGGTAGTGAGTTTCACCGAAGGCGATCCCATGGATGAGGACGTGCGCGACGCCATCCCCCGGCCACCTTTGCCCGAAGTGAACCGCGCTCAGGGACGCATTGGCTTCGACTTCAGCACGATACACAATCGCGGGCCCTTCAGTTCGTCCTCAACTACCACGGGAGTGGTCTTGCGCGCCGACATCACGCGGATCAACGGCACCCATTGGAACTTGAACGGGTACTGGCGCGGGGGGTTGACTTCGACCAGCAGCCGAAATCAACCGACGCTGCAGGACCTCCTTAACCGCACCTACACCATAAGCCTGACCTACCAGAATCCCGACTCGCGCTGGGTCGCCGGAATGGGGCGCTTATACCTGCCTTGGGCGAGCAGCCTGAACTCCTTTGACGGCGGCTACTTCGGCAGGCGGATGTCAGACCGGGTGACGGCTGGAGTATTCGGCGGATTGGCATCCGACCCGACTGCGTTGAGCTACGACCCCAACCGCCGTATCGCGGGGGGTTTCACCAACATCAGCGGCGGCAGTTACGACGACGTGCACTACAGCAGTACGTTTGGCGCGGGAGTAGGCATGCTGAAATGGAGCGTGGACCGGCCGTTTGTCTTTACCGAAAACACGATTGACTACAAGCGTGTGTTTTCGGTTTACGAGGCGCTGCTACTTGACCGGCCTCGAACTGGACCGGGTGTGACCCCGGTCGGTGCAGGTGTCGCCAGCAGCTTTGCCACCTTGCGGGTTCAGCCCCACCCGCGTATCAGCATCGACTTCAACCATAGCTACTTTCGCGATGTTCCCACCTACGATCCGCAGCTAGTGGGAACTGGTTTGCTCGACAAGTATCTGTTTCAGGGCTTCAGTGCAGGCGTGCGGGTGGAGGCGCCTGCCCACATCACGCTGTACACCGAGATAGGCCGCAGCAACGTGAGCAGCGATCCGAAGGCCTCATGGAACACCATGTATGGCATCACCTTCAACCGGATCTGGAAGACTGGGATCCGACTCGACGCCCGCTACTCGAACTTCAACAGCCCGTTTGCCCAAGGCAACTATCGTTCCTTCTCGGCGTCTCGGAGCTTCAAGGACTCGTTTCAGATTCAAGTTCAAGCCGGACTCCAGAAGTTCATTTCACCGGTGTCGAAAGATAACGGTTCGCGCTTTCTCAACGCCTACGGCGAATTTGTTCTGGGCCGCCACTACTTTATCGATACCGGATTCACCATTACACGCGGCGCATTACAGAACTACAACCAGGTGTACACCACCTTCGGTTATCGCTTCGATAATCGCTGGAAGCGGGAGGCGGCAAGTGCAACACAGAAGTAAAGGCTGGTTCCGTTGCGTTCTGTTGGTCATGACGCTTGTATTGCGATGCGCGCCGCCAGCGTGGGCTGCGGACGCCGACACCATCGTGGACCGGGCCAGCCGTCAGGTCACTGCGTTTCTGGAGCAGATGTCGGACGTCAAGTGTTCCGAGCACGTGGCCCAGTTCAAGCTGGACAAGAACGGCCATACGGCCTATCTGGAGAACAGCAGCTTCGATTACCTGGTGCTGCTGCAAGGGTCCGGCGATGAGTTGCTGCTGAACGAGTCGCGCCTTGGCGACGCGCATAACGAGCAGCGCAACAAGAAAAACGTTCCTCTGCTCATCACCAACGGCTTCTCGATGCTGATGCTCATTTTTCATCCTTACTATCGCAACAGCTTCGAGTTTGCGGCGCTGCCCGACGAAATCGTCGCCGGGCAGCGCACCGCGCAAGTCCGGTTTACCCACATTCCCGGAACGCGCACGCCGGCGGTGTTGGCCGTTCGGGGCAGGGAATTTCCGCTGGAGTTGACCGGCACCGCCTGGATCGAGCCCGAAACCGGACAGGTGGCGAAGCTCAAAATTGGCTTGGCGAAGGACATGAGCGATGTCGGGTTGAAATCGCTCACCGCGGAAATCGACTATGACCCGATTCAACTTCCCGGCTGGACGCAGGCCTATCGCTTTCCGTCCGTGGCCACGGTTGAGGTGGAGACCTTGCGCCAGCGCTGGCGGAATGTTCATCGCTTCAGTAACTACAAACGCTTCCTGGTGGATACATCGGTCTCGGTTGCTGACCCGGAGAAGAAGAGGTGAGCGCTCCGGCCAGCATCATGAACTATGGTTCCGCGCAGCACACCCGGGAACGCGCTCACCGGATGCGGCTTCACCTCACGGCGGGTACAGCGGTGGTCACCATTGTTGCGCTCGCAATCTATGGATGGAGCTACTATCTGCTGGCCGCGGCGGAACGTCCGTTTTCGCCCAAGCATGAGTTGCTGAAGCCCAGCGGCTCCATCGCCATCAAGCTGGGGATTGTAGGCGTCATGTTGTTCATGATGATCTTCCTCTATCCGCTGCGTAAGCGCATCAAGTGGCTGGGCAGGATCGGGTCGGCGAAACATTGGCTCGACTTCCACGTGATCGCGGGCCTCACCGCCCCCGTGCTGATCGCGTTTCATGCATCGTTCAAGTTCCGTGGCATCGCGGGAATCGCGTTCTGGATCATGCTGTCGGTCGCCATCAGCGGCGTCATCGGAAGGTACATTTATGCGCAGATACCGCGCTCCTTGTCTTCTGCCGAGCTGTCGCTTAAGGAATTGGCCGTAATCGAAGATGACCTGTCGAAAGATCTTTCTGTCCAGAGCCCGCTCTCGGCGCAGGATTTCGCGCCGCTGCTACAGGTTCCAACTCCAGCGCAGGTGCGGGAGATGTCAGCCTACCGCGCCATTCTGCTGATGATGGTGCTCGATGTATGCCGTCCATTTCACATCGCGCGGCTGCGTGTCCGCGTGCTGGGATGGAGCCGGGTACTGCCGTACTTCGGAGGATTGATCCGCACCCCACACGAGGACCTGGAGCGGGCCATCCGCATCGCACGAAGCAAGGCGGCGCTTTCCAAGAGGATTGCCTTCCTCTCACGCTCGCAACAGGTATTTCACCTGTGGCACGTCATTCATCGTCCCTTCAGCTACTCGTTTGCCGTGCTCGCGCTCATTCACATCGTGGTCGTCATTGCTCTGGGATTTGTGTAATCAACGATGGAGACATTACTGACATTCCTGCTCGCCGGGGCCATTACCCTGTTCTTCGTGCGGGGTTATTTGAAAAAGTTGACCACGCCGAAAGCAGTTCGTGCAGCCACTGAGCCCGCGGCTCCCAAGGCCATGCGAGCGTGCCCACGCTGCGGCCAGTCCATGGAGAAGGGCTCCGCATTCTGCCGGCATTGCGGCGCGGCCATGGCCATGTGGACGGTGCATGACGCAGCGGCGCAATCGCCTGGCACAGGAGACAAGCCAAGCGGGACTGCTAAACCCGTCATCAATGCGTCGATGTGCATTGGATGTGGCAGTTGCGTGCACGTGTGTCCCGAGACGGGCACGCTGGAACTCGAAGCCGGCAAGGCGATTCTGGCCCATCCCGAGCGCTGCACCGGACATGCCAAATGCGCCGAGGTTTGTCCGACGCAGGCAATCACGCTTTCTATTGGTGGCGTCCTCCAGACCATGCGCGTGCCTTCGGTGCGCGAGAACTTCGAAACCAACGTGCCCGGCGTCTTCATTGTCGGCGAGTTGTCGGGCATGGGACTGATCAAGACCGCGGTAAACGAGGGCAAGTTGGTCGTCGATCATCTGCGTGATCGCCTGAACTCGGTCGGCGGCAAAGGCAAAGAAAGCGGCGACGTGTACGACGTCGCCATCGTCGGAGCTGGACCCGCGGGTTTGAGCGCCTCGTTGACGGCACAACAATATGGTTTGCGCTACATCACCTTGGAACAAGGTGAAATCGCATCCACCATCCGGCAATACCCGCGGCAGAAGTTTCTGATGGCCGAGCCCATTCAGATTCCCCTGTATGGGACCTTGTACGTGGGCGATGGCACCAAGGAAGCCCTGCTGGCGGTTTGGGAAACCATCATCGCTAACACCGGCGTGCAGATTCGAACCAACGAAAAAGTGGAAGTCGTGCGGAAGAATTCGTCCAGCTTCCATGTTAAGACCGCTCGCGACGAGTACCTGGCGCGCTATGTCGTCCTCGCGCTGGGCAAACGAGGCAGTCCGCGCAAGCTGGGCGTCGAAGGCGAGGACCTGCCCAAACTCTCGTACAAGTTGATCGAAGCCGATAGTTACTGCGACAAGGACATACTCGTGGTTGGCGGCGGAGATTCGGCCGTTGAAGCTGCGCTCGCCCTGAGCCGGTCGGGAAAAAACAATGTCGTGCTGTCCTATCGTGGCGATTCGTTCCGGCGCGCCCGCGAACGCAATCGCGAGCATTTGCTGCAAGCGCAACGCGAAGGACGCTTGCGTGTGATACTGAATTCAAATGTAGAGCGCATTACCGCGGAAGAGGTCATCGTCAGCGATCCCATGGGACAAGACACTCTCCACAACGATTTCGTCTTTGCCCTGATCGGCGGGGAAGCGCCGGAAGAGTTTCTTCAGAAGGTCGGAATCGACATCGTCGAAAAGGCAATCGGGGAATTCTAGACTGCAAGCTGCGGCTCCGGCTTCCCAGCCGATTAGCGGCGCATCTCAGAGCTGTTCCTGGATCACGGGCAAGCCGGAAACTGACCCACTCCCACACAAGGTACACTGTCTGCCATGAAGTCCGTGATCGTCGGCACCGCGGGCCATATTGACCACGGCAAGAGCGCGCTGGTACGTGCCCTGACCGGCATTGACCCCGACCGCCTGGAGGAGGAGAAGCGCCGCGGCATCACCATTGACCTCGGCTTCGCCAACCTCGACTTGCAGAGCCCCAGTGGCGAGTCGATCCGCATTGGCCTGGTCGATGTCCCCGGCCACGAGCGCTTTGTGCGCAACATGCTGGCGGGCGTCGGCGGCATCGATCTGGTGCTGCTGGTGGTGGCCGCCGACGAATCGGTCAAGCCCCAAACCCGCGAGCACTTCGAGATCTGCCGCCTGCTTTCGGTGCAGCGCGGAATTACTGTTCTGACCAAGTCTGACCTGATCGATGCGGAAACTCTCGAAGTCGTGACCATGGAAGTGGCGGAGTTTCTCGCAGGCTCGTTTCTCGATCCGGCAACTTCGCCGATTATTCCGGTTAGCTCCAAGACGGGCGCGGGCCTCGACCAACTGAAGCGCGAATTAGCACGGCTGGCCGGCGAGGTTCCGGCCAAAGATTCCAGCGCCGTCTTCAGGCTGCCGATTGATCGCGTCTTCACCATGAAGGGCTTCGGAACGGTGGTCACGGGAACGCTCGTGTCGGGCACAGTCCACAAGGAGCAGGAGGTGGAAGTTCATCCCACCGGCAAGCGCTTGCGGGTGCGCGGAGTGCAGGTGCATGGGCACCCGGCGGAAGAAGCCATCGCCGGACAACGCACGGCGTTGAACCTCGCCGGCGTGGAAACCACTGAGCTCGCTCGCGGCATGATGCTGACGCCCCCGGGAATGTTCCATCCCGTGGTCCGGTTGGGGGTGCAGCTTGACCTGCTGCCTTCGGCGAGGCCATTGCGGCAGTATGCGCGTGTCCATTTGCACGCGTTCGCGGCGGAGACCATTGCGCGCGTGACCCTGCTCGGCACGAAGCAGCTTCTGCCCGGCGAGTCGGGATTTGCGCGCCTGAAGCTTGACCGTCCGCTGGTGTTGTTCCCTGGCGACCGATTCATCCTCCGGCAGTATTCCCCGGTGATCACCATTGGAGGGGGGCGCGTGCTCGACGCTGGCGATCCGCCGATACGTATTGCACGCGATCAAAGCTTGCCCTTTCTTCAGACCATCGCCAACGCCAGCCCCAGGGAGGCGCTGCTGGCGCGCATAAATCGGCTGTGGATCTTTGGACTCACACTGGCCGAAGCTGTGGCGGAAACGGGATGGCTTCCCGCTCGCGTGCAACAGCTTGCGGCGGAACTGAAGCAGGCGGGGGAGATAGCGATTTTCGGCAATGTTCTGATCACGTCGCGCTGGTTGGAAAGAATTCGTCAGGACATCCTGTCCCTCGCCCGTCACTTCCATGACGCAAACCCTTTGCTGGCGGGAATCAACAAGGAAGAGCTTCGCGCAACGAGGTGGGGACACGCCGAACTGTTCGATGGAGTCGTCACTTCATTGCTGCGCGACAAGAAGCTCGAAGCCGACGGCGAGCTGCTGCGTCTTCCCGGCCGCGGCGTGGTCCTCCGCGACGAGGAAGCGGAATCGAAGTCGCAGATCGAGCAGGCCTTCGCCAAGGCAGGTTTGCAGGTCCCGGCACTCAAGGAAGTGCTGGCCGCGCTGCCGGTGGACAAGGCGCGGGCGCAGAAGATTGTCACGCTCCTGCTGCGCGATCGCGTGCTGGTGAAGCTTTCGGACGACCTGGTGTTTCATCGCGACGCGCTCGAGACCCTGCGCCGGCAGATTGTCGCGCAGAAAGCGAAAACACCCAAGCTCAACGTGGGCAACTTCAAGGACCTCTTCGGGGTGACGCGAAAATATGCCATCCCGCTGCTGGAATATCTCGACCGCGAGCGGGTGACGCGGCGGGTGGGGGATGAGCGGGTCATCCTCTAGAGCGGTTCCGGGGTAGCTGTATCCGATAATAAATATCCACAGTGGCGAAACCAAGCGGTGGCGTTGTGAGGCGTAACGGCGGCGATCGCTGTCGCCACGGCCTTCTCCAGCAGATCGACCGCCCGGGTTTTCGCGG
>DATCCF010000019.1:0-7700 GCA_036511435.1 Terriglobales bacterium | reverse complement strand
TTCGCTCATAGACCTGCAGAAGCTTGCAGCGCAAATCATCCGAATATGGTCGTGGCATGGCTGGGCTTGCGGAGATCGCCATCTGCAGCCTACTGCCTCCCCTCACTTTCGGATATAGCTTCTAAGGAACTGCTCTAAAATCGGCGATTCTCCGCGCCGCTGTTCGCTCGACCATGGCCGCTTCCCACACGCGCAGTTCGAAGGCACCATCCCGGATAGCCCTAGACACCGGCGTAACTTTCACCGACTACGTTTGGATCGAACGCGGACGGCGATCGAGAGCGCCAAAAAATCGAAAGGCGCCCTGCGGGCGCCCGGCTAGGTTGAAGTTGGTTTGAAGATTAAGCTGCGTTCCGATCTTCGTCACTCTCGGGCTGGTCCTGTTCAATGTCTGTCCGCCGTTTGAGCTCGCTTTTGGCGCTGTCAGTCGCATCGCGAGCGGCGTCTTTCACTTTGCCCCACGCGTTCTCTGCTTTGCCCTTTACCTGCTGGGCTGCGCCTTCAGCCTGGATCTTGGTGTCGCCAGTCCATTCACCGACCTGGCGCTTGGCGCGTCCGGCGGCGTCATCCATCTTGCCTTTCACTCTGTCCTTATCCATCACTTCACCTCCGTGGGTTGGAAACTCCGAAAATTTAGCTGAAGCGCCCTGTGCGCTGGGACGCCTCAGAAGTACCGACAGGGCAGCTCGCTTCGCTATCGAGCTGCGTCTAAACCAGTTTCAGAGTTGGCATAGACCAGGTAGAGCCAGCCTTCAGGCTGGCGTGCAAGATCGTCCCACACCATAAGGCATGAGCCGCTCTACCCGGACTCACCGGACTACACCAATTCTGAAACCGCTCTAAACTACTGTTCTCCGGCCGGAAATAAGCTGGAAAATCAATGCTACTACGGCCAGCACGAGCAGAATGTGAATGAATCCTCCCAGCGTGTAGCTGCTTACTACTCCCAGCAGCCACAGCACTAACAGGACCACAAATAGCGTCCAAAGCATATTTTCACCCCTTCAATCTTTTGCAAACGCTCGCTGTACCGAGCTACTGGATTGGAAGGCAATCGTGCGCCCGGGGTTGTGAGGGACTGGGGAATTCTGGGGGAATACGCGATCTAAATTTTGCCCCGGCAGGCAACCTTAATCACAGCCGTAGCCCGCCCTCTCTGTTATCCTCTGCGCATTGCTATGAGAGTCGCGATTCAGGGAGAACTCGGTTCGTTTAGCCACGAAGCTTCCGGGAACATGCTGCCGGGCGCGATGGTGGTTCCGTGCGCTCGGTCCGCGGAGGTGTTCGAGCGGGTTGAGGGCGGCTCGGTGCAAGCGGCAGTGATCCCTATCGAGAATTCGCTCGCCGGATCGGTGGCCGAGCACTTCGACCTGCTGCTTACGCGAGAGGTGTTCGTCCATCGCGAGTTTTATCTGCGGATCCGGCACAACCTGATTGCTATGCCGGGTGTGAAGCTGAACGCGATACGGCAAGTGTTCTCGCATCCGGTGGCGCTGGACCAATGCCGGAAGTTCTTTCGCTCGCATCCTCGAATCCGGGCCGTGCCGTTCTACGATACCGCTGGAAGCGTTCGCCACATCGTCGAGGAAAAGCTGCTCGATGCTGCGGCGATCGCTCCCAAACAGGCGGCCGGACAGTATGGAGGACGCGTGCTGCTGGCGGGGATTGAGGACGACCAGCAGAACTACACGCGATTTCTGTTAATCGGTAAATCGAAAAAGATAGGCGAAGGCGCTAACAAAACTTCGATTGGTTTCGCTCTGAAGAATGTACCCGGTGTACTCTTCAAGGCACTCAGCGTCTTTGCCCTGCGCGATATCAATCTCAGTAAGATCGAATCGCGCCCCCTGCGCGGCCATCCTTGGGAGTACGTTTTCTTTGTGGACATCCTTCGTGGAGATAACGAACCGTCGCGCAATGCGCTGCGTCATCTGGGAGAGATCGCAGAGTTTGTGAAGATACTGGGAGTTTATCCGGCGGCCAACTCCGGGGGCGGCTAGGGCGCTAACTAATCTGGTTGGGCTAACGACCAACCGTCCACATTTGGGAAGGCGAATTGAAAATTGCACTCATTGCGGTTGTAGGCTGCCCGCCGCTTCGTTACAATCCAGTGCTCTTGAGAAATGAGGCGCTGGAACGACGGACGCCCTCAGGAATCTCGGTTTTGCGGCCGATGTACTGTTTGGGCGAGACTTGGTGATGGTGCAGTACCCCTATTGCCTCCGGGGGGCACATCAAGCCTCGCGCGGCCAATACCGTCTGCATCTTTTGCAGAAGCCGCCTCATCTAAAGCTTGAGTGCGATAGACTCAAGGAGTCATATGTCTAACGAAATAAAAGATTTAAAGGTAACCGATCCGGAATTGCGCGACGATGCATCGGCCGCCCGGACCCTCCCGGTCTTGCCTGTGCGCGACACCGTGCTGTTTCCGCATGCCGTGCTGCCACTGACCGTTGGCCGGGAAAGTTCGGTTCAATTGATCAACTCCCTGGGTGAGGACAAGACCATCGTCGTGGTGGCGCAGCGCGAAGCTCGCGTGGACTCGCCGCAGCCTACCGACCTTTACGCGGTGGGAAGCCTGGCGGTGGTGCATAAAGTAGTACGCATGCCCAACCAGAGCCTATTTGTTTTTGCCGAAGGATTGGAGCGCGTGAAGATCACGGAGTACACGCAGTTGGCTCCGTTCATGCATGCCACCGTCGAGACGATTGCCGAGATACCGGTTCCCAAGAGCTCCACCATCGAGGCTTTACAGCGAAATGTGTTGACGCTGTTCCAGCAAATCGTAGCTGGCTCACCGACGCTTTCGGATGAACTTTCCACGGTGGCGGCCAATATCGATGACCCTGGCCGTATGGTTGACTTCATCTCTTCGTCCTTGCCGTCATTGTCAACCCGCGATAAGCAGGACGTGCTGGAGACGCCCGACGTTAATGTGCGCTTGGAGAAGATCAACCAGCATTTGGCCAAGGAACTGGAAGTTCAGCAACTGCGCAATAAGATCCAGAGCGAAGTGCAGGACCGGGTGCAGCAGACGCAACGCGAGTACTACCTGCGCGAGCAAATGAAAGCCATCCAGAAGGAGCTTGGCGAGCAAGACGAGACCACGCGCGATGCGGAAGAGTTGCGGCAGAAAATTGAATCGGCTGGTATGCCCGACGATGTCAAGAAAGAGGCCCTGAAGGAACTGGGCCGGCTGGCTCGCATGTCGCCGATGGCTGCGGATTATGGACTTACCCGGAACTACATCGAGTGGCTGGCAGTGCTTCCGTGGCAGAAATCGTCTGGCGTGGAAGTGGATATTCTGAAAGCCAAGGAGATCCTCGATTCCGACCATTACGACCTGGAGAAAGTGAAGGACCGGATTCTGGATTACCTCTCGGTCCGTCGATTGAAGCCCAATATGAAGGGCCCGATCCTGTGCTTCGTCGGACCGCCGGGAGTAGGCAAGACTTCGCTGGGCAAGTCGATTGCGCGTGCCCTGGGACGCAAGTTTGTGCGCTTATCGCTGGGCGGCGTGCACGATGAGGCCGAGGTCCGCGGACACCGCCGCACCTACATTGGCGCTTTGCCGGGGCAGATCATGCAGGGCATCCGCCGTGCGGAAACCAACGATCCAGTTTTCATGCTAGACGAAATTGATAAGGTGGGACGCGACTTTCGCGGTGATCCTGCATCGGCGCTGCTGGAGGCCCTGGATCCGGAGCAGAACTTCAGCTTCCGCGATAACTACCTTGACGTGCCGTTCGATCTGTCGAAGGTGCTATTCATCACTACAGCGAACATGCTCGATCCCGTGGCCGATCCGCTGCGTGATCGCATGGAGATCATCGAGCTGCAGGGCTACACGGAGGAGGAAAAGGTACACATCGCATTCCAGTACCTGGTTCCGCGTCAGATCGAGGAAAACGGAGTTACCGGCGAGCAGATCGTGTTTCCGGAGGAAACGATCCGCTTTATCATTCGCCACTACACCCGCGAAGCCGGTGTCCGCAGCCTGGAGCGCACCATCGGGACCCTCTGCCGCAAGCAGGCGCGCCGCATTGCGGAAGGCAAGCACGACAAACTGATGGTAACGCCGGAACTGGTGCAGCACCACGACATGCTCGGCGGGATGAAAATCCGCACCGAGGGTGAAATTGCCGAGCGCACCAAGCGATCGGGCGTGGCTGTTGGCCTGGCGTGGACGCCGACGGGCGGCGACATCCTCTTCATCGAGGCCAACAAGATGAGGGGCAAAGGTGGATTCACCATGACCGGACAGCTCGGTCAGGTGATGCAGGAATCGATGCAGGCGGCGCTGACGTGGGTACGGTCGAATGCGAAGGAGTTCAACATTGACGAAGGATTCTTCGCCGACCATGACATTCACATTCACGTGCCGGCGGGAGCTATTCCGAAGGACGGACCTTCGGCCGGTGTGACCATGGCTACGGCTTTGGTATCGCTGCTCACCGATCGTGCCGTTCGCCCGCTGACCGCGATGACCGGCGAGATCACATTGAGCGGTAACGTGCTTCCCATCGGCGGCATCAAGGAGAAGACGTTGGCGGCAAAACGCGCGGGCGTGACAGACATTATTCTGCCTGCGGATAATCGCCAGAACGTCGAGGAAGACCTGACGCCGGAGCAGCTTCAGGGCCTGAGCATGCATTATGTCAAGACCATTGAGGAGCTGCTCGAAATCGCTCTGCCAACCAGTCGCGCGGAGGCCAAGCAGGACGAGGAAGTTCGCGAGCAGGTGCTGAGCACGGTTCCGGTTGGATAAAACTCACGGCTCCGTGCAGCGGGATCGAACCTGATCGCTGCCTCGGAGCCAACGCAGCGTAACCAAGGGCTGTCCATTCGGATGGCCCTTTTGCTTTAGCCACGGACTGTCTTCAGGCCACTGCTCAGGCGCTATGACCAATCTACTATCCGGCCCAACCTATTGAGTACTTCACAAGGGATGTCCGATCTTGATTTGAGTTGTCATCACGAACGGCCTTTAGGCCGTGAGGGATCTGCTGTTTTCCCCAGCCGCTACTCCAGCCGGACCAAAAGCAGATTCCTCGTTTCGCTCGTAATGACAATTTCAGAAGCGAACCGTCAATTCCAAACGACCAACATGGGACACTACTTATGCAGCGATCTATGGCCGCCGGGCGCAATCATTGTCCCGTACAATGATTTCCATTGCCATCTGCTCTCAATGAGCAGGCCAGTCAGTGCCGTTGCCATGAAGAGGGTCCTCGTCGTTCTCCTGTGTGCGCTGTCACTCTTTGCCCAGAGCAAGACAGGCGAACTGCGCTTGCGCGTGACCGACCCATCCGGCCTTGGCTTGAAGAGTTCCGTGGAGCTGGTGAGTGAGTCGAATCAGTTTCGGCAAACGTTTCGCACCGACGAAGCCGGTACCCTCGACGCCAAACGTCTGCCCTTCGGAGTGTACCGGCTGGAAGTGAAACGCGAAGGATTTGCGCCGATTTCGCAATCGCTGGAAATTCGCTCCGCCATTCCTCGGGAACTCAACCTTAAGCTGAGTGTTGCCGGCGTGAATACGTCGGTCAACGTTAGCGACCAGTACACACTTATCGACCCTGACCGGGTGGGCGCCGTCAACCAGATTGGCTCCGAGGCGATTGCCGATCGCGTTACCTCCTTGCCGGGACGTTCCTTGCAAGACCTGGTGAACTCGCAGCCGGGATGGCTTTATGAAGGCAATGCGGTGCTACATCCGCGCGGATCGGAATACCAGACGCAGTTCGTGATCAATGGAATTCCGCTCACCGACAACCGTTCGCCCGGTTTAGGCCCGGAAATTGAAGCGGACAATGTCGAGTCGATGAGCGTTTACACCGCCGGAATCCCCGCCGAATATGGAAGGAAGATGGGAGGCATTGTCGAGGTCAACACCGCGAGATACAGCCGGGAAGGTTTTCACGGACAAGTGGTGTTGTCAGGAGGCAGCTTCGACACTGCTGGCGCATACACCATGCTGCAGTATCTCTCCGGAAAGAACCTGTTCGGGATCAGTGCCAGCGGTGCGATGACAAGTTACTATCTCAGTCCTCCCGTTCCCCAAAACTTCACGAATACTGGAACTACGGGGGATTTCGCCGGCAGATACGAGCGGGACTTCACCCCGAGCGACCGCCTGACTCTAATGTTTCGCCACGAACTGGCTCGCTATGACATACCCAATGAGCAGGTCCAACAAGCGGCAGGCCAGCGGCAGGACGGCGACAACTTCGAGAACATGGGGATCGCCGCCTATCAACACATTTTCTCTTCCAACATTGTGGGCGATGTTCGAGGAATGGTGCGCGACAACTCTAATGGCCTGTCGTCAAATGTCCTGTCAACGCCGATTATCGCGTTCCAACGCAACCACTTTACCGAGGGATATTTCAACGGAACGGTCTCGATTCATCATGGCAACCAGGAGTGGAAGGTTGGTGTGGAATCCGACAACATTTTCCTGCACGAGCGTTTCGCCGACGTAATCACCGACCCCTCGCAGTTCGACCCCGGCACACCGGCCAGGTTCAGCTTTGTAGACAATCGGCCGGACCTGGAGCAGTCCGCTTTCGTCCAGGACTTGATCCGTCTTGGTAATTGGACCGTCAGTGCGGGTCTTCGCTGGGACCATTACCAGCTCATTGTCAATCAAAATGCAGTGAGTCCGCGCCTGGGAGTTTCGCGCTACTTCGCCAAAAGTGAACTACTGCTTCATGCCGCTTATGACCGGGTTTTCCAAACCCCTTCTTTTGAAAACATTCTGCTGTCGAGTTCCCCCGACGTTGTAGTCCTGAACCCCAACGTGCTGCGCCTGCCGGTAGAGCCATCGCATGGCAACTACTACGAACTTGGCCTGACGAAAGGGTTCATGGGGAAGTTCAGCGTGGACGTAAATTCGTATTTCCGCGACATGACCAACTTCGCAGACGACGACCTCCTGCTCAATACTCCGGTGACCTTCCCGATCGCCTTTCGCAAAGCCCAGATCTACGGAGCCGAAGGAAAAGTTAACCTTCCGCGCTGGGGCCGTTTGTCAGGGTTTGTGAGCTATTCCTACATGGTGGGCTCGGCCTACTTCCCGGTTAGCGGAGGCCTCTTTCTCGGGCAGGAGGCGACGAATGCGCTGACCAATTTGGGCGGGCGGTTCTGGATCTCTCAGGACCAGCGCAACACGGTGCGGACGCGCTTCCGCTACCAGTTCCTGCCTCGGTTCTGGGCTGCGCTGGGCGGAGAATTCGGAAGCGGCCTGCCGGTCGATTTCGACGGCACGTACGAACAAGCGCTCGCACAATACGGTCAGCAAGTGATCGATCGCGTTAACTTCGAGCGTAACCGAGTTAAGCCTTGGTTCTCGCTGGACGCTTCCATCGGAGCCGATATCTGGAAAAAAGACAACCGAACGATGCGGATGCAATTCGACGTTCAGAACATGAACAATGGACTCAATCTCATCAATTTTGCAGGACTGTTCTCGGGTAATTCCATTGCTCCCCCGCGCAGCTACGCGATCCGGCTCAAAGCGGATTTTTAGAGAAGAGAGGGGCCTTAGAGCATTTTCAGATTTATTGTAGACCATACCCGCAATGAGAGAACCAAGCTAAGGCGTTGTCGGCAGTAATGGCTCGCAGGGCTTCCGCGATGGCGCTCTCCAGAGCTTCCACGCTGCGGGCCTTGGCCGAGCGCAGCCACTGCTTGATCTTCGA
>DATCCF010000018.1:0-3089 GCA_036511435.1 Terriglobales bacterium | reverse complement strand
CGAAAACCCGGGCGGTCGATCTGCTGGAGAAGGCCGTGGCGACAGCGATCGCCGCCGTTACGCCTCACAACGCCACCGCTTGGTTTCGCCACTGTGGGTATTTATTATCGGATACAGCTACCCCGGAACCGCTCTAAAGCCAGCGCCTCGGGCGCGGAATATGAAAGCCCACCGTTTCAACGGTGGGAAGGAGCAAAGAAGGAATCGAGTCCCTCGGGGACGGCACAAGCCTCCGTGCCGGACGTCACGGAACCAGCCGATTCCCACGGCTATCATGACGCCATGCCGCACGCACTCACGTCAAATCTCGTGCATTGCGTCTTCAGCACGAAGGACCGTGCAAACTCAATCGCCGAACCCCAATCTCTGTGGCGCTTTCTGGCAGGCGTGGCGCGCGCGAAAAATATCCCGCTAATTATCGCAGGAGGAACCCCTAACCATGTTCACCTGCTGATTGCGTTGCCGGCGGCGACCTGTCTCGCCAAGGCGGTTCAAGACCTGAAAGGCAACAGTTCACGCTGGATGAATCAGCAGGGCTCAGCCTTCGCATGGCAAGAGGGATACGGTGCCTTCAGCGTCAGCGCCTCGAACAAGCAGGCCGTGACGGACTACATTGCCGAGCAGCCTCGGCATCATGAGAAACGCAGCTTCGAGCAGGAGTTTACCGCTATGCTTCGGCACTCGGGCGTAGCGTACGATCCCAGATTTATTTTTGGTTAGCAGGTTGTGCCGTGCCCGAGGCACTCAGTCTCTACACGAAGCCTACCCACCGCTGACGCGGTGGGCTTTCTTATACCGCGCCCAAGGCGCTGGAGCATTGCCATGGCTTCGCGGTGTTTGCTTGCTCGAATATCGACCGGTGGCGCTATCTCAAAGTTGTCATCACGAACGGCCGGCCCTTAAAGTGGGAAGAATTATAGGGTCTGCGCGATCACACCTTCTCTTCCGGAAACTCCACCTCCGCGCCCAGAGGATCGGTGAAGCGGTTGGTCAAATTGGCCAGGCCAATCAACAGATCGAGGTCCACGATCTCCGCTTCCGAGAAGTGCAGCTTTAGGCTTTGAATGTCGCCATCGGCAACCGAGTGGGGATCGCGGGTTAGCTTCTCGGCGAAGTCCAGGGCCGCTTCTTCCTTCTCGCTGAAGTTGCCATGCTGGCCTTCTTTCAGGTGCTGCCAATCCTCACGCGAAAGCCCGACGCGCTTCGACGCGGCCAGATGATGCTGCATGCAGTAGCGGCAGCCGTTGATCATCGAGACCCGGATGTAGACCATCTCGTACACGCGGCGCTCCAGCGAGCGTCCTACGCTGGCGTAAAACGGCAGCAAGGTCTTTAGCACCTCCGGCTGGTGCGCCAGAATTTTGTGAAAGCTAACCGGTTTGCCCTTCAGCACCTTTTCGTAGACCTCGCGAACCTCGGGTGAGGCTTGCCCCATTTCAACGTACGACAATCGCGCCATAAGGTTGACTAACCCTCCAGCACTTATAATACCTGCATATCTCCACCTAGTTGCACTCATGCCCAAACCCATCCACATCATCGGTGCCGGATTGGCCGGCTCGGAGGCCGCCTGGCAATGCGCCCGGCGTGGCGTCGCCGTGGAACTGCTCGAGATGCGGCCGGCGCGCTCGACGCCCGCGCACCAGAGCGCAAACTTCGCCGAACTGGTGTGCTCCAACTCGCTGAAGTCGGACACCGAGAACACCGCGCCCTGGCTGCTGAAGGAGGAAATGCGCCGGGCCGGGTCGTTGCTCATGGAGATCGCGCGTGAGACCGCCGTGCCCGCCGGTCACGCGCTGGCCGTGGACCGCGACAAGTTTTCCCAGGCGGTGACGGCTGCCATCGAACGCGAGCCGCTCATCCACGTAGTGCGCGAAGAAGTCACGGCGATCGACGACCAGGGCGCGATCACGATTGTGGCCACCGGGCCACTCACCTCGGACGCGCTGACGCGTGAAATCCTCCGCCTCAGCGGAAGCCAGCAACTGTATTTCTACGATTCCATCAGTCCAATCGTCGAGGCAGATTCCATCGACATGTCGCGGGTGTACATGGCGGCGCGCAACGACAAGGGCACGGCCGACTACATCAATTGCCCGATGAGCAAGGAAGAGTACGACCGCTTTCTCGACGCGCTGCTGGAAGCGCATTCGGTTGACGCCAAGGATTGGGAGAAACTGAACTACTTCGAAAGCTGCCTGCCGATTGAGGAGATCGCGCGACGCGGCCGCGACACCCTGCGCTTTGGGCCGATGAAGCCGGTGGGCTTGCGCGATCCGCGCACCGGCCACACACCTTACGCGGTGGTGCAGTTGCGCCAGGAAAACCTGCGCGCCGACTCTTACAATCTGGTCGGCTTTCAGAACCATCTCAAGTACGGCGAACAGGCACGCATCCTGCGACTCATCCCCGGCCTGGAGAACGCGAAGTTCCTGCGCTACGGACAGATTCATCGCAATACCTATATCAACAGCCCCACCCTGCTACGTGAAACGCTACAGATGAAAGAGCATGCGAACGTGCTGTTTGCCGGACAGATCTCCGGCGTCGAAGGCTATGTCGAGTCCATCGCAACCGGATTGCTCGCCGGCATGCAAGCCTCCGCACTTACCTTGAACGCCGAACCGGCACCTCCTCCGCGCGCCACCGCCTTCGGGGCGCTGGTGAATTACATCTGCCACGCCGAGGCGAAACATTTCCAGCCCGCCAACATCACCTTCGACCTGCTAATGCCGCTCGACGAAGCTACGCGCCGCCGCATCCGCGACAAGAAGCAGCGCCACGCGATGGTCTGCGAGAGGGCGTTGGCGGAATTGCAGGGATGGCTGGAAGCGTGCCATGGGCAGGGGCGCCGACCGGTACACCCGTAGCAATGACGATGCGCTGGCTTCAGCGTTGCGAGAAAGATCGGCCCTTCAATCAATCAGACTTTTAGAGCATTTTCAGCGTTATTGTAGACCATACCCGCAATGAGAGAACCAAGCTAAGGCGTTGTCGGCAGTAATGGCTCGCAGGGCTTCCGCGATGGCGCTCTCCAGAGCTTCCACGCTGCGGGCCTTGGCCGAGCGCAGCCACTGCTTGATCTTCGA
>DATCCF010000017.1:0-3435 GCA_036511435.1 Terriglobales bacterium | reverse complement strand
ATGTAAAGCATGGGGGCTTCGTCGCGCTCACCCTCACCGATAACGATGGTCCCATCCATTGGCACCGAGTCCATCACGCTGCGCATGGCTTCGGTAGCCACCTGATCGGCATTTTTGCGGTCACCCTGTCCCATGGTCTTGGCAGATGCGATGGCAGCTTCTTCAACGACACGCAGGAACTCCAGCGCGAGGTCGGTTTCCAGGTTTGCAGTGGGAGAGTGTTCAATGATCGGTTCTTCGGTTTGAATCTTGGTCGCCATATGGCCTCCGGGGTGGCCGCGGCTTGCGACACGTACCATGAGCTGCGACGCAAAATTGCGCAAGCCGAGGGCCGTTCTGAGACGGGGTAGTGCGAGACCAACCAATGCACTCGCGCCCTTCTCTTCAGCACAACGGCAAAGGATACACCTCTTGCCGAAAGTGTTCGAGGACTTTCGTCACCAATGGCCGGCCCGTCGCACACACCCAACCGCTTGGCCCGACCCAAGCATAGGTGTACTCGCCTGGCTCAAGAAGCCAGGCGAGTACAGTGTGGAGTTTCCAGCGCGCATCCTAGGGTATATAAAGTTCGGCGCTGGCGAGCAAGCTGAAAGTGCCGTCGGCGTTTTTCACCTCGCCGCCCGCCACTAGCACCTGACCATTCTGGAGGAGCGTAGCGGAGTGAACTGCTCGGGCCTGGTTCATACTGCCGGTGAGCAGCCAGGAGTTGCTGGGGGAGTCGTAAAGACGGCACAGGGAATCGGTGCCGTACCCGCTCTCCCCTCCTGCCAATAAAACTTTGCCGCTGTTGAGGAGCGTTAACGGGCCGCTGGGAGGATTCACACCAATGTTATGGGTCGCCGTCCAGATGTTTGTGGCCGGGTTATAGAACTGGCCGGCATAACTCGTAAGATGTCCTCCGAAGGTCAGCACGTCACCGTTTGTGAGAAAGGCCGCGCTGCCCCCGTGGTTAAACTTCATGCTGCTGGTTAACGTCCAGTGATCTTGGGAGGGATTGTAGAGCTCGGCGGTGTAGCTATAGCCGTTCCCGCCCGCCATCAGGACCTGTCCGGTTTCGAGCAGCGTCGCCGGCGCACTACGGGCATAGTTCATGCTGCCGGTCGCCCTCCAAGTGCCGCTCGATGGGTCGTAGAGTTCGGCGCTGGCGAGTGTCCCATTTGTAGGGTTGACGCCACCCGCAACCAGGACGTGGCCGTCTTGCAGCAACGCCGTGCCTGCACTGTAGCGGGCCGTGTTCAGCGCGCCGGTGGACGTCCATTGGCCTGTGGACGGGTTGTAGAGTTCGGCGCTGGCGGTGACAGTGACTACGCCGGTATCGCTGATATTGACGATGCCACCAGCGACCAGAACCAAGCCATTCGGCAGCAGTGCTGCGGATTGCCCCAGGCGGGACGTCGCCATGCTGCCGGTGACGGTCCAGCGGCCTGTACTCGGGTTATATAGCTCGGCGCTGCCGAGAAAGCCAGTTGTGCCTTCGCCCCCCGCAACCAGCACTTGGCCATTCGGGAGCAGCGTTGCGCTATGGCCTGCGCGGATGATGTTCATCCTACCCGTATTCGCCCAGGTACCGGGATTCCCGGCGAGGGCTGGGAAGGGTGTAATCGCTGTCAAAACGATAGCAAATAATGCTGCTAACACGAGCGTGCGAACCGCTGCAAATCTATGTGCGTTTCTGCAAATCATGGCAACCTCCTGTAGACGGCTAGAAGGCAACCAGAATCCGTGTCGTCATGGCGGTTCTGGACGAGTCATCCACCGATCCGTGAGCGTCCCCAAAATCGTCTTGGAGGTTTCTTCAGGTAGAACCAGTTAACTAGATGCGACCAGGGCTTTTGTCACGGAACTGTAAAGAATTTGTCAACGAATTGTGGATCCGTCTGTCGTCGACCTACTCGGGTGCCTCTCGGGAGCCTGGGCGTGGTCCTATCCCAAAGGTGCGGCGACAGGGCGGGAGTCGTCAGAACGCGGAGTGCCCCGTGATGTGCTCTCCGATGATCAGCGCATGAATGTCGTGCGTACCCTCGTAGGTTTTCACCGACTCCAGGTTCGCCATGTGGCGGAAGATGGGATACTCGTCGGCAATGCCGTTTGCGCCCAGGATGTCCCGCCCCATGCGCGCACATTCCAGGGCCATCCAGACATTGTTGCGCTTGGCCATCGAGATATGCCACGGCTTGGCCTTGCCCAGGTCTTTCAGCCGGCCCACTTGCAACGCGAGTAGCTGCGCCTTGGTGATCTCGCTGATCATCCACACCAGCTTCTCCTGTACGAGCTGATGCGAGGCAATCGGCTGGTCGTGGAACTGCTTGCGGAACTGCGCGTACTGGAGCGAGCAATCATAGCAAGCCATAGCCGCGCCAATCGCTCCCCACGCGATGCCGTAGCGCGCCTGGTTCAGGCAGCTCAAAGGAGATTTTAGACCGCCAGAGGCAGGTAGCAGGTTTTCCTCAGGGATACGGACATCCTGTAAAGAAAGACTTGAAGTAACCGAGGCCCGCAGCGAAAACTTCCCGTGAACGTCGGCGGCCTTGAATCCGGGCCGGTCAGTTTCCACGATGAATCCACGGACGCGGTTGTCCTCGTCCTCAACTTTGGCCCAGATGATGGCGATGTCGGCGATGGAGCCGGAGGTGATCCACATCTTCTCGCCATTCAGCACGTAGTCGTCACCGTCCTTGCGCGCGCGCGTGCGCATTGCGCTCGGGTTCGATCCGGCATCAGGCTCCGTTAAACCAAAGCATCCAAGAATTTCGCCCAGCGCCATCTTGGGCAGGTATTTCTGCTTCTGCTCCTCGCTGCCGAAGGTGTAAATGGGATACATGCACAGTGCCGACTGCACGCTGACAAACGAGCGCACGCCGCTGTCGCCGCGCTCCAGTTCCTGCGTCATCAGGCCGTACTCGACGGCCGACATGCCGGCGCAGCCATACCCTTTGAGGCTGGCGCCGTAGAAGCCCAGATCCCCCATGGGCTTGATCAACTCCTTGGGGAAACGGCCTTCGCGGTTGCATAACTCGATGATGGGGATGAGGTTCTCTTCGATGAACTTGCGGGTGTTGTCGCGGACCAGCCGTTCGTCATCGTTGAGCAGCGAATCGAACTCGATGAAATCGACGCCTTTGAACTTGAGTGCCATGCAGTCTCTCGCTTGTGGAAGATTTGCGGGTGGGACAAACAGTTGAAGGTATCAGGCGGCGAAGACCGGGGTCAAACGGGGAAAGTGGCGTAGGTGATCGTGCGGGCGGCCAAAAGCATGTTGCGAATGGTCGGCCTCGCATTCTAGAGCATTTTCAACGTTATTGTAGACCATACCCGCAATGAGAGAACCAAGCTAAGGCGTTCTCGGCAGTAATCGCTGCCAGGGCTTCCGCGATGGCGTCCTCCAGAGCCTCCACGCTGCGGGCCTTGGCGGAGCGCAGCCATTGCTTGATCTTC
>DATCCF010000016.1:0-6098 GCA_036511435.1 Terriglobales bacterium | reverse complement strand
CTGCGCTCCGCCAAGGCCCGCAGCGTGGAGGCTCTGGAGGACGCCATCGCGGAAGCCCTGGCAGCGATTACTGCCGAGAACGCCTTAGCTTGGTTCTCTCATTGCGGGTATGGTCTACAATAACGCTGAAAATGCTCTAGTCATCGTTCTGCTCGTAGTAGTGGTCGTTATCTGGCGAGTGATGCGGAATAATTCGGCATCGTCGCATGTTAACCTTGCCCCGGCTATCGTGACTGCAGCTACACGGGAACCGAAAATCGACCTGCCCATAAGTGTGTCTGTTCAGGTTGTGTCCGTTCAGGGTGCTGAAACTCCTCGTTTCCGTCCAGACGTAGGACCACTAACTTCACTTGCCGACGGCGGCTGGCTCGTGAATCCGAAGGCTTCCTTCGGCCTGACGCTGGATGCGATTAATCGAGAGGCGGCTGAAGAATTCAAAGCTGCGCTCGAAGAGATGTGGGAGTCCGGGCCCTACAACCAGCGTCGCGATCTCGCAGAACTCATCACAACCAGTAATGTGCGAGTTCGCGAAATTGAGACGTACGTCGCCAATTTCCGGCCAAAGTACCTCGCCGCGATCGAACGCCAAAAACAAGCGGCTCCAGAATGGGCCACGGCCTCAGAGAAAGATAGGGAGGATCTCCTTGGAGAGTTCCGAACGAAGGCGGTCGATGAACTTGAGATCCAGCCCAACTGCGACTTGCTGACTCTGTTCGAATGCGAGCCAGTGGATGCGACGATTGATGACTCGCTTGTGGCGAAGTACGGATTCGACGCTGCCAAGCTGTACGTCCGTCACTCTGGCAAACTCGATAAGATTCACACAATTCCCGCCGATCACCGCGACCGTCCCCTGTTCGAAAAGCTTGTAGGCATGGGCCTCGCCATAAGAGGGCACGAGATCCCGGTTGCCCTCCTGCTAAGCAAGCTCACATTGAAGGAAATGAGCGAATTGGTATGCGATCTAAACCCTCCTGCTCTTCGAAGGAAGGCAGCAGCGATCGAGTACCTCGAATCGGTCCCGGACATCCGGTCGCGGTTAGGAAAACAAGTTGCATTTCGCGAGTTGTTCCAGTTAGGTCCACTGCCGCCAGAGTTCGCATCGTTGAATCTGGAGAAAGTGGCTGGCACTTGGCGATACGCGGAGCAAATTGCTCACCTACTAACGTCAACGTATTGGGATTCGGGTTGGGACTCGCTCAACGGCGAACGTTTTGCCGCCGACGGTTACGATTTCATCAAGGGTTGGATGATCGAAAGTGCGGCCGAATGCTGCCCCTACTGCGAACAGCAAGCGCAGAAAAAGTTTCGTCGCGATCAGCGACCGAAAGTGCCGCTGCATGTCGGGTGCACGTGTAGAGTTGGGAGCGTTACGGCCGACAATCTCTGAGCCGGCGCAGCGGAACGAATCCCGTCAGGAATGACGGCATCAAACAAGCATAGCAATCTTAAGGATATTGCTCTCCAGTATCCCCCTTTGTCCGGGCCAAGTGTAGAAGGCTACAGACTACACATGTCCCGGGACTTTGTTCGCTTCTGTCCTCTTGTTTCGCGTGTTATGCTTGACTGACGTTGGCCGCAACGGGCAACCGGCGCGCAATGCGGCGCGAACCGGTTAGTTCTTCTTTTTTCTCAGAGCGGTACGGGCCCCTCTGAACGACAAGGTGGTAATAGTGACCCAGCGCGAGAAATTCGAAACCAAGAAACTCCCCATGATGCCGATTCGCGATGTCGTCATCTTTCCCTACATGATGACGCCGTTCGTGGTTGGCCGGGAGTCGAGCGTACGCGCATTGGAAGAGGCGCTGGCTGGCGACAAGAAGATATTTCTGGCGACGCAGCATGACGCGAGCATCGACGAGCCCAAGCCCAACGAGATTTTCCAGGTCGGCACGCTGGTCAACATCGTCCAGAGTCTGAAGCTTCCTGACGGCAATATCAAGGTCCTGGTGGAAGGCTTGGAGCGCGGTAAGATCCTCCAGGTGGTAGACACCGATGGCTACTTTGAGGCCACGGTACGCACCGCGAAGTATTCGGCTGAACCGACGCCACAGATCGAAACCAGCATGACGCGGGTGACGGGCCTGTTCGAGCAGTACGTCAAGCTCTGTCAGTCCCTGAACTATGAAACCATGATTGCCGCCGTCCGCAACGACGATCCGGCAAAGCTGACTGACACCATCGCCGCCAACCTGCAACTCTCGATCGAAGAAAAGCAGGAGCTGCTGGAAATCTTCGATCCCGCCGAGCGCCTGAACCGCATCGGAGACGTGCTCGACGTCGAGATCGAGAAGCTCAACATGGACCGCACTATCCAGTCGCGCGTAAAGCGCCAGATGGAGCGCGCCCAGAAAGAGTACTACCTCAACGAGAAGATCAAGGCCATCCAGAAAGAACTGGGCCGCGGCGAGAAGAGCGAGTTCGACGAACTGAAGAAGAAGATTGACACCGCCGGCATGCCCCGTGAAACCCACGAGAAGGCCCTGCAGGAACTCAAGAAGCTGGAAGCCATGCCGCCCATGTCGGCCGAGTCCACGGTATCGCGGAACTACCTCGATTGGCTGCTGGCCGTGCCCTGGAAGAAACGCTCCAAAGAGATTCGCAACATCGATATCGCCGAGAAAACGCTCAACGAAGATCACTACGGTCTGGAGAAAATCAAGGAGCGCATTCTTGAATTTCTCGCGGTCCGGCAATTGGTCAAGAACCCGAAGGGCTCGATCCTGTGTTTCGTGGGACCTCCAGGCGTGGGCAAAACTTCGCTGGGCATGAGCATCGCCAAAGCCACCGGTCGCAAGTTCGTCCGCCTGTCGCTCGGTGGAGTTCGCGATGAAGCCGAAGTGCGCGGTCACCGCCGCACCTACATCGGCGCGCTGCCGGGCCAGATTATCCAGATGATGAAAAAGGCCGGCACCAAGAACCCAGTATTCATGCTGGATGAAGTGGACAAGATGTCGATGGATTTCCGCGGCGATCCCTCGGCGGCACTGCTGGAAGTACTCGATCCCGAGCAAAACTTCATGTTCGTCGATCATTACCTCGATGTGGAGTACGACCTGTCGCAGGTTTTCTTCATCGCCACCGCCAACGTGCTGCACACCATTCCTCCGGCACTGCAAGACCGCATGGAAGTGCTGCGGCTGCACGGTTACACCGAGCCGGAAAAAGTCGAGATCGCCAAGCAGTATCTGGTTCGCAAACAGCGCCTGCAGACCGGATTGACCGAACAGAACATCATCTTCACCGATGAAGCGCTCACCGCCATCATTCGCAACTACACGCGCGAAGCCGGCGTCCGCAATGTGGAGCGCGAGATCGGCAACATCTGCCGCAAGGTCGCGCGCAAGGTGGTTAAGGAAGGCGACAAGTACACGGTGGAACTCACCGCAGAAAACGTCTCGGAATACCTGGGCGTCATGAAGTTCCGCGACAGCGAGAGACACGAGCGCAGTGAAGTCGGCCTGGTCACGGGCCTGGCGTGGACCGAGGTCGGTGGCTCGATTCTCACCACCGAAGTCGCCACGGTAGCCGGCAAAGGTAAGCTTACGCTCACCGGTAAGCTGGGTGACGTGATGCAGGAGTCGGCGCAGGCTGCCATGTCCTACGTGCGCTCACGTGCACATCGGTTGGGACTGCCGCGTGACTTCTATCGCAATCTCGATATCCACGTACATGTACCCGAGGGTGCGATTCCGAAGGATGGGCCGTCAGCCGGCATTACCATGGCAACCGCCATCGCCAGTGCGCTCAGCCACATCCCCGTTCGGCGCGACATCGCCATGACTGGCGAGATCACGCTTCGTGGCAAGGTACTGCCCATCGGCGGGTTGAAAGAGAAGCTGCTGGCGGCTCACCGTGCGGGCATCATGGAGGTCCTCCTTCCCGCTGATAACGAGAAGGACCTGGCCGACGTGCCGGAAAACTTGCGCAAGGTAATGAAGCTACGCTTCGTCAATACCATGGATGACGTGCTTGCGTATGCGCTGGAGCGTCCGCTGCCTGATGTGCCTGACGAGGTCTCTCCAGGAATCGCTGCGCTGCCGCCGAATACGGAGCCAGCACCGGCACACCAGTAAGCGCACGCCAGCCATTACTTCGAAGCGAACAAGGGCCCGCCGAATGCGGGCCCTGTTGCTTTCTGCTTCGCGCCGCCATACGCCCGCCTCCTCAAAAGAATTTCCTCCGGTTGCACTTTTGCGCCGCTACGGCGATATTGATTGCATGAAGGTGTTGACTCGCTTTGTGACCTCCGCCGCTGCCCCGCTGCAGTTCCCGCCTCCGGGTGCGCCCGAGATCGCGTTTCTGGGCCGCTCCAATGTAGGCAAATCGAGCTTGATCAATTCGCTTGTCGGCGCCAAGATCGCCAAGACCAGCAACACGCCCGGTCGCACCCAGACCATCAACTTCTTCCAGGTGCGCCGTCCCGGCAAACCGAATCCCGACTTCGTCTTTGCCGACCTGCCCGGATACGGTTACGCCCGCGCGCCCAAAGAAGTCACCGCAAAGTGGGCGCAGTTCGTCAATCCATACCTGGAAAATCGCGAGTCGCTCGTGCTGTGCCTGTCGCTGGTGGACGTCACGATTCCTCCGCAGGAGCTTGACTTGCAGTTGATGGACTGGCTGCGTCACATGGATCGCCAATTTATCGTGGTCGCTACTAAGGCCGACCGTATTTCGAACAATCAACTGCGCAACTCGCTGCCGAAGCTCTGCGGCCAGCTACAAATTCTTCCCTCGCAGATCATTCCGTTCTCGGCGAAGTCGCGGGTGGGATATGACGAACTTTGGGCAGCAATCCGCGCGGCTGCAAAGGTGGATCAGGCAGGAACCCAGCGCGTGGAGCAGACCGACTCGTAAGGCCACGCAGGATGGCCCTAGCCACTTCCTCAGATTGGCCAGATTTCGAGCGCCGTCTTGCTCAGTATCTGTTCTTTCGCGCTTTCACTCATCGCGAGCGCGCGAAACTCGGCCAGGTTCTTCTCGATCTCGGGAACACCCGGCCCAGGCCAGTCGGTGCCGAATAGCGTCTTGTGTGCGATTTCTTCCAGCCGCGGAAAATATTTCAGGAGCGTTTTGGGCGGGATGCCGCTGATGTCCAGATAGACGTTGCGGTGTCTGCGCACCAGAAAGAAGGCAGTGTCCATCCACAGAGGACGCCCGCCGTGCGCCAGCAGGATTTTCAGCCGGGGAAAATCGACGGCCACGTCGTCCACGTAGATCGGATCGCCGTACTTGTTGCGCGCTCCGGGAAAGATCGAGGTGCCGGTGTGCACCATGATAGGAATGCCGTTCGCTTCGGCCGCCCGATAGATGATCTCCAGTTCTTTGACGCCGCTCACGTAATCGTTGGGATACAGCAACTGGTGCGGCGGATGAATTTTGATGAGCTTGATGCCCAGCCGCACGATACGTTCCATGTCGGCCAGAACATTTTGCGTGTGGCGCGGGTGCACACTGCCGCAGGGGATAAGCCGCTTCGGATCTTCCTTCACGTAGTTGGCGATGAACTCGTTGACTGCCGGCGTGAAGCCGATCACCTCGGGCGCAACGTAGTTGATGAGCACCGCCCGATCGATACCAATTCTGTGGAGATGCTTGAGGAATGCCTTCGGTGAGCCGCAGTATTCCGCTACCTGATCGAAATCCTTGCGGGACTTCTTCATCAGCGCCAGGGCCTCGAGCTTGAACAACTCCATCGGCTGAATGTGGATGTGGCAGTCGGTGATGAGCATCAGTAGCCAGTAGTCAGTAGTCAGTTGCCGGTTGCCAGTTATTGCATCAACCAATGTGGGATCAGTTTGCCGCAGCGCTCAGCACCGCTCGCTTGGCGAACACCCGCACCATCTCGCGGCGATACTCTGGCGTCAGCGCCGAGGTGGTCAGAGGCTTGGCCGTACTAGCTGCCAAGTCACCAACCCGCTCTGCAATCTCTTCAGTCGGAACCACTCCCACCAGATGCGCATCCGCGTCTTCCACCAGGAACGGCGCGGGATTGACGGCGGTGATGGCAACGCGCGCATCTTCCACTCGGCCGCCGCGCATTTTGAGAGCCACCGCGACGCCGGCCAGCGGATAATCAATACTTCCACGGACACGAA
>DATCCF010000015.1:0-9571 GCA_036511435.1 Terriglobales bacterium | reverse complement strand
TTTAGCAGTTGCAGGTTGGGCAGCTTCACGTTACCGCGCTGCCGGGGAAGACTGGAGGCAATATGCTGGTACTGCGCTTCGGTGATCTCCATGCATCGCAGCATATCACAGAATTACGAATTAGTGTTAACAGGCCCTAGTAAGGAGTTGACGAATGAGTGTAGTCCTATCCGAGGCTGAGGTTCAGCAAGCCCTGCAAAAGCTTCCCGGCTGGAAGAAAACCGGAAACGAGATTGCGCGCGATTTCCAGTTCACCAACTTCGTGCAGGCAATGGATTTCGTGAACCAGATCGCCGAAGCCGCCGAAGCCGTGAACCATCATCCTGACATCCACATCAGCTATAACAAGGTGACGATGGCCCTGGTCTCGCACGACGCCGGGGGGATTACGCAACGCGATATCCGGATGGCAGGAAAAATCAACGAACTGGCGCCTGCTCAACCGTCCACCTAGGAAGGGCCGGCAACTGCCTGGGGCTTTCGATCTCCGCCGGTCATTGCACCCGGCGCATGCTCATCGCCCGAGCTGTGCGCGTGGCTCCAAAGATTCCGCAATGCGATTCAATGCGGCCTGGATGCGATCCAGTTCGCTCTGCGCGTTCTCATTCCATTCCAGCCAGCGCTCCGGCGCCTGGCCGAAATTTTCAAACATGGCGCGCAAGGTGTTCCTTCCTCGCTCGCTCAATAAAAACGCCCCAATACTGCCGATTCCCAGTACTGTAAGTGGCACATACCATCTGCGCATCGGCCGCTCCTTACCCGCCTCTGCAATGGGTAGACAACTACCTGCAACTTACCTTTTTGGATTCGTTTTTTCAACATTCGGATGACACATTCGGCACGAAAGTACATGTCGAGTTTGATTCTGGGAATCGCTGCCACGACCTGACTTCTTCCGCAAACGGGAATCTCGCGCAAGAATGACAAGTTCCGACGTTCTTTCGAGGAAGGCCTTCGGCGACCACGGTTGGTCAAACCCAGCCCGCCAGACTATGATTTCGAAACGAAAGGAGCCACGCCCACCGCAGTTTCGGCCGCTCTACCGTTGGCTTGTGCTGGAGGATGCGTGGCACCAGGTACTCTCATGCGACCCAGAAGTTGGCAGTTCATCGCGTTTTCGATCTTCGCTTTCACTGCATCGCTCTTCACCGTCGCTTCCCTGCGAGCGCAAGACCGCGCAGCAGGAAGCCCCATACCCAACACCGTGTGGGTCGGCGCCGACGGCAAGTTCGAAGCCGAGCCCGACACCGTGCTGGTGCAATTTAATATCTCGGCACAAGAAGATAAGCTGCAGGACGCGAACCAGAAGGCCAGTCGCGCCGCCGAGCAGGTGCGCCAGCTCTTGCGTTCCAACGGGCTCGATCCCAAGAACGCGCAGGTCGGCCAGTTCTCCGTGCAGCCGGTATATGACTACAAGAACCCAAAACGCAAGCTGGTCGGCTATCGCGTGGATACGAACATCAGCATTAAGCTGAAGGACTTCTCCAAAGTGGGGCCGATTACGCAGGGGCTGTCCGACATGCAGGATGTGACCGGCGACCAGTCGCTCAGCTATCTTCTCGACGATATGGAAGCGGCCAAGATCAAGGCGGTGGAAGATGCGTTGTCACGCGCCCGTGCCAACGCCGCTGCGGTCGCGCGGTTCGGCAGCCGCACCCTGGGCGAACTCTCCTATGCCTCGGTGGACACCTACGAGCCTAGCCCGGTTCGCCCGATGGTGTTCGCCAGACAGGCGATTGCGGGCGCCATGGCCGCCCCTCCGGCTGCCCCCACGGCGGAGTTTGGAGCGCAGAAAATAACCGTTACGGCGCACGTTAACGCCTTGTATATGCTGAAATAGAGGAAGCGCGACTTTTGACGCTCGAGCGCGTTCAAGGTAATGCCGGAGAACCTCATTATGATGGGAAGACACATGAGAGCAGCCGCGGTTCTGCTTGCCGTTTTTCTCGGCGTCGCGACCATCATCGTCTCGGCGCAGGACAGGGATGACTCGCCGCAGCTCACATCGCGCGCTGCCCCGGTCGCACAGGAGAATAGCCCGGCCGCTCCCGCCGACTCGATCACCGTTTCCGCGGGCACGCGCGTTCCCCTGACCATGAAGCAGGGCCTTACCACCAAGAACGCCCGCCCAGGCGATCCGGTTTACGCGCAAACTGCATTTCCCATCGTGATGAATGACCGGATTGTCATTCCACCCGGTACCTTCATTCAGGGAGAGATCCGCCGGGTACTGCGCCCAGGCAGAGTTAAGGGCCGCGCCGAATTGCAGATGAGCTTTACCTCCATGATCTTCCCCAATGGCTACACCTTACTGCTGCCGGGCGCAGTCCAGGGAACCCCCGGGGATCCAAACACTGCGGGCGTCAAAGACAAGGAAGGAACCATTCAGGGAACTGGTAGCAAGGGCAAGGATGCCGGGACCATCGTCGGCACAGCCATACCAGGAGCGGGGATTGGGGCGATCGCCGGAGAGGGCAAAGGCGCAGCCATCGGCGCGGCCGCCGGTAGCGCGCTCGGATTGGCAACCGTTCTGCTCACCCGCGGGCCCGAGATTCAGCTCGCCGTGGGGGATTCGATCGAAATGGTGCTGGAGCGCAATCTGACGATTGACGAAACCAAGGTCCACAGAGCTGCCCAGTAGGGGAAGGTTCCCATCCGTTTGTCATCACGAGCGCAGCGAGGGATCTGCTCTTGCTTGGCCGTGGGAAAAACAGATTCCTCGCGCCAAACCCGGGCGTTCGTAATGACAACTCATGAATCACAATCTACCCCTTAACGCGGATTGAAGACCCACACTACTGCCTCAATAGATCAAATACTTCTTCCTGATCTGCATGAACTGCTCGACCCCGTCGCGCCAGTCGTCGGCAATGCGCCGGGGGTCTTGTCCCGCTTGCAGCGCCGTGAAGGCCGCTTGATTCGCCAGCAAGGGCTTCATACGGCCAATGTCAAACCCGGTTGGAGCCGCGTTGTGCAGGGCCGCCGCCAACTCCAGCCCCAACTCGGGAGCGTCCAGAGTCTCCCGATTGGTAACCATGATGTTGACCCCTTCACAGTCCCGACGAGCATACGGCCCACTGGCCGGCGTGAACGTGATTGGCACAAATCGCACTCCGGGGATGTTGCGCTCATTCAAGTACGCAGCCAGTCGCTTCGCACTGACCCAGGGCGCTCCTATCACTTCAAAGGGAGTATCGGTGCCCCGCCCCACCGAAATATTTGTTGCCTCAATCAGCGCCACGCCCGGATACAACGTCGCCTGGTTCAAGTCACGCAAGTTGGGCGATGGATTCACCCATAGCTGCGACGTCGCGTCGAACCAGTCGCCGCGCATCCAGCCTTTCATCGGCACCACCGTGAGATTGGCGTTGATGTGCCGCTCGCTGTTGTATAGTTTGGCCAACTCGCCAATCGTCATGCCGTGCCGCACTGGGACGGCGTAGTAGTTCACAAAGCTCGTCTGGCCGTTGTCGGAAACCGGGCCCTGAACGTAGGCCCCGGTGATCGGGTTAGGACGGTCGAGCACGACAATCGGTTTCGCCAGCGTGGCCGCGGCTTCCAGAAAGTATCCCAACGTCGTCTCGTAGGTGTAAAAGCGTACACCCGCGTCCTGAATATCGAACACCAGCACGTCGAGCTTGCGCAGCACATCGAGCGGTGGCCGGCGCTTGGCATCGCTGTCGCCGTATACGCTGTAAACGGTTACTCCGGTCGCCCCATCTTTCGTATTGCCGATGTCCGTGCTATCGGAGGTCCCCTGCACCCCGTGTTCGGGACTGAAAATCGCGCTCAACTGCAAATCACGCTGATGAGCCAGCACGTCAATCGTGCGCCGGCCATGACTGTCGATACCGGTCTGGTTGGTCACTAGTCCCACCTTCGGCGTCGCAACACCGGGAACTCGCAAGGCGTCGAAGTCCCGCGCCTCCAGTTCGTCGATCCCGTTGGACACCTGACCATTGCGCACCACCACGCGGCGGCTGGCGACTGCCGCCTCGTTGTAGCCGGTGATGCGCGCCAACCGCATCTTTTGCTCTTCGCTGGGCTGCAGTTGTAACGCAGCGGCGACCGCGGTGGCCACTTCGGTGCGCAACGCAATCACGTTGCCTTCCTTAATATGCACCGCATTGGTGAGCAGGACGATGTAGGTATTGGTGGTCGGGTCAATCCAGAGCGACGTGCCGGTGAAACCGGTATGGCCGAAGGACCCCACGGGCAACAGTTCACCGCGATTGGAAGAGAAAGGCGAATCGATGTCCCAACCCAGTCCGCGCACATCCGTCAGGTTGGGAGGCTGTTGCGGGGTGGTCATCTTCTCGACAATCCACGGCGAAAATACTGGGGCGCCACCGTTCAGCAGCGCTTGAGCGAACTTCGCAACGTCATCGGCGGTTGAGAAAAGTCCCGCGTCGCCGGCGACTCCGCCCATCTGGCGCGCAGTGGGATCGTGCACCACGCCACGCAGCATCTGTCCGGAGCGCTCGTCGCGTTCGGTGGGCGCGATGCGCGGCTTCCAGTCCGCCGGCGGAAGAAAGCGTGTCAACGTCATGCCTAGCGGGCCAAATATATAGGTCTGCGAATACTGATCGAGCGGCATGAGGCCGACGCGCTGCACCAATTCGCCCAACACCACGAAATTGATGTCGCTATACACGAACACCGAACCTGGCGGATTCATCAGCTTCTCGGCATTGGCGCGCTTATAACCCTCCTCCAGCCCGCTCCAATACTTCTTCAAATCCAGGTCGGGCCGCAGGCCGGAGTAGTGCGTCAGCAACTGGCGAACGGTCACATCGTCTTTGCCGTTTTGCGCGAACTCGGGGATGTACTTGGCGACCGGATCGTTGAGCTTCACCTGTCCAAGCTGCACCAGGCGCATCACGCAACTGGTGGTAGCCATCACTTTGGTCAGCGATGCCATGTCGAAGATGGTATCGACGGTCATCGGCTCCTTGCTGGGATCGAGCGCGCGATAACCAAACGCTTTGCGGTAAACGAAGGTTCCGTTGTGGCCGACGAGTAGCACCACTCCGGGCGCACGCCCTTTCTCGACCGCATCTTTGAGCAGCGCGTCGAGCGGTGCAAAGCGGTCTTGCTCCTGTTTTGCGGCGACTGGCGGCGTGACGGCTGGAGCGGACGCCTTCTGCGCTAGAAGGGGCGTGCTGCCGGTTAGGGCAAAACAAAACAGAAAGAGCGCTATAGCTGGCCGACGACGAAGCCTCAATGGGTTCGAAACCTTTCTTGATTTAAGGGAACTCTGAACAAGTCGCCGCGCGGATAGTGCCGGCCTTCAGGCGGCGTCCAAGCCCTTATAATATTCCCGGGCTTTATTTGACTGCTGCATAAGCAATGCCCGGCTTCGCGAGTTTGAGTTGTCATCACGAACGGCCTTCAGGCCGCGAGGGATCTGCTGTTTCCTCAGCGGTCGTTCCAGCGCTAAAAAGCAGATTCCTCGCTTCGCTCCCAATGACAAAGACGCAAACCCAATAGAATCAATATGCGTTTTGACCTTTGTCATTCCCGTTTCAACCTGCCCCAGCAGGTCCGTTGCTCGTAATGACAACTCCAGAGACGAATCGTCCATCCCAAATGGGACATTACTTACACAGCGGGCTTTAGCCCGGAAACCCGCTTATTCCCCCCGGCAAGCTATTATAAGTTGCGATCTCATCCCGAGGTGGTTTTGAACCAAGCGCCGCAACAGCTCGCAGACCTGCCGTCCGCTTTCGAACTCCAAGACAAGCAATTCTCGCGCGCATTTGCCATGGTCCGCGAAGCCATCGAGCAACGCGCCTTCCCTGCGGCGGCGCTTGCCGTCACTCATCGCCGATCGCTGATCGCGCTGCGCGGATTTGGCCGCTTCACCTACTCTGACGACGCCCCGCTGGTTCAGCCCGACACCATTTTCGATCTGGCGTCCGTGACCAAGATCGTCGCGACTACCGCCGTGGCCATGCTGCTGTACGAGCGCGGACAATTGCCGCTGGACATTCCTCTGGGACACTTCCTCCCCGATTTTGTGGCGCGAGCGCCTCGGCATCAGCAGGCCACGCGCGAGGCAGTCACCCTCCGCATGCTGCTCGCCCACTCCAGCGGACTGCCCGCTTACGAGAAGCTATTTGAACTTGCCGGCTCTCGCGACGAACTTGTTCGGGCGGCGCTTACTACGCGGCTGGCGACCGTGCCCGGCACGCACACCGAGTACAGCGACGTCGGCTTCCTCTTGCTGGGAGAGGTCCTGACTCGCCAATCTGGCCTGGCCCTCGACCTGTTCACGCGGCAGGAGGTCTTCACGCCGCTCGGCATGACGCAAACGCGATTCAATCCTCCGCCGGAGTGGAAGCCGCGGATTCCGCCTACCGAAGACGATCGCACTTTTCGCAAGCGCATCATCCAGGGCGAGGTGAATGACGAGAACGCCTCGGTGATGGGAGGCGTCGCAGGGCATGCCGGCGTCTTCGCTCCGGCAAGCGACATTGCGCGATTCGCCGAGTGCATGCTGCGCGGTGGAGCGCCCATCCTGAAGCGAGAAACCGTAGAACTCTTCACGCGGCGGGGGGAATCGCCCGCCGGTTCGTCGCGAGCGCTGGGATGGGATACTCCGTCGCCGCCGGCATCGTCAGGCACTCATTTTTCTGCGGCGTCGTTTGGTCATCTCGGCTTCACCGGCACCTCCCTGTGGATCGATCCCACGCGCCAGCTCTCGATAACGTTGCTGACCAACCGCACCTGGCCAAACCGGGCATCGCAAGCCATTCGCCGGGTCCGGCCACTTGTACACGATGCCATCGTCGAGGCGCTGGAGGAGTGAGCAACAAGGCTTCCTTCCTGGCGAAAAATTTCCCGCCCGAACTCGACTCATTTTCGAGTGTTATCTGTTTAACCTCGCAAACAGAAGAGTAGAGTTCCCAAGATGTTCGGTCCAGTGCGGACCTTCAGGGCCTGCCCGGAGCGCAGTCGAAGGGTCCGCGTCCAAGCCGTCCATAACAACCAGGGACTTTATTGGGTGCTGTATAAGTAATGTCGGGTTTCGCGATTTCTGAGTTGTCATCACGAACGGCCTTTAGGCCGTGAGGGATCTGCTTTTTTTCCCCAGCCGCTGTTGCATGCACGAACAACAGCAGATTCCTCGCTTCGCTCGTAATGACAATTCCAGAGGCGAAGATTACGCACAGGCCCCCAGCGACTCCGGCCCCCAATCCTCGTAAAATGAGGTCTGCGCTGTGCTTCATAAATTCGGCGTTCGCAGCGTCAGTTTAGGACATCTCTACATGGACAAGTTTGTCATTCGTGGCGGAAATCCGCTGTTGGGCACGGTACGCATCAGTGGCGCGAAGAATGCCGCGCTTCCGGCGATGGCCGCCGCGCTGCTCACCGAAGAACCCGTCATCCTGGAAAACGTTCCGCAGGTGCGCGATATCGAGACCGAGCGCAAACTGCTGGCGGCGATGGGCGCCGAAGTGGAACTGGGCTACGGCCGCGCCCAGCACCGCACCACCATCTGCTGCCGCAACCTGGTGAATCCAGAAGCTTCGTACGAACTGGTCAAAACCATGCGCGCGTCCACCCTGGTGCTGGGCCCGCTGGTCGCCCGCATGAAACACGCGAGAGTTTCTTTGCCGGGCGGATGCGCCATCGGCGCGCGCCCGATTGACCTGCACCTCAAAGGGCTGGAGAAACTGGGGGCGCGAATTTCGCAGGAGCATGGCTACATCGAAGCCCGGGCCGAACGCCTGAAAGGCGCGCGCGTGGTCTTCGAAAAGATCACCGTGACTGGAACCGAAGATCTGATGATGGCGGCGGCGCTGGCTGAAGGCGAAACCGTGCTGGAGAACTGTGCGCGCGAACCTGAAGTCGGCGACCTGGCGACGCTCCTCAACAAGATGGGCGCGCAGATTGCCGGTGCCGGCACGCACACCATCCGCGTGCAAGGTGTGGAGAAGCTGCATGGCGCGCGCCATCGCATCATTCCTGATCGAATTGAAGCTGGCACCTTCATCGTCGCGGGCGCGCTCACCGGAGGAGACTTGCTGGTCTCCGGCTGCGATCCTCATCATCTTGGCGCGCTACTACAGAAGTTGGAGGAGTGCGGGGTGCAGGTGCGGACCAACGGCGACTCGGTCCGCGTCATCGGCGATGGCCCGCTGAGGGCGGCAGACGTAGCCACCGAAGAATATCCCGGCTTTCCTACCGACATGCAGGCGCAGTTCATGGCGCTTGCGACCCAGGCCGAAGGCGTCAGCATCGTCACCGAAAATATTTTCGAGAACCGCTTCATGCACGTCCAGGAACTGGTGCGCATGGGAGCCAACATCAGGGGTGAAGGAACTCGCGCCGTGGTCCGAGGCAAAACGCCGCTCAGCGGCGCGGCCGTGCAGGCCAGCGATCTGCGCGCTTCGGCATCGCTGGTACTGGCCGCCCTCGTCGCCGAAGGCGAAACCATCATTGACCGCGTATATCACATTGACCGCGGCTACGAGCGAATCGAAGAAAAACTGCGGGCAGTTGGCGCCCAGATCCGCCGCATCGGAGAATTTCTCCCCAAGCGCGTCGCAACACCTGTGGCAGTAGGCTGACGTCGGGAATGCGCGAGCTACCTTTCCAGAAGCCGCTCCAGATCGGCAAAGAAGCTGGGGTAGGAAATGGCGACACATTCCGAGTTACGGACCAAGGTTTCTCCCTGTGCCCGAAGGGCGGCGATGGCGAAGGCCATGGCGATGCGATGGTCTCCAAAGGACTCGATTTCGGCGCCGTGCAGCCGCTGACCACCGGGAATGCGCCATCCGTCCTCAGTTTGCTCGACCTGCGCACCCATCGCCCGCAGGTTCTGGGTGACTGCGCTCAGGCGATCGGACTCTTTCACGCGCAACTCGCCGGCATCCCGGACCTCCAACCCCGCCGTGTACGGGGCGATGGCCGCCAGCACTGGCAATTCGTCAATCAGCAGCGCAGTTTGTGCGCCTGCAATCGTCACTGGCTTGGCTACACCGGGAACCAGGGTGATGGTGCCCAACAGCTCTCCATGCTGCTCCGCCACGCGCACCATCGAGATGCGGCTGCCCATGGCGGTCAACACGTCGAGCAGAGCAGACCGAGTGGGATTCAACAACACGCCGTCGATTACCAAGTTGGACTCGGGAAAGACGGCAGCGGCGCACAGGAAAAAAGCGGCGGACGAGATGTCTCCGGGAATGTAGGCTTCCAGGGGATGCAGCGTCTGACCGCCCTCGATCGTCACCGTATTTCGCAACCGATCAACCTCTGCACCGAAGGCGCGCAGCGCAAGCTCTCCATGATCGCGCGTGCGCATTGGCTCCGTTACCGTTGTATGGCCGTCAGCAAGCAATCCGGCGAACAGCAACGAGGTCTTGACCTGCGCACTGGCGACTGGAACTAGATACTCGATACCGTGCAGCCGGGCGCCCGTGATGCGCAGCGGCGCGCAGCCGCCTTCGGTCGAATGAATCTTGGCGCCCATTCTGGTCAAAGGCTCTATGATGCGCCGCATGGGGCGGCGCGAGAGCGACTCGTCTCCGATCAGTTCCGTGCTGAACGGCTGGCCGGCGACGAT
>DATCCF010000014.1:0-7223 GCA_036511435.1 Terriglobales bacterium | reverse complement strand
CACACGAAAAAAAGGAGGGCGCGTTCGCCCTCCTGGAGATTGGTTTTACTACGGTTTCGATCACTTCTGGGTGGGTCGGGGAATGCCGGGGAGAGCCACGATCGATCCGAACAGTCCGTGAGCTTCTCCGAAAACTCCCGCTGTAAAGAACAGAGTGGTGGTCGGACCAGCCGTGCCACCGTTGCCAAACCCCAGTCCCCACAACCCGTCAATCTGAAGCTGCAGGACATTGGGATCAAGTAGTAGTCCGGTGAGATTACCGGTGGTAGCGTTGAACGCCACGATTGCACCACTACCGAATTGCCCCACCAGAATGTTTCCGCTGAATCCGCCAAAGCCCGTAGCCGGAGCGACTACTACAGCCCAGGGAGAGTTCAGGTAGACGAGGTGCGGAAGGCGCATGAGCAGATTGCCTGACGTATCAAAGATATCGACGTAGCCATTTCCCGGACCCGCCACGTCGTCATGCTTGGCGGCATTCTGTTTGGCGAAGGTCACTGCCAGTTTGCCATTCCCGATATTGGCGACGTTGAAAGGTACAAAGCCGGTCGGGATGGTGCTGTCCTGGAAGCGCCCCCCCCCAAACGAGTGCGGGGCAAAGATCGCGTCGAACACGTCCACCGAGCCGTTGTGGAAGTTCGCCACATAAAGGTAGTTGGCGCCTCCCGCCGATGCCAAAGCAATTCCTTTATAGACGGCATTGCCACCACCGCTGTTGTTAACTACGAGATTTGCGCTCGTGCCCGTGTACCATCCGGAGATGGTTCCGTCCTCCCCTGCAAAGATGAAGTGTGCCGGTGTGCCGTTGATCTTGAAGTCTGTGGTGCCGTTAAAAACCTGTCCCGTCGGAGTTCCCGTGTCTACCCCGTTTCCCGAAGGAATGGTAACGACCAACGCCTGGGGTGTTCCGGCTGCGTTGTAGAGGGTGGAAAGTCCTGTCCCATTGTCGGAGATCCACCAGGGACCGGTCGGGCTGAAAGACATACCCCAAGCGTTGACTAGGTTGGCATCGGTGTTGACGCTGATGTTAACGATGTCGGAGGTGAGAATCGTCGCTTGAGTTTTCTGGGCCGCTGCCGGCAGGCTAAACAACGTAGCCGCTACCAGCAACACGGTGGCACTCAAGAGCAGCCGAGTGGCGGGTTGGGATTTGTTGGACTTTGTGCTGAACATCGTTTCCTCCATCAATTTCGGAATTGAGAATTTACTTCCGGCAACGCGGAGTCCTGTGAATCTCTGTCGCCATGAGTCTTCTGTAATCTAACTAGGACGGCAGGAGGAGTTGTCTTGGTTAGGTAAACACATTGTCAACGTTTGGTGACATAGTTGGGCGAGAGTCGCCCAATACGATGTGCAGGATGTCACGGAATTGTCAACATGCCATTGACTGCCAGTTCGATGTGTTGTTAGCTGTAGCTCAGGCGTTGTGTGAAACCGAGCAATGGACAAAATCCTGGTTATCGAAGACGATTTGGCGGTGCAGCGGGCCTTGCGGCGGACCTTTGAATCCGCCGGGTTCGAGGTATCGGTTGCGGCCGACGGAGCCGTCGCCATGGACACCTTCCGCGCCACCATGCCGCGGATTGTCATCCTTGATCTGCGTCTGCCGGGGAAGTCGGGTCAGGACCTCTGTCGCGAGATCAAGCAGGAATTCTCCAGCGTTCCAATCCTGGTGCTGAGTGCCGCCAGCGATGTGCTGGATAAAGTCCTGCTGCTGGAAATCGGTGCGGATGACTATGTCACCAAACCCTTCAGTCCGCGCGAACTGCTGGCACGCGTGCGCGCGGCGATGCGTCGTCTGAACCAGGCCTCGGACAAATCCGACGTGTTTAGTTTCGACGATGTGGAAGTGAACTTCTCGAAGATGGAGTTGCACCGCGATGGCCATGTGGTTGCTCTCACTCCACAAGAGTTCAAGATGCTGCGCTTCTTCCTCAACCACCAGGAGCGGGTAGTCTCGCGAACCGAACTGCTCAACGAAGTGTGGGGTTACAGCAATTATCCGACCACGCGCACGGTCGATACCCACATTCTTCGCTTGCGGCAAAAGCTGGAAAAGGACCCCGCCGATCCAGTACATTTTCGTACTGTCCACGGAACGGGCTACAAGTTCGTCCGGTGATGGGAGCCGAGAGGAGATGGGCGATGGGTCGGGTGCGGTTGCGGACCAAGTTCCTGATCGCCATGCTGCTGACTTCCGCAGGATTGACTGCGGTCTCCCTGCTGATTGTGCAGCGCACGGTGGAGAACCAGGTCCGCCGCGACCTGGGCAACGATCTGGCCAATTCCGTCGAAACTTTCCGTAATGCACAGAAGGAGCGCGAGGCTGTCCTGGCGCGCTCGGCTAAGCTGATGGCCGATCTTCCCAGCCTCAAGGCCCTCATGACATCCCGTCATCCGCCCACCATCCAGGATGCATCGGGTGAGATGTTCCGTCTCTCCGGCGGCGACCTGTTTGCCCTACTCGATCCCACCGGCCAGTTTGTGGGATTTCATACCAAGGCACCCGGTATTACCCGCGAGCAAGCCCACCAACTCCTGGAACATCGCAACTCCCTCGACCAGCCGCTGCAGTGGTGGTTTGCGGGCGGGCATCTCTATGAAGTCGTGCTGGCCCCCATCTACTTCGGGCCCAGCACCGACAATTCGCTGCTCGGAGTGGTTGCGGTCGGCGATGAGATGAACACGGCCGTGGCCCGCCAGGTAAGCCAGATCGCGGCCAGCCAAGTGACCATCGTTTGCGGGTCCACGGTCGTCGTCAGCACGCTCAATGCCGCTCAGAGAAGCGAGGTCGGCGCCTACCTGAAGGGCCAAACTATCCCGCGCGGCCCCATGGATTGGAAGCTCGACGGAGAAAGTTTCGTGGTTTCGTCGCTCGCCTTGGATCCCGACGAGGCGCCGCCGGTCACCATGCTGGTGATGAAGTCGTACGACGAAGCCACTGCATTCCTTAACCATCTACGGCGGCTGTTGCTGGCGGTGGGACTGGGCGCGGTGTTTGCCGGGAGCATGCTGGTGTACGTCACCGCCAGGACCTTTACCCGTCCGCTGGAGGAATTAGTGGATGGGGTGCGGGCCTTGGGCAAAGGAGACTTTCGTTACCCGGTACAGGCGCGCGGGGCGAGTGAGATCGCCGAACTTACGAATGCTTTCTCCGGCATGCGCGAGAGCCTGCATCAAGCGCAGCAGCGGCTGCTCAACGCTGAGCGATTGGCGACCATTGGCAGGATGGCCAGTTCGATTTCGCATGACTTGCGCCATCCCTTGACCGCCGTCCTGGCCAACGCGGAGTTTCTGGCCGATGCCGACCTGAATCCACAACAGCGCGAAGAGCTTTATCTGGAGATCCGCATTGCGGTGAACCGGCTGACCGATTTGGTGGATTCGCTCCTGGAGCTGTCACGTCCCGCCGATTCGTTGAACGTGATCGAAGCTCCCATTGAGCGCACCATCAGCCGTGCCATCGAACTGGTACAGGCGCATCCCCAATTCCACAAGATCCTGGTCAGCATTGAATCGCCCGGACTGCACAGCGCGCAATTCGATGCCCGCAAGATGGAGCGCGTATTCTACAACCTGCTGCTGAATGGCTGCCAGGCAGCGCAGGTTTGCGGCGGCCATGTCGCGGTGAATGTGGCGGAAGTCAACGGGAACCTGGAAATCCGCACCACCGACGATGGCCCTGGGGTAGAATCCTCCCTCCACGACAAACTGTTTCAGCCATTCGTCAGCCATGGCAAGGAGAACGGCACGGGACTGGGTCTCACCATCGCGCAGAAGATCGTGCAGGACCACGACGGCACCTTAGAACTGGAGAGTTCGGTGCCCGGGCGCACGGTGATGCAGATCGTGCTCCCCCGAGTGTGCAAGAAGATTGTTACGTGGAATGGCCGTACAGCGCACGCCTCTCAACCATTCACTGCTTAAACATGCGGGCCCAGTCCGCGCAAATGTCCAGGACCCTCAAAAATCGTTGCGCCGAGGTGCGACATGAAATTCACCAGGTATTCCCAAGTTTCGCGTCTGGCACTGCTGATGGCTCTCGCGTTGGCAGTGGCTGTGCCGGCTTCCACCCAGACAGCTCAATCCACCGCCACCGCCGGGGACATCGCCAGCGTGAATGCCTCCTTGGGAGAGCTTCAATCGCAGGTCCGCGAACTGAAGGAAATGGTCCTGCAACTGCAACAGCAGACGATGGCCAGCCGCGCGGAAATCTCCCGCATGCGACAGGAACTCGAAGCACAACATACCGCGGGCGGCACGGTAACTGGCGCTGAATCGGCGCTCGACGAACCGTCGCCGGCAACTTCCTCGTCGACCAGTGCCCAATTGGCGCATCGCGTGGACCAGCTTGCCGAAGATCAGCAACTGCTCTCGGGCAAGATCGACGACCAATACCAGACAAAACTGGAGAGCGCCTCGAAGTACCGGGTGCGGTTCTCGGGAATCGTGCTCTTCAACTTGTTTGGCAATAGCGGCTATCCGGACAATCAGGACGTTCCCACCTGGGTCATCAAACCAGACCCCATTGACTCCCCTGGCTCGGTGGGAGGCACGCTTCGGCAATCGATTCTTGGCTTCGAGGTCTTTGGGCCGGACGTCTTCGGGGCGCACTCCAGCGGCAACGTCAATCTTGATTTCGGAGGCGGCTTTCCCGCCACCTACAATGGCGTGAACTCCGGCCTGGTGCGATTGCGTACCGCGACCGTGCGTCTGGATTGGAAGGACACATCCGTAGTTGCCGGGCAGGACGGCTTGTTCCTTTCCCCGCAACCTCCAACTTCGTTCGCTTCCCTGCTCGTTCCGGCGCTAACCTACTCGGGCAATCTCTGGTCCTGGACTCCGCAATTGCGGGTCGAGCACCGCTTCGAATTTTCGGACCATTCCAACGTGAGCCTGCAAGGGGGTGTGCTTGATCCGTTGACCGGGGAACCACCCAATGACTTCAACTACGTCTGGTACCGGGCTCCCGATGCCGGAGAAGAATCCCGCCAACCGGCTCCCGCAGCGCGGGTGGCCTACTCCCATCCCTTGTTGGGCCGTACCTTCACGGTGGGTGCTGGAGGCTATTACAGCCGCGAGTACTGGGGATTCAACCGAAAGGTGAATGGATATGCCGCCACCGCGGACTGGACCCTGCCGCTTAACCGCTGGTTCACGCTGAGCGGCTTCTTCTACCGTGGACAAGCGATCGGCGGACTCGGCGCCGCCCTTAGTCGCAGCGTCGTCTATAACGGACCGCTCACCGATCCTGCTACCACCGTGCTTCCGTTGAATTCCGTCGGCGGCTGGGCCCAGTTGAAGTACCAACCTGTGCCGAAACTTGAGTTCAATGCCGCATTTGGACAGGACAATCCGTTTGCGGCGGACATTCGCTACTTCGGCGAACAGGCCCAGAGCTATGCCAATCCTTTCTTGACCCGTAACCGGGCGGGGTTTGGCAACGTCATCTACCGGCCACGCTCCGACTTGCTGTTTTCTCTGGAATACCGCCGGCTAAGAACCTTCTCCATCTACAATCAAAGTTATGAGGCCGGGCAGATGAACATGGCGATGGGGATACTCTTCTGAACGGAACTATGCATGTCGCGGGGAAATTGGCGCTGTCATTGAGTGTCGCGTTAGCGCTGTGCGCGACGCCAGCCTTGTGGTCGGAAGATATCGGCGTGTCCGGTCGCGTGGTGGCCGAAGGCGGCGGCAATCTGCCTCCTGCCAGCTCCACCGTCGTCTGGCTCGCCCCGATTGGCGCTGCGCCGGGCGACCCGGCCATCGTTCCTCCCATGCATGCCACGCTGCAACAAAAGAACAAGGCATTCGAGCCGCACGTGCTCGTCGTCACTAAGGGTTCAACCGTAGATTTTCCCAACCGCGATCCCTGGTTTCACAACGTGTTTTCCTTGTTTAACGGCAAGCGTTTCGATCTCGGGCTCTATGAGGCTGGAACCAGCCGCACGGTCCACTTCGACCGCGAGGGAGTGTCGTACATCTTCTGCAACATTCATCCGGAGATGAGTGCAGTGGTGGTCGTGTTGTCCAGCCAGTACTTTGCAATCCCCAACAAACAGGGCGAGTTCACCATCGCCTCCGTACCGCCTGGCCGCTACATGCTGCACGTCTGGAATGAGAACGCTCTGCCCGCCACGCTCCACGCGCTCTCGCGCGAGGTGATGATAAGCGAGACTTCTCGCTCGCTGGGTTTGATCCACGTGCGAGTGACGATGGCCGCGTCTGCGCCGCACAAGAACAAGTACGGGCAGGATTACCAGCCGCCGTCGCCGAACAATCCGGTATATGTGCAGCCGTGATGTCCGCCGAGGGCGCAAGCAGGCGATTCCCCGGAGCCGGGTGCCCCACTCATTCGCGGTTTTCGAATGAGTGGGAGAGCCGGTCACAGCGTCGGCCCTTTAGGTCACCGACAATTATTGAAGTGCGGCCTTGTGGCAAGGCGCGAGGATTGGGAGTGAGCAGTTTCCGAGCTTATGCCTGCGGTGAAGAAGGGCAGGTGCGGATCAACTGCCAGGAACGGCCGTTGAAGATCCCACTCATTCGAAAACCGCGAATGAGTGGGGCACCCGGCGCTGGAATACCTCGATGTGTGACCCGGATCACCGACAAACTATTCATGCAGGGACATAATGCACGGCTGTTGGGAGCTAAAACGGAAATCCCGGTTAAGGCGAGGCGCAGGGTTACAATATATTTGACGGGTGCTTTGAACGCACCTCCGATGGCGCGTATACGCCCGGTACGAAGCGTCCACGAGATCAATCACAAACTCGCTCCTGATCCGAGAGCACCATGCATAATGTCAGGCACCTCATGCGGTTCCCCACCGGAGTCAGCTATTTGCTCCGTCGAGACCGGAACTGGGGGCAGCCGATCTTTTTCACAATTGAAACGATCAACTCCTGCAATTTTCGTTGCCTCTATTGCCCGCAAAGCGATCAACAGCGTCACTTCGTGAATGGGCGGGGAATCATGTCGCTCGAAAATTTCAAGCTCATCATTGCAAACCTTCGATCGGCATTCGATGTGGGCATTGTCTCGCTGCATCGTGATGGCGAGCCCCTGTTGAACAAGCAGTTAGAGCGGTTCCGGGGTAGCTGTATCCGATAATAAATACCCACAGTGGCGAAACCAAGCGGTGGCGTTGTGAGGCGTAACGGCGGCGATCGCTGTCGCCACGGCCTTCTCCAGCAGATCGACCGCCCGGGTTTTCGCGG
>DATCCF010000013.1:0-8832 GCA_036511435.1 Terriglobales bacterium | reverse complement strand
GTGTCGAAGTGTCCCGTGGTCGCGTAGTAATAGGCTCCGCCGAAAACGACGAGCAGTGTAATGATGACTCCCACGATAAATCCGCGCATGTTCCTCCTCTGAGCTTTTCGCTCCGCTCCGTCGCCGGAGGATTCCTTATCGTACTATGATCCGCTTCGATTGCCCTTGCGCAGGCAGAACATCACGGAAATGTCATTCAGCAGTGCGCGCTCGGGCCTGGGCTCGAACTTCAACGAAGAACCTGGAAGGGTTTTCAGGTCGATGATTCATCACAGTAAATCCTAATACTGTCATCCTGAGCGGAGCGCCCGCTCGGCCTTTCCGACCCGCTTCTTTTGCGGGTCGGGCGGGCGCGGAGCAGAAGGATCTGCGTGTGTTCCCGACAGTGTTGACCGCACCGGCGAACCGATCCGCTCAGTACCTCCGCAACCGGCGCGCTTCGCGCACCACATCTTCCACTTTGGGGAGGAAGGCTTCTTCCAAGGGCGGCGAAAATGGTACGGGACTGTCGGCGGAGGCGATACGCACGATAGGCGCATCCAGTGCGTCGAAGCACTCTTCGTTGACGATGGCCGCCACCTCTCCGGCAATCCCGCCAGTCTTGGTGTCTTCGTGGAGCACGATTACGCGATTGGTCTTTTCCACCGTCTGCCGGATGGCTTCGCGGTCCAGCGGCAACACCGTCCGCAAATCCACCACTTCCAAATCGATGCCTTCTTTCGCCAGGATTTCCGCGGCTTCCAGCGCTACGTACACCATGGCGGCGTAGGTGATGACGCTGACGTCGCGGCCTTCGCGCACCATCCGTGCTTTGCCGATCGGCACGGTGTAATCGCCGGTAGGCAACTCTTCCTTGATGCGGCGGTAAAGAAACTTGTGCTCGAAGAACAGCACTGGGTTGTTGTCACGAATCGCCGACTTGATCAGCCCCTTGGCGTCATAGGCACTTGCCGGGCAGATGACTTTCAGCCCCGGCGTGTGCGCGAAATAGGTCTCGGGATTTTGCGAGTGGAATGGACCTCCGTGGACGCCGCCACCCGAAGGACCGCGCAGCACCACTGGAACCGGCGCGCCCCAGCGAAAATGGGCTTTGGCCAGCATGTTGGTGATTTGATTGAAGGCGCAACTGATAAAGTCCATGAACTGGAACTCGGCCACCGGCCTCATGCCGGTGAGGGCCGCGCCGAAGCTGGCGTTGACGATGGCCATCTCCGAGATCGGCGTGTCCACCACGCGCTCGGGACCAAAGCGGTCGATCAGTCCTTCCGTAACTTTGAACGCCCCGCCGTAAATGCCAATGTCTTCGCCGATGCAGAAGACCGCCGGATCGCGCTCCATCTCTTCCCAGATTCCCTGGCGAATGGCTTCAAGATAGGTGACTACTGCCATGGGTAAGGATTCTAATGCAATCGCAGACTTCACGAAGGTCGCGAATTTTTGCCTTAGCCCCCAATACCGGCATTAATGACGAATCAGTCTTGCTCAAATCAAGCGCTCGCGTAGCCCGAAGGGCGACATAATCGTAGCCCAGCACGTGAGTGCTGGGTTGGCGATATCAAACGGGGCGAGTCCGGTAGGACGGCACAGGGAACCGCGCCAGCAAATCGTTCCTGTCGTCATTCAGAATCAGCCGCAGCATTCGCGGCCAGAAGTGCCGTCCCCGAAGGGACTCGATTTGTTTAAACCTTCAACCCAGGACTTACGTCCTGGGCTACGATTGTGTCGCCCTTCGGGCTGAAAGTAGACCCGCCCGCACTTCATTGTTCTGCTTTGCTGTCGATTGACCACTCCCTCTTAACTCGCCGTCGCCCTCACCGGTTTACCGCAATAAGGGCAACACACGTATTCATGGCTGATAGCGCGCCCGCAATTGGCGCAGCTTGGCGTCACTGCGTGGCCGCACTTCGGGCAATATCGGAAGTCCGACCCGACTGCGGTACCGCAGTTGGGGCACGGTATAAGCAGAGGCTTGCGCAGCAGGAAGTACGCAATAAAGCCCAGGGCCTTGGGCACGAAAATCACCAGCAGCGTCCACAGCAGCGAATTCATGCCGCGACGCTTGGAGTCGGCATACACGTAGCCGACCATCAGGACGATGATGGCGACGACGATGCCACCGCATATGCTGATCAGCACCAACGCCGGCATCGGGGGTATGTCTCTTACATAGTGAGGCAGGAGCCCCAGCAGGCAGATCTGCATAAGCGCGAACGCCAACACTGCAATAGCCCGTGCCACCGGCGGGATAATCGCGAGTTCGCTGCGAAAGTGAGACTTTGCCTGGTTCATCGCTTTTCTCCTTCATGCTCCCTCGCCGACGCCAGCATGAGCGACCCCTCGAATACGGGATGAGGAAACGCCAGTAACAAGCCGGCGATTACGATTGCCGGCAACAACAGAAACAGCAGAATTCCCGGCTCGACGATCGCCGATGAGAGTCCCACACGCTCCGCCACCCAGCCGCCGAATCTCCACCACAACCACGCTGAAAGCGCCGAAGACATGGCTCCGATACAGAATGAAATCGCGATCAGGACCGTACGGGACCGCCGCTCTTGCAGATACATCGCGCGTGCCCGCAGCCGAGCCTGCGTCGTCATCACTAGGGCCGGGCTGGCGGTGACCGCAACCGACCGCAGAAGCCGGCCCGTGCTCTCCGTTAGTGCAGCATATTCGGAACATTCGGCGCACGCCGCCAGATGCGACTCTAACCATGCTGTCTCGGAGCTGTCGATGCCTTCGAGGCCACGCTCCGCGATGAGATCGAGGGCACGTTCATGTTCGCGATTGGTCATAGTGCGCCTCCTGTCAGCGCGGGACGCAGCGCCATCACCCCGCGGTAGAGCCGTGTCTTCACTGTGGCAACGGGAATGTGAATCAACTGCGCGATCTCCTCCAGCTTCATCTGTTCCTGGAAGCGAAGCACCAGGACTTCGCGGAAAATTGCCGGCACCTGTCCTAAGGCGGTGTCGAACATTTCATGCTGCTGCTGCGCCAAAGCCATGTCGAAGGGTGATGGACCGGTCGCCGGAGGTTCAAAGGGTGCGCCATCTTCCGGGTCCTGAAGTTCATCCAGGCTGCGGGGATTTTTCTTGCGCAAGTAGTCGATCGCCACGTTGTGTCCGATGGACATCAGCCAGGTCACAAAGCGATTGCGGCCGTCGTACTGATGGCCTTTTTCCAGCACGCGCAGCCAGGTTTCCTGGAACAGGTCCTCGGCGACGGCGCGATTGCCGGTCAAATGCAGCAGGTAGCGCAGCAGCCGGTGCTGATACTGCTCGATAAGAGCGTCGAGCAGATCAGGATCGCGACGGCGGAGCCCACGCGCGATTTGGGACTCTTCGGTTTCCATCGGAACCAGCGAACTGAAGGCGGTGGCGACCATACTAACGGGATATACGACGCAGGGGGAGAAAAAGACTCAGGAAGACATTTTCACCACGGATTTGCACGGATGACACGGATTTTATTGGGGTCTATGCCCAGGTTCCGGTTAAGTCGCGCGGCCCGCGGACGAATGATTTCTGCCTATGTAAGTTGGAAGAGGAACAGCCTCAGATTAAGTAGCCTTTTATCCGAACTTGATCCGTGTTCATCCGCGTAAATCCGTGGTTAGATTACCTTTTGTCAGACTGGCAAGTTGGCCAGTCTCAGCCCTGCTTCTTCCCTTGATTTACAATCATCTATTCGCCTGTCGCCATTATCCCGACAAGCCGGGTCGCCCCAGCGCTCATAACCCTTCTAGAACGGAGCACGAACTTGCCAGAGACAATTTACGACGTAGCCATCATCGGCAGCGGACCGGCGGGATACACTGCGGCCATTCGCGCCGGGCAGCTTGGACTAAAAGCAGCCCTCATCGAGAAAGATCCGTACCTGGGTGGCACCTGTCTGCATGTCGGTTGCATTCCAACCAAGGCCTTGCTGTTCAATGCGGAAGTCTTCGATCACGTGAAGGAAGGCATGGAACTCGGGCTGGAGAACACCGCTGGCGTCTCGCTGAACTGGGGCGCGATCCAGAAGCGCAAACAAGGCATCGTCGACAAGCATGCCAAGGGCCTCCAGTTTCTGATGAAGAAAAACAAGGTGGATGTGGTCCGCGGATACGGCAAACTGACCGGCCCCGCGAAGGACGGCATTCACACGGTCGCGCTCGAAGGCGGCGAACTGAAGTCGATCAAAGCCAAGAACGTCATACTCTCCACCGGTTCGTCGGCCCGCATGTTGCCGGGGCTGCAGCCGGACATGCAGGTCCTGACCAACATCGAGGTGCTGAGTCTGGACCAGATCCCCAAGTCGCTTATCGTGATCGGCTCAGGCGCAGTGGGCGTCGAGTTCGCCAGCATCTACAAGTCGTTCGGCGCGGACGTGACCATCCTCGAGATGCTGCCGCGTTACGTACCGATCGAAGACGAAGAGGTGTCGAAGGAGCTGATGCGCGTCTATCGGAAGCGCGGCATCAACGGCTTTGTGAACGCCAAGGTCGAGAAGGTGGAGAAGACCAAGAGCGGCGTCGAGGTCACCTTTAGCGTCGATGGCAAGCCGCAGAAACTGGAAGCCGAGAAAGTGCTGGTCGCGGTGGGCCGCGCGCCCATGACCGAGAATATCGGCATCGAGAAGACCAAGATCCAGTCTGAGCGCGGCTTTGTGAACGTTGACCAATACATGCGCACCGCCGAGCCGGGAGTTTACGCGATTGGAGATATTGCGCTGGGCTACCCGCTGCTGGCGCACGCCGGCGCAATGGAAGGTATTGTCGCGGTGACCCACATTGCCGGCAAGCCGGCCAAACCAATCAATCTGCTGCGCATTCCCAATGCGACCTACTGCCATCCCGAGATCGGAAGCGTGGGCCTCAGCGAAGCCAAGGCGAAGGAAAAGGGCTACACTGTGAAGGTTGGCAAGTTCCCCTTCACCGCGAACTCGCGCGCCAGCATCGTGGGGCAGCACGAAGGTTTCATCAAGATTGTCACCGACGCCAAGTACGGCGAGATCCTGGGCGTGCATATCATCGGACCGAATGCCACCGAACTGATCGCCGAATCCGTCCTGGCGCTGGAGATGGAATGCACCGCGGAAGAGCTGGCGAACATTATCCACGCGCATCCCACATTGTCAGAGGCGATGCTGGACGCGTCGAATGCGGTGTTTGGCATGGCGATCAATGCGTAAGAAGCGGGGCGCTTTTAGCTCTTAGCTTTTAGCTCTTATGCTTTGAAACTCTCAAGTACAGTTTCGGGACAAGCAGAAGGTGCCGGTCACCGTTCAGTTGTATTGTAGACAGGCGAACTTTGTTCTAATGTGGACGCCTGCCTTCATCCTGCTAAGAGCTAATGGCTAGAAGCTAGCAGCCAAGAGCGTAAAGCGAGTGTAGGCAGAAGGACCTTAACAATCATGAGTCTCCTAAAGTGGTGTGACGAAGGGCCGGCGACGGTGTCTCTGCAGGCGACGGTGGAAGACGCGATTAGCACGATGTTGGAAAAACAAGTGGGCGCGGTCGCCGTCATTGACGAGCAGGGCGTGGTGGCGGGCATGTTTACCGAGCGCGACGTGCTGGCGAAGTTCGCCCTCAGCGGGCGCGATCCCAAGGGCACGCCGGTGCACGAGCTCATGAGTCCCATGGTCGAAATGGCAACCGAAGAGACCACTCCCAGCGAGGCGCTTCAGGTCATGCTGGAACGGCACTACCGCCATATGCCGATTGTGGACGATCAGGGAAAAGTGTTGGGCATCTGCTCCATCCGCAACATCCTCGAGGCGCGGGTGGACGACTTGCTGGCAGAACTGGATGCGAACCATCCGGCGCGGGCGAAGGCGTAGTACTGGTGTTTAGCAAGAGCCCGCTTTAGCGCTGTTATAATCAACCTCATTCATGGCACAGAAGCGTTTGATCCGCTCTACTACTGTTCTTTGTGTTCGCCGGGAAGGTAAGGTCGTGATGGCCGGAGACGGCCAGGTCACGCTCGGCGAAGGCATTATCAAGCACTCCGCCCGCAAGATCCGCCGCCTTTACCAGGACAAGATTCTCGCCGGGTTTGCCGGTTCCACCGCCGACGCATTCTCCTTGTTCGCGCGTTTCGAGTCGAAGCTGGAGCAGTATCACGGCAACATCGGCCGCGCCGCGGTCGAGCTGGCCAAGGACTGGCGCACCGACAAGATGTTGCGCTCGCTGGAGGCCCTGCTGCTGGTCGCCGACCAGAACCAGACGTTCCTGATTAGCGGACAGGGCGACGTGATTGAGCCCGATACCGGAATCGCCGCCATCGGCAGCGGTGGCCCCTACGCCATAGCGGCCGCTACCGCCCTCTTCGAGCACACCGACCTGCCGCCCCGCCGCATCGCCGAGGAAGCAATGAAGATTGCCGGCAAAATTTGCATCTACACCAACGACATAGTGACCATCGAAGAGCTGTAAGGCGTAATTCTTACGAGCCGCCCCTACAGCCCAACTTCGATCCGTGACCGTGGATCGAGGTAATCCCGCAGGCCGTCGCCAATAAAGTTGAACGACAGCACCGCCAGCATGACTGCGGCCGCGGGAAAGAGCACGAGGTGCGGCGAATCGAACAGGTGGGAGCGCGCGTCGTTCAGCATCGAACCCCAACTTGCTGCCGGAGGCGGAACACCCAGGCCGAGGAAGCTCATGGTGGCTTCGGCCAGGATGGCGCCCGCCATTCCGATCGCCGCCTGCACGATAATGGGCTGAATGATGTTCGGCAGGATGTGCCGCACAATGATCCGCAAGTCACTTGCGCCTAGTGCGCGCGCGGCTTCCACGAATTCGCGTTCGCGCACAGCCAGCACCTGAGCGCGCACCAATCGGGCATAGCCCACCCATCCGCCAATCGACAACGCCAGGATCAGATTGAAGATGCCGGGCCCGAGGAAGGCCACAAACGCGATCGCCAGCAGGATTCCGGGGAACGACATGAAGGCGTTCATCACAACCACGTTGAGCACGCGGTCGGTAACGCCGCCATAGTAGCCAGCGATCGAGCCGAAGATCAGTCCCAGCGTGAGCGACGCTGCGACCACGCAACTTCCCACCAGCATCGAGATGCGGGCCCCGTAGATGATGCGCGAGAGGATGTCGCGTCCCAGTTCGTCGGTGCCAAACCAGTGCGAGGCCGAGGGTCCCATGAGTCGCGCCGGCAGGTCGATCTGCGCGGGGTCCTGCGGAGCGATCCACGGCGCGCACAGAGCGCACAACAAGAAGATGGCGACCATTACCACGCCCGCGGTGGCGAGCAGGTTATGGCCAGCAGCACGGCGGAGCGAAACAAGGTGAGCGGCGGACGCCATGTAGCATCATGTTAAATGAATATGGCGGCGTTCTTTCGAAATCGCCGCCAAGTAGTTCGGGATTTGCGACCGAGCACCTACTTCATGGTGACGTTTCGTATCAGATAGCTGGCGACCTGCCGCCCGTTCTCGACGCGCTTGTCGATCACCTGCTGCTCTTTGCTTTTGTCGCCATATTGTTTCATCCGCAGATCCAGAACTTTCATCCCAAGACCATCGAGAGCGGCCATGTTTTTGTAGGTTAGGGAGATTCCGATGTCCCAGTCGTCAATACTGGCTTTCGTCTGGTTAAAGAAAACCTGATAGCCCTCGATGAGTCCGGCGCTCTTCTCGGCGTCCCAGATAGGCTTGATGTTGTTCTTCACATCGTCCATGAACGCATTGAAGTGCCCGGGAAGGATATGGACCAACGTGACACGTTCCACTGTGCCCTCGGTGTATTGATCCTGTGCTGTCGCCGTGGCCAGAGACAGAAGAGAGAAACACAATGCTGCTACTGCGAGCCGCAAAGCTTGCTTCATGTACAGCCTCCTGGTTTTTTGATGTGCAGCAGTGTGCCCTATCCGCAGCGTCCCGTAAAGCGAAAACTGGCAGGCTCGCCGGGTTCCTGCATTCTGTACGCTTTCCTTCAACGTTAATGGAGGACGGCTCCATCACCAATCGGGTAGAGGCAGCGTCACTTAAAGCCACGGAATAGCGGAATTCTCGCGGTATTCAGCGCCCAGGGACTAGAATCGTGGGTTCAGAAGCATGCCCCTCGGGTAATCGGCCCATGTTGCCTTTCAAACTGGTCTATAGCGAGAAATATTTCCTGCCCATCGGTGAGCATATTTTTCGCGCTGACAAGTTTCGTCTCATTCGCGAACGCCTGCTCCAGCAAGGCGTTGCCGAAGACTCTGACTTCGTGGTTCCGCAACCGGCCAGCGAAGCCGACGTCCTGCTGGTGCATTCGCCGCTTTATATAAACAAGTTGATGGAAGGCAGCCTGAGCGCGCGCGAGGAGTTGGAAATGGAGATTCCGTACTCGCCGCAGGTGGTGGATGCCTTCATGCTCCACACCGGAGGTTCGATCCTGGCAGCGGAACGCGCCCTGGAAGATGGGGTTGGCATCAACATGGGCGGTGGGTTTCACCACGCATTTCCCGAACACGGAGAAGGCTTCTGCATGATCAACGATTTCGCCGTTGCCATTCGTGCCCTGCAGAAGCGCGGCGCGATTCGTCGTGCCATGACGGTGGATTGCGACGTACATCAGGGAAACGGCACTGCCTTTATCTTTGGAAATTCGAATCCCAGACCGAATACATTGCCCTCGGGGCTGGCTGCGACCCTGAGAGCTCCGCGGCGGGCCACCATGACGGAAGGCTCCAGCAAAGATGTGTTCACGATTTCTTTGCATCAGGAGAATAACTATCCCTTCATCAAGCTGCCATCTTCCATCGACGTCAACCTGCCCGATGGCTGTGGCGATGCCGAATATCTGGCCTGGCTCGATAACGCTCTGAGTTCCGGTCTGCGGCTGTTTGAGCC
>DATCCF010000012.1:0-4604 GCA_036511435.1 Terriglobales bacterium | reverse complement strand
CTGCGCTCCGCCAAGGCCCGCAGCGTGGAGGCTCTGGAGGACGCCATCGCGGAAGCCCTGGCAGCGATTACTGCCGAGAACGCCTTAGCTTGGTTCTCTCATTGCGGGTATGGTCTACAATAACGCTGAAAATGCTCTAGTGTGGCATGTAGTGGGAAGCGGCATCTATCCGGTGAAGGGATCGGATGTGCCTCACCCATCTCGCCTACGAACTGATGTTCACCAACGTGTGGCGTTTCCCGGCAACCATCAATTCGGTGGAAGTGGTCGATCCAGCCCAGGACAACAAAATCACAGGCAGCAACCGGGTGCTTAGCATCAAGAATGAGGACGTGACTGGCCAGGTCAAGCTTTTTCCCCTTCCAACTACCCTCGACAAGGCGAACTACACCACCGAGATTCCGGGCGGCCAGTCCGGCGTGATGTTCTTTGATGTCACCTACGCAGATCCCAGCCAGGTGCCGCACGCCATCGCGCACCGCGTGAGCGTTTCCATTCCGCAGGTGGAGCGCATGCCCAAGTCCGTGGTGGTGAGCCGCCCGGTGAAGGTGAGCGGCATGGAGCCGATTGTGTTAAGTCCTCCTATGAAGGGAGACGGATGGCTGAATGGCAATGGCTGTTGCCTGGAGATCGGGCCGCACCGTTTCGTGACCAACCCGATGAACGGGACGCTGGATCCCAGTGAAGGATTTGCCATCGACTGGATCAAAGTGGATGCCCAGGGGCATGCCTACACGGGAGACGGGAAGAAGCCGGAGCAATGGCTGGACTATGGCGTCGACGTTCTCGCGGTAGCCCCGGGCACAGTTGTCGAGGTGATGCGCGATCTCCCGAACGAACCGCCAGGCACGTCTCCGGATAACTTAACCATTGCGCAGATCGCGGGCAATCGCGTGATTCTTGATCTGGGCTACGGCAGATATGTGATGTACGCCCACCTGGTGCCCAACAGCATTCCGGTTCACGTCGGCGATTACGTACGGCAAGGCGAAAAGATTGGTTTGCTGGGAAACTCGGGAAACACCGACGCGCCGCACTTGCATTTCCAGGTCATGGATCGTCCATCTTCGCTGGATGCAACCTCGTTGCCGTTCGTCTTCGATAGCATGCAACTGCAAGGACGCATCAACATGAACCTCGACGAACTGGATAACACGATAATCCACAAGGCATCGGACCTTCCCATCGACCACGCGGGAGATAAGGCACTCACGCGTAGCATGCCGCTGTCGCTCGACATTGTCAGCTTCAAGTAGTGGTCACGAACCCAGCAGTGCGTTGACCTTGGACATCACCTCGAAGGCGTCAGCCACATACAGGACATCAGCTTTGCCGCGGGCCCATCCGCAGTTCGGATCGAGGTTGATGGCGCGCCGCTCGCCAATGAATCGCCAGCCCACCGTGTGTGGCTCCTCGCCGTGGCAGCACGTGGAAAGCCCCTTGGGATGACGAGGCGTGGCCCCGGTCTGTCCCACTTGGTTGAGGTGGCTCATGAAGCGCAACGCCGATTGGTTCTCTCCGCTCATCTCGACGAGGGATTTGCTGCTGCCGAGCGATGCTTTGGATTTCTTCAGGAAATCCACAATGATGGTTTCGGCTTCGGGCACATGGGTCTGGCCGTCTTTCTGTTTCTTGGTCCAGCCCGCGCCCGCGACGAACAGCAGCTTGGCGTCAGGACGAATGGTTTGCTGGTCCGCGGGCGGAGTGACGGTGCCGCGGACGGTGGTGCGCCTCATGCTCTCGGTCACCGGTACGGTAATCAGTTCCGGCGTGACCGAGCCACTCGCGCCTTGCCCTTGCCAAGCCGCGTGCGCGCCCGGATCGAGCAGCAGAATCCACGGACGCTGGGTACGACTGAGGGACGCCTCGATACGCTGGCGATAAAACCAGCGAGTCAAGGTTAAAGAGCCGGAATCCGTAGCGATACCGGTAACATGGGTGTCCACGCATCCGCTCACACGGTGAGTCACGCCTGCCATGATGCGGGAGGAGCGCGAGGTGGCGGCGGTGATGATAATCGTCGCCTGCGCTGCGCGTAGCAGGGCCTCGCAAGCGGCGGCATCCGTCGCGTAACGCGCGGACGCAAAGTCTTCTCCGGCGACGGCGAGGAACCGCAGCGCGCCACAGTTTGCGATGGCATCGGCAGCCGGCTGTGCCTGGGCTCCGTAAAGAGCCGCGACCAACGTTCCGCTTAAGGCCTGGTTTAGTTCCACTGCGGCGCCGAGCGCTTCCCGCGCGGGTTTGCCAAGCGTGCCGTTTTCTTCCGTTTGCGCCAAGAAAAGAATGGTGTCCATGGTTTTCTTCGTTACTCCTGTTTGATCCACTGCACGATTTCGCGCGCGATATCTTCCGTCGGAAGGTCCTTTACGATCCTGGTTTGCCGCTGCTGTTTGGGGGTTGCGACGTTGGTGTATTGCAGTCCGTCGGACGAAATGGCTGAGGCAGTGGCCCGCTGCAATGCAGGCATGATGGTGCGCATGTTCGCCATGCCGACTTGCGGATCGTTCCGCGGTTCGCCGAGATTTCCCGTGGCCCATCCCAACACAGCCGGCGATCCGGCACACAACGACTTTTGGTGGCGCGCGCCTTCAACGCGTTCCAGCACTTCAAAAGAGCCGTCTTCCTGCGGAGTTATTGCGTCGACGCCTTGAAACTGGTCGACAATCCCGAGTTCTTCGCCGATGAGCTGCAAGGTCACGCCCGCGCTACGGCTGGCGGATTCCCATCCTCCAAACAAGAGCAGCCGGGATAGATCAATGCCTGCGATGCTGCGAATGGCCGCTGCCAGTGCGCCTGCCGTCTGATGAGCATCGGCGAAGCCGCTGGATGGGCCGTCCACGGCAACGAGTTGCAGCGGAACTTTCTGCGCGACCGTCATCATGACTTGCTGCAGCTTGGCCTTGGGCGCCATGCTGACCAGCCACAACTTGCTGCCGGTGATCTGCTTTACCAGGTTGGCGCCTTCGTACAGCGCGTGCGCTGCCCAGGGGTCGAGGATCGCGGGCAACATCATCTCGTTCTTCAGCGCCGGCCCGGATGGTCCGGTGACAGGTTCCAACGTCTGCAACGGATCGGGAACGACACTGGCGCAAACTACAACGTGATATGGATTTGTCATCTTTAGTTTTTCCAGTGAATCCGGATTATTCATCTGTTTCGGTAGCTTTGAAAGGGCACGGCTTTACAAGCTGCGGAAAACTCCGCGCGGATGTGATTTGAAAGGGCACGGCTTCAGCCGTGCCGTAAGTTGCTGTCATTGATGGGCGGCTTTAGCCACTGAGGGACTTCGCTGTTGAGACGAAGTGCGAGTTCCCTCAGGGGCTGAAGCCCAACTCTCCACGCCCACGTAACGACACGGCTGAAGCCGTGTCCCTTCAAAGCTTCCTGCCTGCAGCTATCGAAACAGATCAATAATCCAGTTGAAGCGGTGCTCCACCCTATACACAACAAGGATTGAAACTGCTCTAGTTTTCCGCCGAATGCAGCCCGCCCGCGCCAGCCCGGAATTGCAAGTTGGGTTGCCCCTCGACGCTCTCTGGACAATTCCACATACAGGCACCGCAGAACACGCACTTCTCGCGGTCGAAATTAGGAGGTCCTTCCATGCTTCGGGTAATCGCTTGTCCCGAGCACATCTCCACACACAGCTTGGTTCCGCAGCGGTCGCACACTTCGAGGTCGCGAAAGCGAACGTGGTCGGCGTATCCCGCGGGAGCCTGGACTTTCCCGCCCATCAGCAGCACGTCCTGATGCGATACCAGCAGCGAACCATCGTGAGCGATCGCGGGCCAGCCGCACGCGTCCATCAGGGAATCATGGAGCGACGTGCCGCCGACGTTGCACTGATGCTGGATACTTTCGATCTCCCGCAGCTTGAGCTTTCCTCGATAAAACTGCTCCGGCGACACGATCCGTTCGCACGGTTTGGAAGGGTGGCTGCCTAACGAGAGCCGGCCTTTTGTAAATGCCGTCACGGCCATCCCGATCAGTCCTGTGACTACGCCGCGCTGGAAGCCGTCACGCGACTTCTCCGCAATGCGGGCCTCCTGTTCCAGCCAACTTACTCTCCGCCGGGCTTCGTAAGCCTGAGCCAGGTTTTCGCGGGTAAAAGGCTTGCCGGCTTGCAACAGCTCCAGCACGCCTTCAGCGAGTTGCACGCCGGATGTCCATGCCTCGTCCACGCCCGAACCCGTGAGCACATTTGTACTGCCTGAGGATTCACCAATCCGAGCGTAACCGTCGCCCACTAGATAAGGCTCGCCGCGCTTGCCCGATTCTTGCAAAGACTTGGCTCCCCACGAGCGTAGCTTGCCGCCTTCGAGGTAACGCCAGAGATAAGGGTGCTGAATGTAATGCTGTAGGTAGCGGTACGCGGTGCGCGTCGGGCAATCGAACCACGACGGAACAAAGATGCCGACCGACGCCACGCCGCCGGGATGAACATAGAAGAAGCCAAAGATCTCCGGTTCGGGAAAGCCAAAGGTGTGGAAGACCGTCCCAGGTTCGAGATCAACGTCGGGCCGAAGTTCGATGACGAACTTCATGCCTAACGCCCACTCGCGGACTTCGTTGCCCGGGGGAGTTCCGAGGCGGTTGTCGAGGTC
>DATCCF010000011.1:0-8040 GCA_036511435.1 Terriglobales bacterium | reverse complement strand
CGTTTTCCGTGCGGTTCGTCTATCATCCAAGTACACGATGTCTGATCCCACGCCTCCGATCTCTTACACGTTCGAAGTTCCTGCCCGTTCACCGGTCTATATCGTCGCTCCTCGTCCGCGGCGGCCGTACTGGCTGCACATTTTGTTGCTGCTGGTCACCCTGTTTACAACGCTGACGGTTGGAGCGCGCCTGCAATACAACTTCCTACACAACCTGCCGGCGTTTAGCGACGATTCCGTGGTGCTGCCGCTGTTTCACTTGAAATGGCTCGTTCAACACCCGGCGAATCTGCTGCTGGGCATTCCCTTCTCGATGACGCTGATGGGCATTCTGCTGGCGCATGAGTTCGGCCATTTCGTCGTAGCCAAGAGAAATGGCGTTTATGCGACCCTGCCCTATTTCATTCCGGCGCCGACGTTGATCGGGACGTTTGGTGCGGTCATCCGCATCAAGTCTCCGATTCGCTCGCGGCAGGCATTGTTCGACATCGGCATTGCCGGGCCGATTGCGGGGTTTCTGGTAGCGCTGCCAGTACTGTTCTGGGGCCTCGCGCTTTCCAAGCCCACGCCGCCCACGGCGGCCGACTCGGCGCTAAACTTCGGCTATCCTCTCGTCTTCCGTCTCGTGCATCGTGCTTTGGCGCCGTTCACGCCGCACGCGGTTTCGCTGGGCAGCTTGTATCTGCACCCGGTTGGAATTGCGGCCTGGGTAGGGATGTTCGCTACCGCGCTGAACCTTTTGCCCGGTGGACAACTCGACGGTGGCCATATCATCTACGCCGTGGCGCCGCGAGCCCACAAGTGGGTGACGCGGGCCTGCATTCTCGCGCTCATACCGCTGGGCATCTTTTATTGGCCGGGATGGATGGTGTGGGCCTTGATCCTGGGATTCACGGGCCTGCGGCACCCCAACGTTCCGCAGTGGCCTCCCCTCGACACGAATCGCCGGTGGCTGGTGCTGCTGGCGGTGCTTCTGCTAGTCCTGACGTTCGCGCCGGCGCCGATTCGTGGCGGCTCGCTGTTTGGAAGCTAGCGCCGAGTTGAGAGTCCGCGGCAACGAATCAACCCGCCGGACGAACCCGGGCGCTGCTGTCCTCGTTGCGATCCGCTGAAACTAGGTGTTGGTCTTCTTGTGGCAATCTGCGCATTTCACCGGCGCCGCCTTGCCCTGATTGTTCTGTGTCTTATGGCAATCAATGCAGAGTCCGGTGGTTGCGGTGGGGTTGTGGAAGGCCGCCTGCAACTTGGTGGTGACCGGCTGAGCGGCGGGGTTAGTGTGGCAATCGGTACAAGCCTCTTGCGGCGCTTTCAACGGCTTCTGCGGCTTGGACGAGTGATGGCAAATTTCGCATTTGCCGGCCACCTTCAGGTGTGCCGTGTGGTCGAACTTTACCGCGCCGATGGGAGCCCCCTTGAGAACGATGGGAGCCGTCGGAGCGGTCTGCGCGAGCGCGCCGCCGCACAGGAGGGGGCCGATAAGAAATCCAAGTACGAGTAGTTTGGTAGCTTTCACGGTGCCTCCAAAGATGGCGAGGCCGCACCCGCGGAGTCTGGCGCAGCACAGCTAGCATTCTAGGCAGCAGCGACCCGCGCTTCTGTGACGAGGGAGTCATGAGTGTGTGATTAGGGCAGTTCGGAGAGAGCCGGCATTCTGTTTCCCGGGGCTGAAACGTCTGCGAAAGGACCTCTGCCGTCCCCACCGGACTCCGGCTTATTTCCACTTTACCCAGCGCTAAAGCATTTTCACACTTGGTGTATAGGGTGGCGCACCGCTTCAGCGGTGCAGTTAAGATTCGGAAATGAGACGGCTTTAGCCGCTGAGGTGACGGAAACATTACCTCAGGCGCTAAAGCGCGATCCAGGAACTGACGGCAGTTATGCACGCCTGAAGGCGTGCTCCACCCATCGCCTATACACTAGATGTGAAACTGCTATAAAGCGCTGGGCTAAGCTCTTTCGCCCCATTCGGGGCTGGTTTCTGTTGCTTCCTTCCCTGCAGCACACCGATACGGCGTCGCGACACAGCCTCTGAAGGCGGCTCTACCCGGGCTCACACCAACTCTGGAACCGCCATAGACTGAGCCGTCCCGCAGAGCGGGACTGGAACCCTCCCTGTGCAAGTGTTAGGGCGAAAAGCGCTGCCCCACCACCTTCGCCACCCTCTTTTCATCCACAGCGGCAAACACCTGTATGTGACGGCGGTCACAGACTGGTTAGTGCCCCCATCACTGCCCCCGTGCACACGGCCCGCTATCTTGGACAGTAGCGATTCTTAAGCATATACAGACCGCGCGCATGAGCCGGTCTGGGGGATGAAAACGACGTGAAAACAACTGAATATCCTGCTGCTGCGGCCATCAATGACGCCAACACCGCCCAGGCACGCGGTGGAACCAACACCGCGGAACCTTCGCCCGAGGACAAGGAGCTTGTCAAGGGGAAAGGATCGAGAAGCAAGGTCACGCTCGACGGCAATGAGGCCGTGGCTTACGTGGCCTACCACGTCAGCGAGATCGCCGCCATTTATCCCATTACGCCTTCCTCGCCCATGGGCGAGTCGTCGGATGCGTGGTCGTCCGTCGGAGAAAAGAACATCTGGGGCACAGTCCCCAACGTCATCGAGATGCAGAGCGAAGGTGGCGCGGCCGGCGCGTTGCATGGCGCGTTACAGGCAGGCGCACTCGGCACTACGTTTACCTCGTCGCAAGGCCTGCTGCTGATGATCCCCAATATGTACAAGATCGCGGGCGAACTGACCCCGACGGTGATTCACGTGGCCGCGCGCTCCATCGCCGCGCAGGCCCTGTCCATCTTCGGCGATCACTCGGATGCCATGGCCACTCGCCAAACGGGATTCGCGCTGCTCTCGTCCAACTCGGTGCAAGAGGCGATGGACCTGGCGCTCATCGCACACGCAGCGACGCTGGAGTCGCGCATTCCCTTCCTGCATTTCTTCGATGGCTTCCGCACCTCGCATGAGGTTTCCAAGATCGAACAATTGAGCCTGGACGATATGCGCGCCATGATCGATGACGATCTGGTTCGCGCTTTCCGGGGACGCGCGCTCTCGCCCGATCATCCGGTGTTGCGCGGCTCGGCGCAAAACCCAGACGTTTATTTCCAGGGCCGCGAATCGGTGAACTCTTACTATCTGGCCTGTCCCACTATCGTGCAGAACACGATGGACAAGTTCGCCAGGCTCGTCGGCCGTGAATACCGGCTCTTCCAGTACGAAGGCGCGCCGGATGCCGAGCACGTCATCATCGTGATGGGCTCGGGCGCGGAGGCGGTGCAGGAGACGGTGGACTATCTCACCGCCAAAGGAAGCAAAGTTGGCGTGCTGAAGGTCCGCCTGATGCGTCCCTTCTCCGTCGAACACTTCCTGCAAGCGTTGCCTCCGACAGTGAAGAGCATTGCCGTGTTGGACCGCACCAAGGAACCGGGCAGCATCGGCGAGCCGCTGTATCAAGACATCATCACCGCCCTGACCGAGGGCTTCACCGCGGGCAAGGCTCCGATGTCCGCGTTTCCCAAGGTCATCGGCGGACGATATGGGTTGTCGTCCAAGGAATTCACGCCGGCAATGGTGGCACGCATTTATGAGGAGCTGAAAAAGCCGACCCCGCAGAACCACTTCACCATTGGCATCATCGACGACGTCACGCACACCAACCTCGACTACGATGCGACGTTCTCGACGGAACCAGCAGAGACGGTACGCGCCATGTTCTTCGGCCTGGGAGCTGACGGCACGGTGGGCGCGAACAAGAACACCATCAAGATCATCGGCGAAGAAACAGAAAAGAACGTGCAGGGCTACTTCGTTTACGACTCCAAGAAGTCCGGAGCGGTGACCACCTCGCACCTGCGCTTCAGCAAGCAGCCGATCCACTCGACGTATCTCATCTCGCGGGCGAATTTCGTGGCCTGCCACCAGTTCAGCTTCATGGAGCGGCTCGACGTTCTGAAGACAGCGGAGCCGGGAGCGGTCTTCCTGCTCAACAGTCCGTTCAGTGCCGACGATGTGTGGGACAATCTTCCACGGTCGGCCCAGCAGACGATCCTGCAGAAGAAGTTGCGCTTCTACGTGATTGACGCAGTGGAAGTGGCGCGCGCCGCCGGCATGGGCGGGCGCATCAACACCGTCATGCAGACCTGCTTCTTCGCCATCAGCGGAGTGCTGCCGCGCGACGAAGCCATTGCCGCCATCAAGCACTCGATTGAGAAGACCTACGGCAAGCGCGGCGAATCCATCGTTCGCAAGAACTTCGCGGCCGTGGATGCCTCGCTGGAGAACCTGCATGAAGTGAAACTGCCGGAGAGCGCTTCGTCGAAGTTCGAGATGCGCCCGCCGGTGCCGGCCAACGCTCCCGATTTTGTGCGCAACGTCGAAAGCCTGATGATTTCCGGCGACGGCGACTTAGTCCCGGTCAGCGCCATGCCCATCGACGGGACCTTCCCCACCGGCACCACCAAGTGGGAGAAGCGTAACATCGCGCTGGAAATTCCGGTGTGGGACGAGGAGCTTTGCATCCAGTGCGGCAAGTGCGTCATGGTTTGCCCGCACGCGGTCATCCGCGCCAAGGTCTACGATGCCGCCGCCACCAATCATGCTCCCGAGGGCTTCCAGACCGCAGTTCCCAAGTGGCGGGAATTTTCGGAGCTGAAGTACACGCTGCAAGTTGCGCCGGAAGATTGCACCGGGTGCGGACTGTGCGTCGCGATATGTCCGGCGAAGAGCAAGAGTGAAGCCAAGCACCGCGCCATCGACATGCAACCGCAGCCGCCGTTGCGCGAGAAGTACAACCAGTACTGGGATTACTTCCTCTCCATCCCCGAGCTGTCGCGCGAGAAGCTGGCGCACGGCCAGGTGAAAGACGTGCAACTGCTGGAGCCGTTGTTCGAATTCTCGGGTGCCTGCTCCGGTTGCGGTGAAACCCCCTACATCAAGGTGATGACGCAGTTGTTCGGCGACCGCGCACTGATTGCGAACGCCACCGGCTGCTCCTCGATTTACGGCGGCAACCTGCCGACCACACCGTACACCGTCAACTCCGAAGGGCGCGGCCCGGCGTGGGCGAACTCGCTGTTTGAAGACAACGCCGAATTCGGCATGGGCATGCGTCTCGCCGTAGACAAGCAGAACGAGTATGCCAAGGGATTGGTCGAGCGCATGGCATCGGCCATCGGCAAAGAGCTTGCGGATGGGATCCTTTCCGCCGATCAGTCCACCGAGCAAGGGATTTTCGCGCAACGCGATCGCGTGAAAGCGTTGAAGGAGAAGCTGGCAAAGGACAATGCACCGGCCGTCCGCGATCTGCTCGCGGTTGCCGACGAGCTGGTCAAGAAGAGCGTGTGGATCATCGGCGGCGATGGATGGGGCTACGACATCGGGTTTGGCGGCCTCGACCATGTGCTGGCCTCCAACGCCAACGTGAACATCCTGCTGCTCGACACCGAGGTGTACTCCAATACCGGCGGGCAGATGTCGAAGGCAACGCCGCTGGGCGCGGTGGCCAAGTTTGCCGCCGGCGGCAAACGCACTCCAAAGAAAGACATCGCCATGATGGCGATGAATTATGGCCGGGCGTACGTGGCGCACATCGCAATGGGCGGCAGCGACACCCAGACCATGAAGGCGTTCATGGAAGCGGAGGCGCACGATGGGCCGGCGCTGATCATCGCCTACAGCCACTGCATCGCGCACGGCTATGACATGGTGTACGGCATCGACCAGCAGAAGGCTGCGGTGAACTCCGGACACTGGCCGCTGTTCCGCTATAACCCCGCGCTCGCCAAGGAAGGCAAGAACCCGTTCGTGCTGGATTCGCGGGCCCCCAGCATCCCCCTGGAGAAGTACATCTACAACGAGGCGCGCTACACCATGCTGGTCAACAGCGATCCTGAAGAAGCCAAGAAGCTGTTGCGCCAGGCGCAGGAAAACGTCAACGAGCGCTGGAAGCTGTACCAGCACATCGCCGCGATGGGCATCGAAAAGAAATAGGAGCAAGGCGAAACGATGAAGCTAGAAAAGCAAACTGAGAGCGAGCCTCCCTTTCCATATGGCCGTATGTGGCCGCGAGATATCTTCTATCGTCGCCTCAAGGCGAAAAGAGAAGATCTCGTGTTCAAACGCCCTACTTCGCTACTATTCCGCACGATTCCTGTGCTCACAAAGCCAGGTGTCTATGTCCTCTACCGGGACGACGTTCCTTACTATGTCGGCAAGGCGAAGAGGCTGCGCACTCGTCTTTGGAGCCATGCGTGCGTTCCCGGTGCCCGTTACTCCAATCACTGGAACTTCTTTTCATTCTTCGTCATCGAGGGTAATGATGAACGTGCTCGGCGGAAGCGAAACGATATTGAGAGCGTCCTTATCGCTGCGATGCCGACTGCCAATGGGGCAAAGCCACTTAAGAGGGAGCCATTCCCGAAAGAGGTCAGGGAGATGGTTCACGAAATCCGGTCCGGAAGGGCAAATCCGCTAGTCAAAGAGGACGTAATGCGCACTGTGGCCGCAGAAAACGAGGTGAAGCCATGATCGACCTTTCGACAAATTATCTGGGATTGAAGCTGAAGAACCCGGTCGTAGTATCGGCCTCGCCGCTGACGGAGAAGCTGGAAAACTTTAACCGGCTGGAAGACGCCGGGGCCTCGGCCATCGTGATGTATTCGCTGTTCGAAGAACAGATCGAGGCGGAGAGCGAAAACATTGACAGCGCGCTGGAGTACGGTGCCAACAGCTACGCCGAAGCCACCTCTTATCTGCCTGACATGCAGACGTATCATGTCGGCCCCGATCGCTATCTGGAACTGCTGCGCAAGGGCAAGGCCGCAGTGAAAATTCCGGTCATCGCCAGCCTCAATGGCAGCTCGCCGGGCGGATGGGTCCGCTACTCCGAGTTCATGGAACAGGCGGGCGCCGACGCGCTGGAGCTGAACATCTTCGACATTCCCAGCGATCCATCGCTCACCGCGACCGCGTTGGAAGACCGCTATTGTGACCTGGTACGCGCCGTTCGCAAAAATGTGCACATCCCGATTGCGGTAAAACTGGGGCCGTACTTCACGTCGTGCGCCCACTTCGTCAAGCGTTTGTCGGAAGCCGGCGCCGACGGTGTCGTGATCTTTAATCGTTTCTATCAGCCCGACTTCGACCTGGAGGAGATGGAGGTAGTGCCAAACCTGGTACTGAGCAGTCCGCATGAGCTGCGTCTCCGTCTCCACTGGGCCGCCATCCTGTATCACCAGGTCGAAACCTACATCGCCATCACCGGCGGCGTTCACGACGCCAGCGACGTGCTGAAATCCATGATGGCGGGCGCGCACGTGGCCATGATGACATCGGCGCTGCTGAAGTACGGCATCGAGCACATCGGCGTGGTGCTGGCAGGCATGGAGCGCTGGATGGAAGAGCACGAGTATGTCTCGGTGAAGCAGATGCGGGGCAGCATGAGCCTGGTGAACATCGAAAGTCCGGCGGCGTTCCTCCGCGGGAACTACCTCAAGATGCTCGGCTCCTATACGTGGCGCGAGCCAGGCAGGGCGCTGACGACATTCTGAAGATTGCTTTCTCTCCTCCGCAACAGGGCCGGCCTTCCACAAGGAAGCCGGCCTTGGTGTTTGGGAGCACGAGTGTGTCTCAGAGCCTCGTTGTCTTCGGAAACTAACCACCGACTGCTTCGGTCCCACCTTTTCGCAACTCCGGCGAAAGGATGGGGCACCCAAAGTTTTATTTCAGATCGGAAAAACATGTAAGGATTCTGAACTTACGGATACCTCCTGGGTTATGGGCAAGTCGATGGAAAAAGAGGTGGATGTATACGACAAGGAGTAGCTCGCAACATCGAGCCGGAAGCGCCACGCCTTGGGACATTTCGGGGGTTGATGCGCTGGGTTGACTAGGGCCTGTTAACACTAATTCGTAATTCTGTGATATGCTGCGATGCATGGAGATCACCGAAGCGCAGTACCAGCATATTGCCTCCAGTCTTCCCCGGCAGCGCGGTAACGTGAAGCTGCCCAACCTGCAACTGCTAA
>DATCCF010000010.1:0-9616 GCA_036511435.1 Terriglobales bacterium | reverse complement strand
AATCATTCAAGGTACGTTCGAGACGTTCTCCGCCGCGGGCGAGAAGCATCTGGGTGGCAATCTCGAAGGCAAGCTGATCGTCTCCGGCGGCATGGGCGGCATGAGCGGCGCGCAACCGCTGGCCGCGACCATGACAGGCGCATGCTACCTCGGCATCGAGGTCGATCCCGAGCGCATCAAGAAACGCCTGCGCACCGGCTATTGCGACTTCATGGTGAACTCGCTTGACGAGGCGTTGCGCATCCTGAAGAATGCGGTGCGCAAGAAGGAGAACATCTCCGTCGGGCTGGTCGGCAATTGCGGCGACATTATTCCCGAGCTAGCTGAGCGCGGCGTCGTGCCTGACATCCTCACCGATCAGACCTCGGCACACGATCCGCTAAACGGCTATGTACCCAGTGGCATGTCGCTGGAAGAGGCGCTGGCGCTGCGCAAGGACGATCCCAAGGCCTACGTCGAGCGTTCGCTCGACACTATGGCGCGGCACGTTGAAGGCATGCTCAAGCTGCAGAAGATGGGCTCGATCACCTTCGATTACGGCAACAACATTCGCACCTTCGCCTTCGAGCACGGGGTGAAGAACGCTTACGACTTTCCCGGATTCGTACCCGCGTACATTCGCCCGCTGTTCTGCGAGGGGCGCGGACCGTTCCGCTGGGTGGCGCTCTCGGGCGATCCGGCAGACATCCACACCACCGACGATCTGGTGTTGGAGATGTTTCCGCAGAATAAGATCCTCAGCCGCTGGATCGACCTGGCGCGCAAACGGATCAAGTTCCAGGGATTCCCCTCGCGCATCTGCTGGCTGGGTTACGGCGAGCGTGCGCAATTTGGATTGGCGATCAACGACCTGGTGAAGAAGGGAAAAATCAAGGCGCCGATCGTGATGGGCCGCGATCACCTGGATTGCGGCTCGGTCGCGTCGCCATTCCGCGAAACCGAGTCCATGAAGGACGGCAGCGATGCCATCGCCGACTGGCCGTTGCTGAATGCTTTACTGAATACCGCGAGTGGCGCGTCATGGGTATCGATTCACAATGGCGGGGGCGTAGGCATCGGCTACTCGCAACATGCAGGGCAAGTAACCGTGGCTGACGGTACCGATGCCATGGCGAAGCGCATTGAGCGTGTGCTGACGAATGATCCGGGGATCGGAGTTGCACGACACGTGGACGCAGGTTACGAGGCGGCGAAGACGTTTGCGCAGGAAAAGGGAATCAAGGTGCCGATGGAGAGATAGCAATCAGCAACGAGCAACACGGGGCGCGGGGCGGTGGTAAAACTTTCGGCAAGGGAGAAACGCTATGTCGAAGACGAAGCTTGTCACGTTGTTACTTGCGTTGATGACCTCTCCCGCTTTTGGACAGGCTCAACATTGGACAATCAAGTCTGAGACGGCCCCAATGACTGACCAGAAACTTACTTTGATTATGACACCGGCCGAAGGTTTTACGAAAGAGGATGCGGAAGGGGTGGCGCTCGCTATCACTTGCACTAATAACAAGGTGGAAGTTGCAGTTTTTGCAAATGCGCCGAATTATATGCCTGCTGTGACCGGTCGTATTGATGAGGGTGTAATCAGTCATTGGGTCGGCTACTCTACGACTAACGTCCACATGAGGTTCGATTCAAACAAGGCGACGGGAGCTTATGAGTGGGTGTTGGTCGAGCCTAGAATTATGCAAGCGTGGCAGGGAATCGGGATGAGTAGCAAGGGTTTGGTCAAGAAATTGATGGCGGTAAATCGATTTATGGTTCAGTACACGGCATCTACCGGTGCGACTCAGGTGGCGACTTTTTACGTATCCGGTTTAGAGGAGGCGATTCGGCAGGTGTCGGACTGTAAGGTGAAGTGAAAAATGGAGAAGAGTAGCTTACGCCCATGCTCACCATTCAAGCCATTAACAATATCGACTGAGGACTTTAGTCCGAGTTGAGGAGCTATCTCTGCGGGGGGGGACCACGTGTCAGTTACATTAAACAGCACGCAGATTAAAGTGCGAAAAATGCTGATTCAAGTTGCCAGCGGCCATCTCAAGACAGACAGAGCACTCCTGATCTCATACAAGGAACTGTGGAGAAAGATTTCGCGTGAGAAATGGGGGCAGGCGCGAGGTCATCAGATTGCGGGGATCGTCTTCCCTATATCCGTTTTTGAGATCATGCACAACAGGCCGCCACTCAATGAGCTAGTTGTAACTAAGCGCAAGCGCGTGTCGGCCGACAATTGGGAAAAAACAAAACGCGGTCTGGAGAAACAAGCGAAGCGTACTGTAACCTATCATTCTCACGACGAAGCAAAGGAAGCCTGTTGGCACTACTGGGGACAAGAGGCTGCCTCGAAGAATACAGATCGTGAGGCTGAGGAAGGATGCCAGCAGGATCGTTCGGTCACGTTTCGGCAGCGCAATTCCTACCTGATTGCAGAGCGCAAGCGAAAAGATGATCACGCCTGCCAGGCTTGTGGATTCCGGCTAGAGGTGAACCGAACCTTCATCATCGACTGTCACCATAGGTATCCCCTCGCTAATGGCCAGGGCATCCGAATAACAGGAATAGATGAGCTAATGTGTCTTTGTCCAACCTGTCATCGGATTTCTCACACTCGCAAGCCCAATCCGCTTAATGATGACGAGATTTGCGAGCTCAGGGGCATTGTTAGGGGATCTAAGGCGATGGTTGCGGGATCTCGTTGACTAGGTATAGACCCTCAGCGATCAGGCTTCAGCTCTTTGGCCCGATTCGTGGTGGTTCTTCCATGACCTTCCTCACCAACGCCACTCAACTCCTGACCCTGCGCGCTCCCTCCGGCGATTCCGGTCCGCGCCGTGGCGCGGAGATGCGCGAACTCGGCATCGTCGAAGACGGCGCGGTGCTCATCGCCGACGGCAAGATCGTGGCCGTCGGTACGACTGACGAGGTCGCGAAGCACGAACTTTTCACGGCGAAGGTGGCACACGTTGACGAGATCGATTGCTCCGGCAAGGTCGTGCTCCCCGGCTTTGTTGACTCGCACACGCATCCGGTCTTTACCGCACCCCGCCTGATTGACTTCGAGAAGCGCATTGCCGGCGCATCGTATGAAGAGATTGCCGATGCTGGCGGCGGTATTCGCGCCAGCCTGCGCGGTGTGCGCGACGCTTCGCAGGAGACGCTGGCCGCTCATGTCCTGCGCGCGCTCGACGAGATGGCCGAACACGGCACGACCACAGTCGAGTGCAAATCCGGCTACGGCCTGAACTTCGCCGCCGAGATGAAATCGTTGGAGGCGATTCGCGAGGCTTCGCATCAGTGGCCGGGTACGGTGGCGCCAACCTTGCTGGCCGCCCATGTGGTCCCGCCGGAACACCGCGAAAATCCAGAGGAATACGTCCGCATCATCTGCGAAGACATGATTCCCACCGCCGCCAAGCTGAAGCTCGCCGCTTACGTTGATGTCTTCTGCGAGCGCGGCGCGTTCACCATGGAGCAGTCGCAACGTATCTTGCGCACCGCGGTCGATCACAACCTGGGAGTGCGGGCCCATGTGTGCCAGCTCACCCCGGCGCAACTCGCTCCCCTCCTCGAATTCCATCCGGCCTCGCTCGATCACCTTGACTTCATCAGCGACGAAGATGTTGCCGCTTTGTCGAAGCTGGACACGGTCGCGACCTTGCTTCCCGCAGCCAACTATTTCCTCGGTCTGGAAAGCTTTCCACCTGCGCGAAAATTGCTGGACGCCGGAGTCGCGGTCTCATTGGCGACCGATTACAACCCGGGTACCTCGCCAACCGCTTCCATGCCGTTCGTGCTGTCGGTAGCGTGTACGCACATGAAGATGTCGCCGGCGGAGGCGCTCGTCGCCGCAACCTACAACGGAGCTTGCGCGCTGCAACTGCAGGGGAGGAAGGGAAGTCTCGAGCCGGGCAAAGACGCCGACGTAGCGATTTTCGATGCGCAGGATTATCGGGAGCTGGCGTACTGGTTTGGAATAAACCGCTGCCGTGAAACATTCCTGAACGGTATTCGGCAAGCGGTTGCATGAATCAGCCGACCGTGCGCCACGAATCATGCCCCCTCGACGATCCACTCGTCCCTTCGTGCGGCCACTTCAACCCAGCTCCAAAGCGTCTCAGACCGTCTGCTCACCCATTTTTGGTACACTCGTCCAACAAAAGTGCGACCCTCGCGGAACTGGGACCGGGTTCTGCGCGTATCTCCTTTCGTAATTGTTGGGGCATCTTAACTTCCTCGAGAGTGTGCTATGAAACGAACCCTGCTTGTATTTGCGGCTGGCCTGCTGGCCTGCTGCACCGCTGTCGCGCAACGCCTTCCCGGCGGTGCGTCTCCCGACCATTACGCGCTCACCATTAACATCAACTTCCCGGCCAACTCGTACGACGGCGACGAGACCATCGATCTCAAGCTTGCCAAGCCCACCAGGACCATCACGCTGAATGCGGTGGAAATTGATTTTCACGATGTGACCGTGACTGCGGGCGGACAGACCCAGACGGCCAAGGTTTCCAGCGATGAGAAAAACGAAATGGCGACCTTCACCGTGGACAACGAGCTTCCGGCGGGAGCAGCGAACGTACACATCAAATACACCGGGCATCTCAACGACAAACTGCGGGGCTTCTACCTGAGCACCTACAAGGGTAAGAAGTACGAAGTGTCGCAGATGGAGTCCACCGACGCGCGGGTGGCTTTTCCGTGCTTTGACGAGCCGTCTTACAAGGCAACGTTTGACCTCACTGCGATCATAGATAAAGGTGACACAGCGATCTCCAACGGCGAGATTGTTTCCGACACTCCCGGACCCGGCAACCAGCACACCATAAAATTCTCCACCTCGCCCAAGATGTCGAGCTATCTGGTGGCGCTGACCGTGGGCGATTGGAAGTGCGCTTCCGATCAGGTGGACGGTGTCAAAGTCAGCGTGTGCGCGGTTCCGGACAAGGAAAACCTGACCCACTTCCCGCTGAAGGCCACCAAGGCGATTCTCCACTATTACAACAACTACTACGGAATCAAGTATCCGTTGCCTAAGTTGGACAACATTGCGGTGCCTGACTTCCAGGCCGGCGCCATGGAGAATTGGGGCGCCATCATTTACCGCGAGACGGCGCTGCTCATCGACGATAAGACCGCATCTGTCGGCGCCAAACAGGAAGTTGCCGAGGTCATCGCCCACGAAGTTGCACACCAGTGGTTCGGCGATCTGGTCACCGCTGCGTGGTGGGACGACATCTGGCTCAATGAAGGCTTTGCCACCTGGATGACACCGTACCCTCTCGAACAATGGAAACCGGAGTGGATGTTGTCCCAGAACGTGGTTGAGGGCATCGATCGGTCCCTCAGTGTTGACTCGGTAAAGAACACGCGTCCCATTCACCAGGAAGCCGAGACGCGTGCAGAGATCGAGACCCTCTTTGACGGCATTGCCTACGGCAAGACGGCGTCGGTGCTGCACATGCTCGAATCGTATCTTGGGCATGACACCTTCCGCGCGGGTGTCAACCTCTACCTGAAGGAGCATGCCTACGGCAATGCCACCGCCGCCGATTTCTGGAACGCCATGGCGCGCAGCTCCAAGAAGCCTGTGGACAAGATCATGCCGGCCTTCGTTATGCAACCTGGCGCCCCGTATGTGGGAGTCGAAGAAAAGTGCGAAGGCGGCAACACCAAGCTGGACATCTCGCAAAAACGCTATTTCAATACCCCGCAAGAGTTTCAACAGCCCAACGACCAGATCTGGCAGATTCCCATTTGCGCCAAGGGCGTTAGCGAGAGCGGCGCGGGTCAACCGCAATGCTTCCTGCTCACCGAGCGGCAACAGCAGTTCAAGTTGAAGGGCTGCTCCAAGTTCGTTTTCCCCGATGCCGGCGCACAGGGCTACTATCGCTTCGACTACGACGACGCCGCCATGCGCCAACTGGGCAGCGCGGGGGAAAAGGGCCTTACTCCGGACGAGCGTATCGCGCTGATGGGTAACGAGTGGGCCCTAATGCGCGTTGGGCAGCACAACGTTGGCGACTATCTTGCATTGGGCGACCAGTTAAAGAACACGCCGGGCAGCGTGCTGCTCCAGTCTTTCGGACACAACCTTAACTTTATTGAAGAGCACCTCGTAAGCGACGCCGATCGGCCCGCGTTCCAAGCATGGCTCCGCGGTGCATTTTCTCCGGTTTTGCAACAACTGGGCTACACCGCTCGTCCGGATGACACGCCGGAACAAAAGCAGAAACGTGCCATCCTGTTTGAGGGTCTGGGAAACGACGCCAACGATCCGGAGGTCATTCAGCAGGCACGTACCATGGTGCAGCAGTACATGAAGGACCCGGCTTCGATCGATCCCACGCTGGCGGGCGCTGTAGTTTCAGTGGCCGCTCATCATGGCGATACCGAACTCTACAATCAGTTCAAGGCGCAGATGCAAAAGGTGAAATCCCCCCAGGAGTACTACCGGTACTTCTATGGTTTGGCGGACTTCCCCCAGCCCGCGCTGATCCAACAAACGCTTGCTTCGACGCTGACCCAGGAGGTTCGAGGCCAGGACCTGTACATCCTCATCGGTCTGCTGAGAAACCCCGCGAGCCAGAACGCCGCGTGGGACTTCATGCGCGGGCATTTTGACGAGCTGATGAAGAAGACCGGCGCCGGATTGGGCGGGGTGGGAGTGTTTCTCTACGGAACCCAGACTTTCTGCGACACTCAGAAGGCGAACGAGGTGCAGCAGTTCTTCCAGCAGCACCCGTTCCCAGGCACGGAACGCAACCAAAGAGAAGCTATCGAGGCGATTAGCGGCTGCGTTGAGTTGCGTGGCCAGCAGCAGAACAACCTGGCCGGCTGGCTGAAGCAGAACGGCAATAGCAATGCCTCCAACGGCGGCGCCGCCGGGGCCGTCGGCAGCGTGCGCTAGGAGTTGGCTGGCAACTGCGAGCGACCGGGGAACAGGTCGTCTTAGGGGCGCCCTGCTTCCTGCGGAACACCGCCGGCCCGCGGCGCGAAGCCGGCCCACGCACCCGTGTACTAATCGCTACCACGGTCGAGTTAGGCCGCAAATATCGAGCGGCTTTCAGTGCAGATACGCGACCACCAGCGGCGTCGAGAACCGCATCTCAACGCTGAAGCCAGCCTGTTTCACTTCCTTCAGGATGTCCGGCGGCGCCTCAATCAAGGCTGCGTCCGCGGCATGCTTCCGGAGGTCGTCGATTCTCCAAAATTGCATTGGATAATATTGCGACAAGTTCAACTCCAGACGCTGGTGCAAATAGGGATCGGGGGTAGTGCGCCTGGGGTCCACCTCCTGGGTGAAGTCGGAAGGCAGCAGCAGAATGCACTGCTCGGGGTGACTGGAATAGTACTGAGCCTCGAGGAAAAGAAGAGGATTCGAGAATACAAAGTAGCGCTTTCCCTCGATCGCCAACGAACTTTCCAACTCCAGGTACGGCCTTATGCCCGTGGCCTCAATCGACTCCGGGTGCCGCGCCACGGTCATCTGTGTCGCCATGCCCCATCCTGCAAGAAGCAGGAATATTCCAACTGACACCATCGAGGCATTGCGGAAGTGCCGCCACACCCAACAGGAAAATGCGACCCCCACGCCTGGAAGCACGCCAATGAAATAGCGGCTAAAGAATGCATTAGTCTTCCACTCCGCCAGAAGGAAGCCCACCAACGGAATGACGAGAAATAACCAGCCAATAACCTCGCCGGCCTGCATGGGCTGCAAAGCGACGTTCTTCTTTTCGGAGTCGGACAACACAATCCAGATCACGATCAGCACGAGCAGAAACAAGCCATCGGGGAATAGCTGCGGGAAGATTGTCCTGAGTTCGCCGAGCGAAGGACGATTCCAGAAGCCAGTCGAAAATTTGTGAGAGAACGACAAGATGATGGGCGACAGCAGCGCGGCCGGAACAATGGCTCCCACAAATCCGGCTATCAGTTTTGGGGAGGCCAGTTGGCCGCGTTTTCCGCGAAGAATCTCCCAAATCGCAAAGGGCACCAGGCACAGAACGAAGTAATAGTGCATGGTCACGCCCAAGCACAGCACAACCCCGAAGAAAATGGCTGACGACTTCTTGTCGTCGCGGGTGCAAAACCACACCCACAAGGCGAGCGCCGAAAGCATGAAGTAGAGGGCGTACGAGCGGGCCTCGTAGCCGTAGTACGGTAAAAATGAGCAGGTGGCCACAGAGAGAGCGATCAATCCGTGCAAACCATCGGTCAGGCGCCGGGCACAGTCGAAGATCAGCAGCAAACCGGCTGCCAACGCCAGGGCGGAGGGTAATCTGGCAGCGACTTCGCTATTTCCAAACAGGTCGCCAAACAACCTGACGACCATGTAGTAGGTTGGTGGCAAAGAATCAGCACCATGACCGAGAGCCGTCCAGATAGCTTTGATATCGGGCAGCCGCGCGATATGCATGGTGAAGAGTTCGTCGAACCAGAAGACGCGATGGGACGCGATATAAATACTGGTTGCGAAGTAAAAGGCGGCCAGAATCGCTGCCGCACCGAAACTCCCGGCGGTCCTTGGGCTTCCCGCATGATTTGTTTTAGGTGAGCTCGCGGCTTGTACCGTTTCCTTGCTCGAAGTCTGCATGTCCCCCTCTCGTCGGGTGCGCCGGGAACGCCACCAGCGCGCAGATAACTGAAAATTGCCTCTGAATTTTCGAGTATGACAGGAATCGCTTGCGACGACAAAAAAATCCGTATCCACGAGATACGTCCGGGGCTAAAAGCCCGCGATCCTGGGAACGGTTTGGCCGCGGCCTGAAGCCCGCACTACTCAAGCTGGAACTACTCTAGCGGCCCGCACGCATCCACCTCTTTGCACCATCCCAACCTGCGCTTGCCACTGAATTCGTGCAACTCGCCAATATTCACTAAATCGTAACGGAACCTTTCTGGAGTTCGCCCGTATATAGCTCTGCAGAACATGATCCGGTGACGCCGCAAGGCACGCCGGGCGCAACCTCCGGGGTCCCCGATAGCGCAGTTGCGATTGTCGAAGTGGAAGCCCGCTCATCAAGGAGATCGCTATGGACGCGAAATACAACTGGCTGATCGACAATGGCGCCATTCGCCTCGCTCTCAATACGGTAGCGTTTGCGCTCTGGATTGCCATGGCCGTGGGTTTGATGGAACTGGCGGTAAAGATCTAGCTGCAACTACCCCTACCTGACTACCCGCAACGAACCGCGACCGCAGGTCGCGACCCGAAACCCCGCTACCCCAGGCGGGGTTTCGCCTTTTGAATGTGTGCCGACGGAAGCAGGGCGGCCGATCTGAACCATGCTTCTCGAACTAGAGTGGTTCGACGATTGGTGATCCTCCTGCACGGGTAGTGCGGGCCTTCAGAGTGTGTGAGAACCAAACTTGGTATTTGCCAGTGGAATTTATTAGCCGAAAATCCAGCGCCGTAGCCGGGGTCCCCAGCTCGCGCCGCCTTTGTGCGAACTGGGGTGGAAGTAGGCGCGGCTCAGTTTAGAGCAGTTCCTTAGAAGCTATATCCGAAAGTGAGGGGAGGCAGTAGGCTGCAGATGGCGATCTCCGCAAGCCCAGCCATGCCACGACCATATTCGGATGATTTGCGCTGCAAGCTTCTGCAGGTCTATGAGCGAAG
>DATCCF010000009.1:0-10325 GCA_036511435.1 Terriglobales bacterium | reverse complement strand
TAGAGCAGTTTAAGAATTACTGTAGTCGAGCGAGCACGGGTAGAGCGGCGCTTCAGCGCCGCGTTCCCGCTGATCCTTCACCTCCGAGCCGGCTTCAGCCGGCGGCACCTAGACTACACAAATAACTAAACCGCTCTAGAGAGGGTTGGATGAACATAATCAACTCCAAAGTTGGGGTCAGAACGAAGGCCCCGTGAAGTGCATTTCTAGCCCAAAAAGTTAATTCGTCAAATCAGAGTCCATGGCAGGTTTCGACTGAGCAACGCAGCGACTCGCTCCCTGCAGGATTCAGTGACTCGGTTTCCGCCGAGAATGACTGCGGGGTGTGGTTTTCGCGCCACATCCGCACGATTTGTCGCCACCATGGCGCGCGCAACCGCTAGTTGAATGGCAAGACGATTGCCAGGTTCTTGCTGCGAGTGCCGGGTTCCGCTCGACATCGTGGGCCACATCCGAAGAAGGAAACAGCTCCGCCGTCATCATCGTCCGACGAGCGGAATTCCAGTCCGCATACGGGCGCCTAACTTTATTTCACCGATTACACTTTGACTGGGCAAAGCAACTGGTGCGCAGGAATGCGCCGCCAAACTAAATGCCACAAAAGTGGGGACGCATGGGACCGTAATTTACTCCGCCACGGCCGCTGCATAATCAATTCCCTCCCCTACCGGCTGCCTGACTTCCTTGAGCCAGGCTCTTGGGTTGGTGCCGTGAATCACGCGCCCCAGAAAGCCCAACTGCTCGGCTGCATTGTTGCGGTTCCGCCGGATGTCGTCCTTCGTGATCTTGGTGTACAGAGCGAGAAAGGTATCCATGCTCCGGGGTTTGGCAAAGACGTAAGTCGCGTGGCCAAGCTGAGGGGTTTCGACGACGACGGCTTTCTCAACGTCGAAAATGTATTCCTCCCGAAACAGATAGATCCTGCGCGCGCGGCGTGAGAGCTGGCGATAGAAGAATGGATCATAATCAGGGCGCCAGCTGATCTGGGCGACATCAAAGTCACCGGGAACATGCAGCTCGGAACACATTCGCTGCAGCTCCGCTCGCTCGACCGCCCGATGTTCCAAGCACAGCCGGATCTGATCCAGAGCCCGCGAATACTGGCCGAAACGATGATAGGCAGTTTTGGCAGATTCGATTTGCAGCTGGAAATCAGGTGGCAGTTTGACCTCCAACCGGCTCGGCAACGCAGTTTCCCAGGTAACGAGCTCCCACTCGCCGCGGCGTTTGCGGTACTTACCGCTCTGTACGAACGTGCCCTCGACCTCGATCTTTGTCCCCAACAGATGCTTCCACTGGTTCCAAGTGCGGTCCCACAGTGTATGGAGGACGACCGGGTCGAGCCAGAACTCCAGCTTGCGGCGCACGTCGCGGCATAGCGCCCGGTCGTCATAGAAATCACATTTGCGCAGTGGCACATGAAACCGCCGGCGCCGGAGATCGGGTGAAAACGCGAGGATGCGGCGGGCAAAGAATGTTTGTCCGTCTCGGGAAGGCTCGCCGGCCACGAGAAGAGAGCCGAATCCACCATAGGGAAATATGGCCGGTGCTTCGGGATCGGTGAGCAGCGCGTCATAACAAGCGCGCAGTTCCGGCTGACCAACGATGTTGAATGCCCGCTCCAGCGCCACTCGTTCACTGTGCCGCCCGCCCGCCGCTCTTAGCTCCAGATCGCGCAGTTTGAAAGCCACGCGAAGCTCGGAGGGCGAAGCGCTAGCCGGTATACGCAAGATCTCGTACAGGGTGGGATGATCGACTCTGTCGACCGTACGTGGCAGGCGGTAGAAGTACTCGCGCAGGGCCTCGCAGGGCAGGAACATTGTGCCCATGCCAAGGCCTCCCCGGTGAACCTCGGCAGAAACGAAGTGCTGATTTCGTTTGTCCTGCTTGGGCTGGGTGACGTATCCGATTGGCGCCTGGTAAAAGCAACGGATCGGTCCGGAGGCGGCATTCTTGGTGACGAGGATTTCCGGGCCCACTGCATCTGGTGCTGGAATCGGAAACGTGATCTCGTCCCCGACAGCGACAGACTTCGCAAGAAAACGGGGCAACAGAAGCTTAGTTTGATTGGCGAAGACACAGGCAGCCGGGTCCCCCTGCAGTTGGAGTTTCGCCACACGCTCCCTACATATTGGTGACCTAGCCGCCATACTCTGGGCGGCAAGTGTAGACCAGCTTCAGCTGTTGGTCGAACGCTCCTGGAGCGCCTACTCCGTTAGTGTTCGGACCAACGCTCCAGTTCAAATCCTCTGTCTCCGCCTGGGAATGTCCTCTAAGATGCGGCTTCTTCCGGTAGGCTGGCCGAAAGCTAACCTGCTCCTGCAAAGTTCGATGCTTGCGGAGCTCAGTCGTCTATGATGCGCAGCGTCAGTCTTGGAACTACCCTGAAGGCGCGTTTGGGCATGGTCCAAACGCCGCTCTAAAACTTTTGGACTCCACATAATTCTGATGGTCTCCCTGAAGTGGCATTCCCACTTTCAAGGAGATCTCGTGGCTAAGAAAGTTGCTGGGCGTTCGCAGACGCGTGCCTGGTTGGGGCACAGCTTGCGCAGCGTCAGCGGAACTCCTTTCCACTCAGAGCGCCAGGTGCTCAAAACGTGCCGGCAAGCTGTGGGGTCTGTCATATTGCTCATTGAGGAACCTGGACACGGTAATGAGCCTCTGCGAGCCCCGGTTGTCGAACCGCAAGAACATACCGTCCCGGCTCAAACCTGCTTACGTCAACATCAATCTTGACGTAAACAATGTCACGTTCCATCTGCTCCGTAGCACTGGTTGTAAAAATCTCAGTGCCCATCTCATTCAATATCGCGATCTCAGAAACCCCTTGTTCGCTCCGGGCGGGCAGGTTCACAACCAAGTGCTTGGCCCATCGGTAAATCACAACCGTTTGTTGCCCTTCGACACCAGCAGCTTGACCGCCAGGTACAGACAGCGGGCGAAGATCCAATATCTCCGTATCAGTCGGCGTCCTGGGGTGCGTGCTCAACCAAAACCATCCCGTCACGGCAAAAAGCAGAACCGCAGCAACCGCAATCGACGCCATCGTTCGGTGCCGCCGCCTAGCGGCTTCCATCTGTAACCGACTGAATTGCCGAACACACGCGCTGCACGAGCTGAGATGGTCGAGCCAGTGCTCAACATCGGCGAGTCGGAGCTTGCGGCAAGCGATACCTTCAAGAACGGCAGAGTCAGGACAGTCTTTACGCTGCGGATTGGGAAACCCGCTCGCCAGTTCTTGTCCGACGACCTTAAGCAGGCGCTTTTCTTCGCGGTCTGACGGTTTGCGGTCACGCGAAACCGGCGCGTTCTGGTTATTTGCCATATCCCAACCGAGCTGCAAGCCTACGAAGTGCATACCGAAATCGTAGTTTTGCTTTGCTTTCGCTTAGTTCATGCAGTTCTGCTATCTCTTTCCAGGTATAGCCATAGAGTCTTGCGGCGAAGACCCGTCGAGTCCAGGCATCCATGCTGTCCATCACTTCCTGAACCTGCAGGGAACGTTCCATACCATCGGCTGACTTCCAGTCCCTCGCCCCAGGAAGCTGCTCAAGCTCTCTGGTAGCTACCGGCTTGATAATTTCCTGTCTTCTCCGCTCCCGTTTCAATGCTCGATTAAAGCGATGAAGAAAAGCTCCAAATAAATAGGACTCGAGATTGAGTACGGTAGAAGTCGTCTCATGGTGCCGCGCTAGGGTCTTCGAAACAGAACGCAGCACAGACTCCCAAACTTCAGCAGCCAAAGTCTCGCTGTCATCGGCATTCTGGTTCGCAAGTTGCCTGCGAGCGTGAGCTCTTACTCGCGGCCAAAGTCGGCTCGCGATCTCGGTGAGTTCGGGGTTGTTCTCTAGCTGTCGCGAATTGGAGAGCACCCATTCAGGATTCAGTTCCGAGTTCGACATGCAGAGCCCTCGTGTCGCTCAAGGTTCTCCAGCCACAACCGCGCGGCACCATCGGAACCAGACGATATGTGCTCGTGAGGGGCTCATCCGTGCCACTTATACAAATGGCCCAGAAGTGGTTGATCTTGAACGCCAACACATGTCTGGCTATTTAGTGACAGTATTTCGTTCCCTTGCATCCACGTCTGTGAGCCCTATCACATCAATCTGTAACAAGACTGAAATCTGACTTTACCGCGCCAACAAACCTGAGCATCCAGCAGTTCCCTGTTGGCCGCCACAATGGTGGGGCGAGCACGCGTTTGGCTGATTTGCTGAGCATGCGTACTGCCGCTCATCTTCTTTTCCTCGCGCAGCTTGGTCAGATTGCACATCAAGTCGGGACGAGATTCGATGTTCTGATTTTTTTCAATACTTTTCCTAGACTAGATGTTCCTTCAATCAATGTGGGGGGGCTTTTTCACTTAACGTGTGGTGGCCGCCGCAATTGCCTTCAACTAACGTGGGGGAAATTCACTGAAGGACATAGCACTAAACGATCCTCGAATTGAGACACACCCCCTTGACAATGACGGGCGCATTCGCTCGATGATCTCGGCCGGCGCCGCAGTCAACGGTTCAGTTCCCACTGTAATTAGGAATAGCTCAGTACCGCGCCTACAGAAGAAATAGTCGCCTACCTCGTCTGAGGACTATTGCCGGGTGCTGACTTAGTGTGGCCCTGGCGGATGCAGTCCGGATTTGCGTTGTGAAACCGACTCTTGTTGTCACGAGGTTGGCGTGTCGAATAGCGGGGAAAAGGTTATCCGAAAGTGTACGACGGAACTGGCGGCAATCGATCAGATGCTGCTCGCTGCAATCAAGCAAGGGTCAGCAAAGAAGCGTGCGGCAATCACACGTATCCTTGAGCTTGTCCCGGGATGGAGCCGGGGACAGTGCTGGCAGCGCATTCGTTATCTGCAGAAGACCACCGAGCTGGCGGCTGATGCGGAGCGCAAATCTAGGAAAACCACACGGTCGGGAATAAGCGTCGCCGCACGTCGCTGGGCCTCCGCCCCCTGGACACCGGCGGATGATGACAGGTTATTGAACCTGGCTGGCTATGAACCGGTCAAAAAGATTGCTCAGCGCCTAGGCCGCTCCGTCCGCGCGGTTCGCTTCCGGCTTGGAGCGCTCGGGATGAGTGCCAAGGTGACTGACGGGTGGTCGCTGCGGGCATTGCGGAAGATGTTGCATGTCAGTCCCGTCCGACTGAGGTATCTAATCGGAAACGGCATGTTGAGAGTGCGCGATCCCCGCATCAGCCCAAGCTCTCTGGCAGTGTTCTGCGACAAAAACCGTGCATCTCTTGAGCCATCCGTTCGCGACAGAGTGGCGGCGGCCCTGCTCAAGGGAGAAGACGGATATATGTGGGAACGGGCAGCAGACCTGATTGGCGCGACCGTCGCCCAAGTGCAGAGTTGGATTTGCGCTGGCCAGCTACGGGTCGTTGACACATTTGTTACCGACAGAGCGTTTGAGGAATTCTGCAAGAAGCACGGCGACCAGATCAACATGATGCTGATCAATCCGGCCACGACAAAGTGGCTCGTGAGCGAGTACGGTGTTTCACAATCCGTTACCGACGGCGCGACCGTTTCGGGTGTTCAAAAGCATGCCTTGGTGACCAGAGCCTGTCAGTGTGGAAGGAAGATAGCCGGCAACGCATACTTCCGGCATTCCAGGATCTGCCAGACCACGACCACGACAAACCTACAAGACGCTAGGTAGACTGAACGAGTTGCGGAACCGCTATAGACTTAGTGAAACTTCACGGTTCAACCGCGGTCGTGCAGTGAGGGGTTCAAGGCATGTCCCATACTCAATCGCAATACGTGGAGCTAAGCGTTGCCGACGGTAGCACGATGCGCGCTTGGCTTGCCTTGCCGGCGAAGGACGAAGGCAAGGCGGGCTTGATGGTCTTTCAAGAAGCCTTTGGCGTGAATGCTCATATCCGGTCAGTAGCCGAACGCTTCGCGCAGGCAGGATATGCGGCAATAGCTCCCGAACTTTATCACCGGTCGGCGCCAGGATTCCAAGGCAGTTATGACGATTCGGCACCTGCGATTGCTCTGGCGCGGCAACTGACAGTTGAGGATCTGGAGAACGACATCCGAGCCACCCACGCCTTCATACGTGAACGGGCGGGCGACAGGATTGTTTGCGTCGGATATTGCATGGGAGGGCGGGTCTCGTTCCTGGCCAACACGACTGTCCCAGTTAAGGCAGCGGTTTCTTACTACGGAGGCGGGCTCGCCGATGCCGTCGGCCGTGCCGCACAGAGTTCCGCCCCGATGCTGTTCTTCTGGGGAGGACGGGATAAGCACATCACCAGTGAGCATCGGCAGAAAGTCGCGGAGGGAATGCAGGCTTCCAAGAAGCCATCAGTGCAGGTGACATTCTCCGATGCGGATCACGGATTTTTCTGCGATCAGCGTTCCAGCTACAATCCCGCGGCCGCGAAGTTATCGTGGGACCTGACCCACTCTTTCCTGGAACAGTACCTGAAGTAGCTAGGGTTTGTCGGATCGCATGTCCAGCCGCCGCCAGCTACCAGTGACAAACGACGCCGCAGGAGGCTCCGATTGGCGGTTTGCCACTCGTGCCCTGCGGCATCGCAATTATCTGCTGTTCTTTACCGGCCAGACCGTGTCGCTGATTGGCACCTGGATGACGCGCATCGCCAGCAGTTGGCTGGTGTACCGGCTGACCAAGTCGGCGTTCCTGCTTGGTGTGGTGGGATTTTCGGGGCAAATTCCGATATTCCTGCTGGGCATGTTTGCCGGAGTATGGGTTGACCGTTGGAACCGCCATCGGGTGCTGGTGCTAACGCAGACTCTATCGATGGTGCAGTCCTTCCTGCTCGCGGCGTTGGCTTTGAGCCATCGCATTACGGTCACGGATATCATCCTTCTCAGCTTGTTTCAGGGCGCAATTAACGCATTCGACATGCCGGCGCGACAGGCGTTCGTCATCCAGATGGTGGAGGACCGCGAAGACCTGCCCAATGCCATCGCACTGAATTCATCCATGGTGAATGCCTCGCGCCTGATCGGTCCCTCGATCGCGGGTGCTGTCATCGCCATGTCGAACGAGGGGTACTGCTTCCTGATCGACGGGGTGAGCTATATCGCGGTGATCGCCTCGCTGCTGGCGATGAAGATGGTAGTCAAGCAAGAGTTCGAAGTCAGACGGAGGGTGCTGCAGGAGCTCGCCGAAGGCTGGCGTTATGTCTCGGGTTTCGTGCCGATTCGTTCGATCCTTCTACTGCTAGCGTTGGTGTCGCTGGTGGGCATGCCCTACACCGTCCTGATGCCATTATTTGCCGCCAAAGTGCTGCACGGTGGACCGCACACCCTCGGCTTTCTCATGGGTGCATCGGGCGTCGGAGCCCTCTTCAGCGCCACGTGGCTGGCCACGCGCAAATCGGTGCTGGGATTGGGGCGCGTCATTCCGACGATGGCTGCGATCTTTGGTGGCGCCCTGATTGCGTTTTCGTTCTCCCACTGGTTGTGGCTATCGCTGCTACTGATGGTGGTGACAGGGTTTGGAATGATGCAGCAGATGGCTGCTAGCAACACAGTCCTGCAGACGATTGTGGAGGACGACAAGCGCGGTAGGGTGATGAGCTTCTACTCGATGGCGTTCCAGGGAATCGCCCCTTTCGGTAGCCTGTTTGCCGGGATTCTCGCCGCACGGATCGGGGCTCCATTCACGCTGGCCATCGGCGGAGCTTGCTGTATCGCCGGAGCGGGATGGTTTCTAAGCAAGCTACCGCAGATCCGCGCGCACATCCGCCCGATTTACGGACGGCTGGGAATCCTGCCGGAAATTGCCCAGGGACTCCAGGCTGCCGCAGTGCTACAGATCCCGCCAGAGGATTGACTTTGCAAATGAACGCGACAAAAGAGATTCCCTTGAGTCCATTCGAAGGGTGACTCACCTACAAAGTGACGGGATCTTTGGGTTTCTCCGAACGGCTAATCGTCCAAGTCCACGTAAGAATCGGCTTCCCGGCGCCAGTCCTCAAAAGATGGATAAGGACTCGGCAGATCCGAACTCCAGACCTCATCACAGTGGTCGGCGTATTCCATTGTCCGAATGGCCCGCGGATGGCTCCGCACTTGAATGAGAATGGCATCGAACCAGCCCTCGGTTTGCGCGTCCTGGAAGTAATGGTCAGCGATCCAGAGCATCAGCCGCTGCCATTCTTGTGTAGCAGCACTGGACTCCTGTGCCGGCGCCTTGAGCCCAGCGTCCAAGTACCCTGGGCAACGACGTTCCAGCTCACGTACAACCTCTGCGGGAGGTTCTGATCCCCGCTCCAGCGCCTGTCGTGCCCAGTAGGCAAGAGCCTCACAATCCATGTAACGAGTGGCAGCCTCGGTGAGGCGATCAGGATGCACCAACTTCGCCGATGCCCTGGCCTTGCGCTCCCGCGCCGTCAGATGAGCAGTCTCGTCACATTGCGCCGCCATGCCTTTCCACTCCTCGAACAACGGATACTGGATCGGTTTGGCTTTCTTCCACTTCTCGGTGCACTCCGACCAGCACACTTCGGCTCGCTGATAGCGCGGGTCCCGTACTGCGTAATACGTACTTGCGAAGAACGAGCCTTCCTGCTTGGCTAAGCCGAAGACGTGATCCTCAATCCAATCTTCCAGGCGCATGACCAGAGGCCGGGTCTTGACTGCTTTGGGCGGGAGCGTTTTTTCCGTTTCAAGAAATCCCGGGCAGCGGTTCTGGAGAATCTCGGCTAGCCAGTCAACGATCCGCTCTTCGGCTTCGAGGATCGAGCGAGCCCAGAGATTAAACTCCTGCCAGTCAATGTATTGATTGCGAACTTCCTGGAGCCGCTGCCACGGTATTCGGCGAGCCTCTTCGTCAGCGCGCGCGCGGGCAGCCCGCTGAAGTCGGGCGGTCGAGTCGCGCACGGATTCGCGTTTGGATTTCTTCACGCCGGAGTACCTGGGATGGGGACGCAGGGCTGAGTGTCGTCGATCGTCGTTTCGGAGCCCGCTGCCTGCCGCCCTATTTTAGTCGATTTCGCCGATACCGAAAGCAACTTGTCATCAGCGTTTCCGCCGGACTTGACCTTCGGTTCCTGCCGAAACGGCGCGAGCCGACGCCTCATTTCCGAAGCGAAAATTCTCGTCCTCAAGCAACCACGAACTATAGTTCCTCAATCATTTAGCGTCAAACGACAACTATGGGGTGTGCCCAAAAAGATTGGTGCTGATAAACAGCGTGAGTCCCGCACGTTAGGTGAGGCTGTCGGCGCTGAGATTACCCGGTTGCGTGTCGATCGCGGATGGAGCCAGTCAAAGTTGGCGCACGATCTAGGATATACCGAACGCTACATCGGCCAACTGGAACGAGGCACCAAGAGCCCAACGCTACGAACGCTCGCCGATCTCGCCCAAGCGTTTTCCATAGAGGTATCCACCATACTCAGATCTGCCGAACGGCGCCACCGGAACAGTGGGAAGCGCTGGCCTTCAGCGGCATGGAGTTATGCAATTCAGCGCGGCGCTTGACTATTCGCTTTTTATTCGCCTACACTGACTGGCATGCCGGAAGAACGTGAACGTGGTGCACTGCTCATAGCCGCCTGCCTGATTGCAGCCATTCGGCTGCGGGGAGAGCCCATCCAGCCAAGCCCCAAGTTGAAGGCGACCATTTACGATTCCGTGCAGCTTGCAGTGCTGGTCTGGCGAGAGATACAGGCACGCGGAGCGAAGCCGGTAAACTGACGTTTGCACCGGGGAGATTTTGATGGCTGACACGGCTTTCTTCGGCCCAGAAGTCTTCGTATTTCTGCGGCAGCTAAAGCGGCACAACGAGCGCGAGTGGTTCGCAAAGAACAAGGCGCGATACCAAACGTCCATTGTCGAACCAGCACTGTCGTTCATCAGCGGGTTTGCGCCCTACCTGGGCAGGATCAGTCCCCACTTCGTCGCCGATGCGCGGCCTACCCGCGGCTCCCTGTTTCGTATCTATCGCGACACTCGCTTCTCACCTGACAGGCGTCCTTTCAAAACTCACGTCGGCATTCACTTTTCTCATGCCAGCGGCAAGGATGCTCATGCGCCTGTTTTCTATCTGCACCTTGAGCCAGACAGTTGCTTCGTTGCGGCAGGCATCTGGCATCCGGACAATCGGGCTCTGACCAGAGTGCGGACAGCTATTGCGCACGACATGGAGCAGTGGGCCAAAGTCCGGGAGAAGCTGATTCTTGAGGGGGACAAACTATCGCGGCCGCCGCGTGGATTCGATGCCAGTCACCCCTTTATCGACGACCTGAAGATGAAGGACTTTGTCACGTCGGTTCCGCTCAGCGAGGAGCAAATCTGCAGCGCCAAACTGATGCGGGATTTCGTCTCC
>DATCCF010000008.1:0-5028 GCA_036511435.1 Terriglobales bacterium | reverse complement strand
GGTAGCGGTTCGCCACTTGCGCGTACTCACTGGAAGTGTGGTCCAGTTCGCCCATCTTGTGGGCCAACTCTTCCATCTCCCGCTCCAGCGAGCGCAGGTCGCTGAACACCGACATGCATTCGTCGAACACGGTGCGGCCGGGGAGCTGTAGACCATCCTGCGGCAGATAGCCGAAGGTCATGTTCTTGGCAGGAGTGACGGTGCCGTAATCGAGCGATTCGAGCCCACCAAGGATCTTGAGCAGAGTTGACTTGCCGGTGCCGTTGGCGCCCACCAGCCCGACACGATCGCGCGGGGTGATAAACCAATCGAGGTCATTGAAGAGGAGTTTGGGACCGAAGCGTTTGCCGGCGGAAGAAAGCTGGATCATGGCGAGGCGTCAGTTGCTCTTCTTCTGGCCCCGGAGAATGCGATCGTCAATGGGCTTGCGGCCGGCAAAACCCTCCTCGGTACCATGCCAATGGGTGAGCTTCTTTTCGCCCAGCTTCCAGCAGAGCAGGATGACCTCATCGCCCACGATGCAGGGAAAATCGAGCAGGCCGATATCGAGATCTTTAACTTGGACGCCGGTGGCGTCGATTTCGGCGACGGCATCCTTGGCGCGCTGCACCGCCTTCTCGCGCTCACTCTTGCGGCGGGCAACCGAGACTACCTCAACCAGCGTGCCGCCGTTAATGAAGATGCGGTTGGCCAGCGATTGCATCTCGCCATCAACTTCTTCGATCAGCGCCTTGGCCTGCATGGCGGAGCGCAGCAGCGACTCCAGCACCGGCAAAAGGGTCTCGGCTTCGGAAACTGTGAACGTGCGTGCCATATCTATACTTCCCAGCTTGGCTTGATTGTATGCCTTGCAGCGATTCACCATGCGACGGCGATACTCCCGCAGGTCTGACCAATACCGCGGAATGCGGCGCCAATACTTTTCCCGGGGACGTTTGCGAATAATCACTGTATCTCTAACATTCTATCAAGCGCCACGCGTGCCCACTTCTTCACGTTGTCTTTTACCTTGATCTGATTGACAACGTTACCATCCACCAGGTTTTCCAGCGCCCAGCATAGGTGTTGCGGCGATATGCGGAACATTGTGGTACACAGACAACCCGAATCGTCGAGCGTGATGACACGCTTGTCCGGATTCTCCTTCGCCACGCGGTTCACCAGGTGAATCTCCGTCCCGATGGCAAACGACGATCCTGCGGGTGCTTGTCGCACAACCTTGATCAGGTAGTCGGTTGAGCCGATGCCGTCAGCCTTCTGGCAGACCTCCCAGCGGCACTCTGGATGAACGATGACTTGGATGCCGGGATAGTTTGCGCGCACCTTGTCTACATGCTCCGGCAGGAAACGCTGGTGTACCGAACAATGGCCCTTCCATAAAATCACTTTGGCTTTGCGCAACCGCTCGGCGTTCTGGCCGCCTTGCAACATGTAAGGGTCCCAGACCACCATCTCATCCAACGGAATGCCGCGGGCGTAACCGGTGTTTCGGCCCAGATGCTGATCGGGCAGGAAGAAAATCTTCCCATTGCGGCGGAGCGCCCACTCGAACGCGCCCTTGGCATTGGAGGAGGTGCAGACCATGCCTCCACGCTCCCCGCAGAATGCCTTGATGGCCGCAGTAGAGTTCATGTAGGTGATCGGGGTGATGCCGCTTCCCTCGTCGTCGGTCAGGCCAAGATTGACAAGCTGCTCCCAGGCGTCTTCCACCTGCGAGATCTCGGCCATGTCGGCCATGGAGCAGCCGGCGTTCAGATCGGGCAGGACAACCGCTTGTCCCGGACGCGCCAATATGTCGGCGCTCTCCGCCATGAAGTGTACGCCACAGAAGACGATGTAGCTGCCCTTGGCCTGCGCCGCCATCTGCGAAAGGCGATAGGAATCGCCACGGCAATCGGCGAAGCGGATGACTTCATCGCGTTGATAGTGATGCCCAAGAACGATGCACTCGCTACCCAAGGTAGCTTTGGCGGCCGCAATGCGGTCGTCCATGGAGCTATCCGGAAGTACGAGATAGTTTTCGAGCGAGCAGGATACTGCTTCGATAATCGGTGCTGTAGCCACTTTTTGTCTCTGCCTTCAGTCCCAGCCGCGCGGCTCCGTTTCGATTCGGAATCTCACGCCCCGGAACGGGGATGTTGAAAGCTGACCCGCGGCTTCAGTAGATCCACTACCCGCCGCGGCGGGCCCGACCTACGGGGATGTTGAAGCTACAGGTTGACGCTTCTTTACGACTCACTTCATTCGATGACCTGGACGACACATGCGTTACAAAAACACGAACCGCGCCTACGCCGACGCGGCCTGCTTGCTCACACAGCGCTGTGACAAGCATCGAACGAATCTATTGTGGCGCGTTGAGGGGGGTTAATGCAAGGGGAGAAGCACTCAGCACTCAGCGGAGAACCATGGAAGGTCGACTTTTGCGAAGCGCTACTTTCTTGCACAGCGGTTGAGCTAGAACGGGTCGAACTCCCCATTCTTTATCATCATCATCGCCTCCGCAATCTTGCGCGCGATCTTGAATTGCTCCGGATTGTCGAACGCGTCTTTCGGCGGATTGGCCAGCAGCTTCTTCAGTTCCTCGTCGAAGATCTGCGAAATGAATTCCGGCGTGTGCGCCACCGGCTTGCCCTTCTCGTCCACGATAGGCACAGCCCGGAATCCGCACTGGGCGGCAGAGAGCGATTGTGTGCAGGATTCTCGCGGCCAGCGGTGTGAGCGCCCCTCAAACTGCAAAGCAGTTCCAACACTTTGACCGGACTGAAGGCGCGCACTACACTGGCTTGTAAAACCACGTGGGAGGCGAGCCGATGATCCGTGAAGATATTCTGCAGCAATTCCCAGAATTGTTCGGAACCAAGAACATCAATGGTCGAGATGTCAACGTCGAAGAAACGCTTGCGACGCTCACCCGCGAATTGCGTCCTGCCATTGCCGAGGCCCTAAGCGCCCGACGAGCACTGCTCGAGAGTGGCGAGCCGGTGCAAAGCAAATACGACTGGCCGGCGTGGGAGGAGACGTTCCACGACCCGGTCACGGGACGTTCTTGGACATTTCGCCAGATTGTACAAGGCATGATCGACAACTTTCTAGGCCACGAGAGCCAATGGCGCTGGCGGCTCAACGACGAAGTACCCATCCCCGCCGACGTGCATCCGTTGAAAAACCCCGGATTGGAGCTTACCGGTCCCTGGCACCCGCTGGATATGGCGTTCAACGCTTTGAATAGCGCCGCGCCCATGAACATGCCGGATTTTGAAGACGCCTCGCCGTCGCACTTCCAGCCTCAGGGCACACCCAAGGGCCAGCCTGTGGGAATGTTTGCTGCCCTGCAGAACGCCAAAGACATTTTCCAAGGCCGCTGGGCCAGCAAGCCCTACGAAGTGCTGAAGAAGGACAACAAGCGCTCTTACAAAATCAACACGCCGCCCCAGCAGTGGCCCACGCGCCTGGTTCGTCCGCCCAGCATTCACGTGCTCTACGATCATGTCACCATCGATGGCCAACCCGCCCCCGGCCTGATTGCGGTGGTCGTTCTCTGGGTGTTGAACAACTACGAGGCCCTGAAGAGTGCGGGCACGGGCGTGTATTTTTACATCCCGAAGATGCAGACGCCCGGGGAAGCGCTCATCGTGGAGAAGTTGCTGGCGCGGGTGGAAGGAATCATCGGGGTCCCGGCTGGCACATTCAAGATCAAGATTCTCTACGAGGAAGGCAATGGCGGCCGTTATCTGCCGGCGATCGCCTGGGTCTTCCGGCGGCGGCTGCTGGGTACCAATGTCGGCCGCTGGGACTATCTCGGCAGCCTCATCGAGATGTGGAAAGACGACCCCAACGGCGTGTTTCCCGATCCGCAAACCATCGGCATGGCTTCGCCGAACATGATCGCCTACCAGCGCTACAACGCGCTCATCATGCTCATGGCAGGCATGAAGAATGGCGAACTCACGCAGGGTGCGCCCATCGGCGGGATGGCGGCGGTGATGATCTATCACCCCAGCGATGCCTATGGCCGCTCGCGGTATAACCCGGTGGCGCTGCGCGCGGTCGCCATCGACAAGCTCCGCGAGCGACTGCTGGGACTGATGTTCGTGCCCCACGAGCCCATCCCCACAGGCCGGCAGGTTACGCTCGACGATGTCCTTGCCGGACGCGTCAAGGGACGGCTTTACGACGCCTATCGCCAAAGCTGGGTTGCCAGTCCGGAGCCCGCGTACGTGGCCGCGGGAAATGGGCCGCTGCGCGCGCCCGTGGCGGAATTGCAGGCGATGCTGGATGCGCCACGCGAGACGGTGGACGCAAATGGCAAAGCGGTGCCCACCGTTGCCAGTGGCTTGGTGGACTCGGAACAGGCGCTGCTCGAATCACGCGGCTTGCTGAACGCGCAGGGCAGGATCACACCCACCATCATTAGCAAGGACGCGTTGGACATGCCGGAGAAGATCTTTACTCCCGAGCTGTGGAGCGCCATCTACAGCGTGCCGAGAGGCAACATCACAATCGAGCACATCCAGCATGCGTTCTACATGGCCGCGAACTACGGTTTCCAGATCCTGAACGGCAACTTCGCCGCCGCCATCGACGACTATGAACTCAAGCAGCGCTTCATGAACGATTTGGCCACCTACCGCATCGACGTTTCGTGGCTGTGGACGCTGGTTGCTCATCAGGCGGTCATCGCCAAGGATGGGTATTTTCAGCGGGCGGCGCTCACCGAAGACGGCGTGGTGCTGGCGCCGAGCACCGAGCAGGTCAGGGCGGGGACCCGCTTCACCAAGGAACTGTTCCAGAAGGTGTGGGATTATCACAACGAATGGACCGCGGAGTTCTTCGCCGAACAGGACCGGCGCGGCGATCCTGGACGCTTTGACCGGGCGAAAGCACCGATCATCATGGATCTGCTGAAGCGGCAACTGCTTTCGCCGAAATACATACAGCACAGCGCGCGCGTGCTGTTCTTGCTGGCGCAGGCCACCGAAGAGGAGCGAGAGCAAATCCTGGCAGCCATCTTCGATCTTTCGCGCC
>DATCCF010000007.1:0-14917 GCA_036511435.1 Terriglobales bacterium | reverse complement strand
GTATTGACGATCTTGAAGGAGTTCTCCGCCGAGGGCAGAGTGGCCAGCACCGTCGCTTTAGTCATCGGCATATCGACGCTGCCGGACTGTAGCAATGGATGGCCGCATGCCAGCAGGTGGGTGTCGTCGAGATAGGTGACGGTGCACGTGCCGGCAATGTTCATGTCGCCGCGTACCAGAATTGCGCTGACTGCCGAGCCTGGCACCAGCGGTTCCGGCTGCTTGTCGTTGCTGACCGAGCCCGCTCCCATGACCGGTACAACACCGACCGAGGCAAAATCCTTGGAGAAGAGCCGCAGAGTGTTTTCGCTGAATCCGGTGAAGACCAGCGGAGTCTCGATGGGCTTCAGCAGGTTCGCATAGCCTGCGTCCGGTTCATTCGGAGCGCTGCCCAAGCCGGGTCCAGAAGTTCGGGCTGCCGATTGCCTCTCCCCGGCTGGCCCCCACGCCTCTTCCGGCGCGGGCGTCTTGTCCATGGCATCGATTTCGAGCATGGAGCTGGCCGGAGTGATGCCGGCGATGGGTTCTTTGGAAAACTCGCCAATACGATAAGCGATAGCGCCAACCAGTTTGCCGTCAATGTAGACAGGGCTGCCGCTCATTCCAGCGACCACGCCGAAGTACTCGACCTTCTTGCCGTGCAGCCGCGCCAGGATGACGTCGGATTTCGGGCCAGCCATATTGCGCAGCACCCCGAGGATTTCGACGTCCATCGGTTCCGGGGTGACGCCTTCGAATACGGTATACGCCACACCGTGCATGTCAGCCTTGACCTGGTCCTCGGGCATGACTTGAACTTTGGGTTTTTCGGCCGCGAAGCCGGCCAGCGAACCGAGGCAGAGTAGTACCAACGAGACGAAGCTGCGCAACATGTTCCTCATCCCTTACCTTAAGCCGCGGTGCGGCTTTGCCACCAAGATCGGCGAATCCCCCCTGCGCCCGAGAGCGCCGCTCACGGGGAGCCACAACTGGGTGAATTGACTGCGGCAGTGCCCCAAGGTTAGCGCTTGGGCACTTTTCTGGGACCGTAGCGAGTCAAAGAGTCTGAAATTGCATTTATACTAACAGACAGTCCGGCCCAAGAGGCATCCTGATGTATTCTGAGAAACACCTTAACCGTCCCGGTATTTCGCCTGTTGTTCTTAGTCCTCTGAGTATGGTGGTCATCGCCTTGGTGGCGAGCGTGCTGGCTTTTGCCATACCGGGACGCGCCCAATCCTCCGGCGGCAGCGATGCGGCGGCGCAAACCCAATCGCAGCCGCCTAAGAGCCAGCAAGAGCAGATGCCTGCCGAAGCCGGAGGGCCAGCGGGCGAATCCGGCTCCATCGCCGTGCCTAAGAAAAAGGACACGGACGAAGCGCCGCCTCCGCCCAAGCCGAAACAGCCTGCCGACAATCCGCAATACTCATTACACGTTGACGTTCCGGTGGTGACCGTGGATGCCCGGGTGTTGCAGAAGGACGGGCGCGCGCTGGCCTTGCCGGAACAGGTAGCCAAGGAACACTTCAAGATTTACGAAGATGGTGTTCCGCAGCAAATCCAGAGCGTCACCATGAGCAAGGCGCCCATCACCGCGGTCCTGTTGGTGGAGTTCGCATCCACTAATTACAACTTCATGTATGACGCGCTGAATGCCTCGTACACGTTTGCCTCCAGCCTGCAGCCGCTGGACTGGGTCGCCGTCGAGGAATTCGACATGAAGACGCACATCCTGCTGGACTTCACCCAGGACAAACAAGCGGTCTTCGGCGCGCTCAACATGCTGCGCATTCCCGGCTTTCGTGAGACCAACATCTTCGATGCCATGTATGACACGCTGGACCGTCTGGATCGCATCCCCGGCCACAAGGAGTTGGTAGTGGTCGCCAGCGGGCGCGATACCTTCAGCAAGATCACGCTCGACACAATTCTGAAGAAAATTAAGGCCACGCCCAACGTGACCATCTATACCGTCTGCACCGGTGAAGCCTACGTGGAGTGGATAGGCCAAATGGCGTCCATGAATTCCAACCTTTCCCCGGCCATGATGGACTATGCCCAGGCCAAGAACCAGATGAACACCTTCGCCAGGATGACCGGCGGCCGCAGCTATTCTCCGCGGCTGATGGGTGAATTGCCGGATATTTTCCGGGAAGTGGCCGAGGCGATTCGTAACCAATACACCATCACCTACAAGCCCACCAACCCCAAGCAAGACGGCACCTATCGCAAGTTGAAGGTGGAACTGGTTGGACCGGATAACAAGCCGCTCATCATCAAGGACCAGAAGAACCACGACGTCAAGTACACGATCGCGGCGCGCGACGGCTACACCGCCCAGCATGAAGTGGAATAAGCGCCCAGTTGGCGGGCCGCTTCCGTTCGGGTAGAGCCGGCCTCAGGGACTGTGTCGCGACCACGTGTCGGGGTGCTGCAGTAGAAGGAAGCATACCGAAACCAGCCCCGAATGGGGCGAAAGAGCTTAGCCCAGCGCTTTAGCGCTGGGTAAAGTGGGAAATGAGACGGAGTCCCGTAGGGACGGGCAGAGGTTGCGACACACTCTCTTCAGGCTGGTGTTGAAGTGGTTGTCTTTGTCAGTTCGAGTCGGCTTCACGGGCTGCGGAAACCTCTGGGGAAGGCTTATTGGTGGAAGCCTCCTGCTTCAGCAGGGGGAGCTGGACTTCAGTCCAGCGGAAGAGCGTTGCATTTTTAAGATGGGCTTTAGCCCCGGGATTTCTCCCGCCCGGCGCTAAAGCGCAGGATCGAAGGCGAACGTTTCCCGGAGCGCTGAAGCGCTCCTTCCCCCGCATAAATGCGGGGGCTCCCACCCAGAAGTACACTCCCCGGATTGTGCGCGGACTTTTTCCGCAGCCTGTGAAGGCATCCTCCAGCCATCACTGGATCCAGCCACTCTGAAACTGCCTTAGCGGCGATCCTTGTGCTGAGAGAACCCCAGTCCCGCTCTGCGGGACGGCTCAGTTTAGCCCAGCACGGAGCCGCAGGCGGAGTGCTGGGTAAGCTGGAAAATCGATCCGAGTCCCGTAGGGACGACAGACGTGGACGGCTATGCGACGCGGTCGGTCTCAACCCCTTGCGCGCGGCCTGGGACGAGCTTTTCTGGTCCCACCAGCAAGCCCGCCCTTCGCGAATGCTAAAATCAAAGGTTTCCTACCCCTATCTGGAAGGATTGCCCTCATGTCAGAAGCCGTTGCCAAGCTCGCCGCCTCCGCACCCGCACCGTTGGTTTCGCTTACCGAAGACGAAGTACTTTTCCGCGACACAGTCCGCCAGTTCGCCGACGAGAGCGTCCGGCCGCACGTCAAGGAGATGGACGAGAAGGGTGTCTTCGAGCCCAAGCTCATTGAACAATTCTTTCAGTTGGGTTTGATGGGCATTGAAGTTCCCGAGCAATACGGCGGAGGAGGCGGCACCTTCTTCGAGGCGATCCTCGCGGTGGAGGAACTTTCACGCGTCGATCCTTCCGCCGGAGTTATCGTGGACGTGCAGAATACGCTGGTCAACAACGCTTTCCTGCGCTGGGCCACGGAAGAGCAGAAGAAGCGCTACCTGCCTCGCATGTGCAGCGACACCGTGGGCGCCTATGCGTTGAGCGAAGCCGCCTCGGGTTCCGACGCCTTCGCGCTGCAAACCAGGGCAGAGTTGAAGGGCGACGAGTATGTCCTCAACGGCCAGAAGCTGTGGATCACCAATGGCAAGGAAGCGGGAGTCTTCATCCTGCTGGCGACGATCGATCCTGCCGCGGGATATAAGGGCATCACCGCCTTCATCGTGGAGAAGAATTTCCCCGGATTCACCGTCGGCAAGAAGGAAGACAAGCTTGGCATTCGCGCTTCCAGCACCTGCGAATTGATCCTGGACGATTGCCGCGTGCCCAAGCACAACCTTCTGGGCGATGCCGGTAAGGGCTACAAGATCGCCATCGAGACGCTGAATGAAGGCCGCATCGGCATTGGCGCGCAGATGCTCGGACTGGCGCATGGCGCGTGGGAATTCGCCGTCAAGTACGCCCAGGAACGCAAGCAGTTCGGCCGCGCCATCGCGGAGTTCCAGGGCATCCAGTTCCAGATTGCGCAGATGGCCACCGAGATCGAGGCGGCCCGCATGTTGCTCTACAATTGCGCCCGCATGAAGGACGCCGGCATGAACTTCGTGAAGGAAGCGGCCATGACCAAGCTCTATACCTCGCAGGTTGCCGAGCGCGTGGCGTCGCTGTGCGTCGAGATCTACGGCGGCTACGGCTTTACCAAGGACTACCCGGTGGAGAAATTCTTCCGCGATTCGAAGATCGGCAAGATCTACGAAGGCACGTCCAACATGCAATTGCAGACCATCGCCAAGCTGGTGATGGGCAAGTAAGGCGTGTCCCGTTAACACTGCGAAAAAACGCGGGATATGGACGTCCAACTTTATGTCGCGCACAAACTAGCCCAAAGGGCGACATAATCGTAGCCCAGCGCGTAAGCGCTGGGTAAGGTTCGAATTGGACTCCGAGTGCCGTAGGCACGGCAGCCTTCGCAATTTGGCCGTCCCTACAGATTCTGATCCGTCCAAGACCCAACCGCCCGACAAATCTACCCACCGGTCCGGAAAAAGATTCCCGGCTGTTCGGAAGGCACTATCCCCCTCTCCACGCTTTCAACAACCTGCGCGGTGACGCCAGTCGGGGCCGATGCTGCTGGGGCGCATGATTCCGCAGCTCCGGATTTCCCCAGCCCCAATTTCCGAGAATTGAAATTAGGACAGTACTACTCTTTGCGCGATTTCACCTCACTCCATCTCCTGTGTTATAACCGCCTGTTTCCACTTTGTGTGCGGCCGCCGCCGGATGCACCCACTCAAAAACCGTTGCCGCGTTTCCACTACTCGGAGGTATTGCTTGGATTTCCAGCTCTCGGACGAACAACTGCAATTAAAGAAAATGGTGCGCGACTTCGCGGAGCGCGAGATTGCGCCCAACGTGATGAAGTGGGACGAACCCGGTACGTTTCCGCTGGAGACCGTCAAGGAACTGGGCAAGCTGGGACTGATGGGTACCATCTTTCCCACCGAGTACGGCGGCGCCGGCATGGGCTACATCGAGTACGTCACCGCCATCGAAGAACTATCGCGCGTGGACGGATCCGTAGGCATCATCGTGGCGGCGCATACTTCGCTGTGCTCCAATCACATCTTCGTTGCCGGCAACGAAGAGCAGAAGCGGAAGTATGTTCCCAAGCTCGCCACCGGTGAATTCCTCGGCGCGTGGGGCCTGACGGAGCCGGGCGCGGGCTCGGATGCCGGCGGCGCGCGTTGCTCCGCTGTGCGTCGCGGTGACAACTGGGTGCTGAACGGCACCAAGACGTTCATCACCAATGGCCATTATGCTGACGTGGCGGTCGTGGTTGCGGTGACAGACAAGACGGCGGGCACCCATGGACTGTCGGCGTTTGTGGTGGAGAAAGGAACCAAGGGATTTCGCGCCGGCAAGAAGGAGAACAAACTGGGTCTGCGGGCCAGCGACACCTCCGAGTTGATCTTCGAAGACTGCGAAATTCCCGCCGAAAATCTGCTGGGTCACGAAGGCCGGGGATTCGTTGACGCGATGAAGGTTTTGGATGGCGGCCGCATCTCCATCGCCGCGCTGGGGCTGGGGATGGCGCAAGGCGCCTATGAAGCTGCGCTCAACTACTCCAAGGAGCGCAAGCAGTTCGGCCAGGCGATCAGCGAGTTCCAGGCAATCGCGTTCAAGCTTGCCGACCTGGCGACGGAAATCGACGCCGCCCGCCTGCTCACTCATCGCGCGGCCGCGATGAAAGATGCCGGCATGAAGACCACGCTGGAGTCTTCCATGGCGAAGCTCTATAGCAGCGAGGTCGCGGTGAAGTGCGCCAACGAAGGATTGCAGATTCACGGCGGCTACGGGTTCATCAAGGACTATCCCGCCGAGAAGTTTTACCGCGACGTCAAGCTCTGCACTATCGGCGAAGGCACCAGTGAAATTCAGCGGCTGGTCATCGCGCGCCAGATCCTGAAGGATTGAGTTTGGGTAGTGCGGGCGTCTTTGAAGGGGCACGGCTTCAGCCGTGCCGTAAGCTGCCGTCATTAATGGTGGCTTTAGCCACTGAGGGACTTCGCTGTTAAGACGAAGTGCGAGCTCCCTCAGGGGCTGAAGCCCAGCTCTCCACGCACACGCAAAGGCACGGCTGAAGAGGCTGCTGAAAAAGTAGGTTTCAGCGGGCGTTTTGAAGGGGCGCACCTTTAGATCCTGCCCTGAGCCTGCCGAAGGGTGCGCCGCTGAGCTCTCTGTTTTTGTCATCACGAGCGGGCGAACAGGGGTCCCCAACGAGCGCCGTTTTTGCGCTTGTTGGGGTAAAGTTCAGCCCGCGAGGGATCTGCTTTTCCGACTTTTTCCGCAGCCTGTGAAGCCGTGCCCCTTCAAAGCGTGCTGTCAGCTACCGAAACAGACGAATAATCCAGCAGTCCTGCGGAATCGGCTTGGGATGTTGCTACGTCGTCCGTCTGTGCTAGTGCGAAACCCTTCTTTATCGATCATTATGGCTGGAGTGTTGGATTACGAGAACGTGACCAAAGACTATGGCGTGCCATGGTCGCGTCGGCGGGTGCGCGCCCTTGACGGCTTCAGCCTCTCGCTGGAACGGGGAGAGATCTTCGGTTTCCTAGGGCCGAATGGGGCAGGGAAGACCACCGCCATTCACCTCGCGCTCGGGTTCATGCGCCCGTCGTCGGGCGCGGGCCGCCTGCTGGCGCAGCCGTTTGGCAACGCATCCACGCGGGCGCGAGTGGGATTTCTGGCCGAGAATGTAGCCCTGTATCACCGTCCCGCCGGCAAGCTGCTGCGCTTCTATGGCGCGCTCAATCGCATGTCTGAGCCGCTGCTGCGACAGCGGTGCCATGAGGTGCTGCGAGAAGTCGAGCTCGAACTGGAGGCCGGGCGCAACGTGGGCAAGTTCTCCCGTGGCATGCAGCAGCGCATCGGGCTGGCACAGGCGCTGATCAACGATCCCGAGCTGCTCATTCTTGACGAGCCAACTTCGGCGCTCGATCCGCTGGCGCGGGTCTCGATGCGCGAGCTCTTGCTGGAAGCCAATCGCGCCGGCAAAACCATCTTTCTAAGTTCGCATTTGCTGTCGGAGATCGAGTTGATCTGTCATCGCGTCGGCATCCTGAACAAGGGGCGGCTAGTGAAAGTTGGGCGCACGGCGGAGCTGCTGGTATCGCGTGACCATTACGAGGTTACCGCGCGGGGAATAGCGGCTGACAGTTTCGAACATTCGCAACTTCGAGATGGACAGCTTGTGTTCACCGTGCCGGCGGCGTCGCAACGCGAGGCCTTGGAGCGGGTGTGGGCGCTGGGCGGGGAAGTGCTCAGCGTAAATCCGTTGCGCCGGACCCTGGAAGAGGTGTTCGTTTCGTGGACCGAAGGGAAAGGGGCATGATGGCGATCTCTCTGATCGCGCAGAATTTCGTACGCGAAAACCGCTGGCCGATTCTGATCCTGTCAGTGTGGATTGTCTTCACCACGGTGGTGACCGCGGGCTTTGGGCGGGAGCGCGTGGCGCCGGACGACGTCATATTTTTTGTGCAGCAGCAAGCGGTGTACATCTGCGCGTTCAGCGCGTTTCTCGCCGCCAATGCCATTCACAACGAACGCAAATCGCGGCGTATTCTGCTGGTTTTGTCGAAGGCCGTCAGCCGGAGCGAATACCTGCTGGCCGTGCTGATCGGCACTCTCACGATGACGGCTGTCTATGCCGTGCTTTTCGCGGCGTGCTGCACTTGGCTCGCACACCGCGCTGCGCTGCCGACTGGCGGAGTGTGGTTCGTAGCGGTGTTAGTGATAGCGGGCTCCGCCATAGCTGCCGCGGTGGGCCTGTTCTTCTCGACGTTTCTGAATCCGTACCTGGCGATTGCGCTCACCGTAACGATGTTCGCTGCGCCCGGACTGGCGCATCCCGAACATCGGCCATGGTTCCGCTTGATTCCCGGCTTGCCGGTATTGCTCGACGTTCTGCACTTCCGTTTTCGCGCGGGATGGACCATGGACTGGGGTGCGGTAGTGATTGCAGTGCTCGAAGCCGCGTTGTTCTGGGGATTGGCGGTGGTGGTGTTTGCCTACCGGGACATCGCGGTCCCAGTCGAGTGAAGAGGAATTCACCACAGAGACACAGAGGCACAGAGAAATTCGGTGCTGATGATAGGCGGCGTTCAGGGCGTGTGTGAGAAACTTCAGACTACAGCAGTTTAAGAATTACTGTAGTCGAGCGAGCACGGGTAGAGCGGCGTTTCAGCGCCGCGTTCCCGCTGATCCTTCACCTCCGAGCCGGCTTCAGCCGGCGGCACCTAGACTACACAAATAACTAAACCGCTCTAGACTAACTTCTTATTTGCCAGAGGACGTGACGGGCGAAAACACCAGCGCCGTAGGCGCGGGATAGTCTAGCCCAGCACGGAGCCGCAGGCGGAGTGCTGGGTAAGTGAGAGATAGATCCGAGTCCCTTCAGGGACGGCACAGTTTTCACAGCATGGCTGAACAGGCTGCTGAAGAAGGGATGACAAAAATAAACCGGCTTACCGGCACACCTAAAGGTGTGCCCTTTCAAAACACCGCCCCGCAGGGGGTTTCCCAACACACTGTTCAGCCGTGCCGTTACTTGTGTGTGGAGAGTTGGGCGGACTACTTCAACAAATCCTGCGCACCTTGAATTGCGTACTCGAGCACTCGTCCGGGTAGCACGCCGAGGTAGATGGTCGCAATCAGGCTGATCGCCAATCCAATCCCCAGCCCCACTGGGATGCGAGCCACCGGAGCTTCGGTCCGTTCGTCGCGCATGTACATATAGACGATGATGCGCAGGTAATAGTAAGCGGCAATCGCACTGTTGATGACGCCGATGATGGTGAGCCAGACCAGGTTCGATTGCAGTGCGGCGGAGAAGACGTAGAACTTGGCGAAGAAGCCGCCGGTGACGGGAATGCCAATCAGCGAAAGCAGAAAGATGGTGAGGATGGCGGCAAGCACGGGCGAGCGGCGTCCTAGTCCGGCGTAGTCGTCGAGAGTGACGTACTTCTCGCCGGCGGACGCGAAATGGCTGACCACGGCAAACGCGCCGACGTTCATCGCCGCATAGGACGCGGCGTAGAACATGGCGGCAGAGATGCCGACCTGCCGCCCGGCTGCGAAAGCGACCAGCAGATATCCCGCGTGGGCAATCGAGGAGTAGGCCAGCAGCCGCTTGACGTTCTGTTGCACCAGCGCACCGATGTTGCCCAGCGTCATGGAGAGCGCGGCCGACACCCAGACCATCCAGAACCAGCCGGGCGCGCCGGTGGCGAAGAGCACGCGCAACAGCACCGCAAACGCTGCCGCTTTCGGGCCGGTGGACATCAGTGCGACCACCGGCGCAGGCGAACCTTCATAAACGTCGGGAGTCCACACATGGAAGGGCGCCGAGGCCACCTTGAAGCCCAAGCCGACGAACATCAGCCCCACCGCGAGATAGGCCAGCGTGGACTGTTGGGTGCGCAGAAAGTTCGCGATGTTGTAGATGTTGGTCGTGCCAGTGGCGCCGTAGATCATGGCCACGCCGTAGAGGAAAAACGCAGTGGCGAAGGAGCCCAGCAGGAAATACTTCAGCGACGCCTCGGCACTTTCCGCAGCGCGGCGGCGCATGCCCGCAAGGATGTAAGTCGAGATCGAAGAAATTTCCAGCGCGATGAAGATGAGCACCAGTTCAATCGCGGAGGACATCAGCATCATGCCAACTGTGCCGAAGAGAATCAGAGCGTAGTACTCGCCGCCGGCACGGATACCCTGCACATCGAGGTAGTCATACGAGGCGAGGATGACGACCAGCGACACCATCAGCACGACCACATGGAAGAACACGCTGAAGGTATCGACCCTGACCATGTGGTAAAAGGCTTCGCCATAAAAGCCCGTCTGGTAGGCGGTCGCGGCCAGCGCGGCGAGTGTGCCCACCAGCGCCACGATGCCCAGTGGCTTTTTCGATCCCTGTTCTGGAAGGACCGGGTCCACCATCATGACAATGATGCCGAAGATGCTCAACACCAGCTCGGGAAGGATCCGAATATAGTCAACGGCCGGAATCATCGTCCGATCACCTGAAGTAGAGCTTGCATCCCATTACGCGCAAAATCGGCGTGTAATAAGGACCCCGGAGCGTGTGTGGCATGAGCCTGCACAACATTGGAGAACTGCTTGAGCGCCGCGGCGACAGCGGGATCAATCGAGTGCAGCCAGAGCATGGGAGCAACTCCCATGACTAGCGCCGCGATCGCCAGCGGCCACAAAGAAACGCGCTCGCGAGCATCCAGATCGCGCAAGGAATTGTTTGCCGGGTTGGTGACGGTTCCGAAGAACACGCGCTGATACATCCACAGCAGATAGCACGCGCTCCAGATGACGCCGGTGGCCGCCAGAATGCCGTAAAGCTGCTTCGCCTGGAAGGCGCCGCTCAGCACCAGGAACTCGCCGATAAAGCCATTCAGCAGTGGCAAGCCCACCGACGACAGCATGATGAACGCGAAGAAGGTTGCGTACACCGGCATGGGCGTGGCCAGACCGCCGTATTCGCCGATGTCGTAGGTGTGGCGGCGATCGTAGATCATGCCCAGCAACATGAACAGCGCACCGGTGGAGATGCCGTGGCTCAGCATCTGGTACACCGCGCCATCCATTCCAAGCTGGGTGAAGCTGAAAATGCCCAGCACTACGAAGCCGAGATGGCTGACCGAGGTGTAGGCGACCAGCCGCTTGATGTTGGGCTGCACCATGGCCACCAGGGCGCCGTAAATAATCCCGATGATGGCGAGCGCGATAATCCAGGGAGCGTTGCGCCGTGCTTGGTCGGGAAAGAGTCCCAGGCTGAAGCGCAACAAACCGTAGGTGCCCATCTTCAGCAGCACGCCGGCCAGGAGCACGGAGCCCGCGGTGGGAGCTTCCACGTGCGCGTCGGGCAGCCAGGTGTGTAACGGAAAGAGCGGCACCTTCACGGCGAAGGCCACGAAGAAGCCGAGGAAAAGCCAGAAGGCTGCGTTGCCAAAGCCGGGGACCTGGCCGCCCTGAATCATGTTCTGGAGGGTCACGAAGTCAAAGCTGCCGGTGCGCGCGTACAGCCATAGAATTGCCGCCAGCATGAACACCGACGCGATCATGGTGTACAGGAAGAACTTCACGGAGGCGTAAATTTTCCGTCCGTGCCCGTACATGCCGATAATCAGCGCCATGGGAATGAGAGTGGCTTCCCAGAAGAAGTAGAAGAGGAACAGGTCGAGCGCGACGAACACGCCGATCATCGCGGTTTCGAGCACCAGCATCAGGATGAAGAATTCCTTCACCCGGTCGCCGATGGAGTTCCACGAAATGAGCACGCACATCGGCATCAGGAAGGTGGTCAGGATGACCAGCCACATGGAGATGCCATCGATGCCGAGATGATAATGAATGTTGGGGTGCGCAATCCATGGGATGTTCTGCTCGAACTGGAAACCGCTCTGCCCGCGAACGAGGTACCACGGCAGGTGCAGCGAGGCGAGCAGGGTGATCAGCGAGACGGCCAGCGCGAACCAGCGGATATCGCGATGACGGCGTGGGAAGAACACCAGCAGGATCGCTCCCGCCAGCGGCAGAAACACAACGATGGTGAGGATGTTGGTATTGATGAAATTCATCGCACACCCCTCCACACCATGAAGGCGATCACCGCCGCCGCGCCGACGGCGACCCAGCCCGCGTAGGAACGGATATTGCCGGATTGCATGTGCCGCATTTCATCGGAGACTTCGCGCGCACCGGCGGCGCCGCCGTCCACGGCGCCATCAATCAGCCCGCGATCGATGCCTTTCCAGAACACGTTCAATGACAGTGCGATCAGCGGCTGTATGAATACCGCTCCGTAGAGTTCGTCCACTTTGTATTTTTCGAGCACGAAGGTATACAGCCCGCCAGCAGCCTTCGCCATCTTTGCGGGCAACTCGGGCCGCTTGTAGTACAGCCACCAGGCGGCCAGCAATCCAAGCAAGCCGACCGCTACCGAGATAGCAGTGAACGCCAACTCCGTGGAGGCTTCACCGTGCTCTTCAGCGCTTTCAGCGGCTGCTGCCGTCGCGCTGAAAACCGGCGAAAGGAAGCTGCCAAAATGGTCGGAGCCGTGGAGCGAATGGGGAACGCCAATCCATCCGCCAACGAACGAGAGCAGCGCAAGGATCATCAGCGGGACGACCATCACCCACGGGCTCTCGTGCGGAGCACCGTGTCCGTGGCTGCCGCCAGCGTGTGCGTCCTGCGCGTCATGGACTGCGCCGGCATGGCCTGCATGCTGCGCATCCGCATCGTGTCCGTGGCCTGCCGTCTCAGGATTCGGCCCGCGATACTCGCCAAAGAAGGTGAGGAACCATAGCCGGAACATGTAGAACGAGGTCATGCCGGCGGTGATGACGCCGATCAGCCATAGGACGCGATAGCCGCTGCTCCAGGCCGACCACAGAATCTGGTCTTTGGAGAAGAAGCCGGCGAAGGGCGGCAACCCGGCGATGGCAAAGGTCGCGATTGTCATGCACCAGAAAGTGTAGGGGAGATACTTTCGCAGGCCACCCATGTTGCGCATGTCCTGCTCGCCGCCCAGGCCATGAATTACCGAGCCCGCCGCCAGGAACAGTAGTCCCTTGAAGAAGGCGTGGGTCACGAGATGGAAGATACCGCCGACGTAATCCGCCACGCCGCAGGCCATGAACATATAACCGAGCTGCGAGATAGTGGAATACGCCAGCACCTTCTTGATATCGGTCTGCACGATGCCGATGGAGGCAGCGAAGATCGCAGTCAGCGTGCCGATAATCGCGACTGCTATCGCCGCATCGGGGGCGCGATTAAACACCAGATGCGAGCGGGCCACCATGTACACGCCCGCGGTCACCATGGTCGCGGCGTGAATCAGTGCGGAAACCGGCGTGGGACCTTCCATCGCGTCCGGCAGCCAGACATACAGCGGAATCTGCGCGGACTTACCGGTTGCGCCGATCAGCATCAGCAGGCCAATCGCCGTCAACAGGCCAGCACCAGCAGTCTCGGCTGGGTACTTACCGATAAGCGGCCACAGACTGTCGTACTGTAGTGTGCCGAAGTGCTTGATCAGCAGGAAGAGCGCAATCAGGAATCCGAAGTCGCCGACGCGGTTGGTGATGAAGGCTTTCTTGCCCGCGTCCGCCGCCGACTTCTTCAGGAACCAGAATCCGATCAGCAAGTACGACGCCAGGCCCACGCCTTCCCAGCCCACAAACATCAGCAAGTAATTGTTCGCCAGCACCAGGGTGAGCATGAAGAACATGAAGAGGTTGAGATAGGAAAAATAGCGGTAGTAGCCGCCTTCATGCTCCATGTAGCCGACGGAATAAACGTGGATGAGGAAGCCAACGCCGGTGACCACCAGCAACATGACCAGCGAGAGCTGGTCGAGATAAATGCCGAACTCCGCCGAGAACGAGCCCGCGCCCAGCCAGGTGCCATAGCGCTCGATGTGCGGAATCTGATCCGGCGGCAAACCGGCAAACTGCGCGGCCACCCACAAGGCCATGGCAAACGCAAGCGCCGTGGAGCCCAGCGCGATGGTCGTCACCAATCCCCTGGAGAAGCGCTTGCCTAGCAGCCCGTTGATGGCGGCGCCGGCCAGCGGCAGTAACGGAATGATCCACAAGTGCATAGCTTGTCTCGCGGGATACTCGGCGCGCTCCTGTATCAGGCGCGGAGTTCCCTTACAGCTTCAGCAAGTTCACGCGATCCACATTCAGGGTCTCGCGGGTACGGAACACGGAGATGATGATGGCCAATCCCACCGCCGCTTCCGCGGCAGCCACCACCATCACGAAGAACACGAAAATGTGACCGTCGAGCGACTTAAGCTGTGCGGCGAAAGCGACGAAGGAAAGGTTCACGCCGTTCAGCATCAGCTCAATCGACAGGAAAATCGTGATGATGTTGCGCTTGATCAGGAAGCCGGCAACTCCACAGCCAAACAGGATGGCGCTCAACACCAGATAATAGGAAAGAGGGACCATTTACTCCTCCCTCCGCGCCAGCACCACGGCGCCCATGATGGCGATCAGGATCAACAGCGACGTCACCTCGAAAGGCAACAGGAAGTCGCGGAACAACAGACGCCCGATGGCTTGGGGATTGCCGAACACGTCACTGCCATTCGTCACCATCGGCCCGCCGATGGCGATGCGGTCCAGCCCGGCGAGATGGCTCACCACCCAGACTGCAATGCTCAGTCCAATAATGAGTCCCGGGACACCCAGCACCATGGCAACACGGCTGGCATGCTCGGTACGCTCTTCCACTCCGGCATTCAGCAGCATGATGACAAAGACGAACAGCACCATCACGGCGCCGGCATAGACGATGACCTGCACGGCGGCCACGAACTCCGCGCCCAGCAGCAGGTAAATCAGGGCCAGGGAGCCCATCACCACGATCAACGACAGGGCGCTGTTGATGGGGTGCTTCTGCACCAGCAGGTTGATCGCCCCACCCACACACAGCGCCGCGAAAATGAAGAAGAGAATAAGAGGCAACATGGTTATCCGTTTACCGGCAAGACTGCTTTGCCGGGGTGCAACTCATCCCAAGGCGTTTAGGCACTTGGCATTTAGCATTTGGCACTTAGCAAAAACGACTCAAGCCGTGAAATAAGGGAACTTCTCGAACCCGAAAACCGCAATCTGCTAATTGCTGCTTCACTTCAGCGCCACGACCAGGCTGGTGACGACGATATTGGCGATGGCCAGCGGCAGAAGAAACTTCCAGCCGAAGGCCATGAGCTGGTCATAGCGGAAACGCGGCAACGTGCCGCGGACCCAGATGTAGATAAATATGAAGACAAACACACGCAAGGCAAAC
>DATCCF010000006.1:0-5985 GCA_036511435.1 Terriglobales bacterium | reverse complement strand
TCAACCCGATTGAGCAAGCCTAGTCGAAGATCAAGCAGTGGCTGCGCTCCGCCAAGGCCCGCAGCGTGGAAGCTCTGGAGAGCGCCATCGCGGAAGCCCTGCGAGCCATTACTGCCGACAACGCCTTAGCTTGGTTCGCTCATTGCGGGTATGGTCTACAATAAATCTGAAAATGCTCTAGATGACGCGCTTTAGAGCAGTTTCACATTTGGTGTATAGGGTGGAGCACCGCTTCAGCGGTGCAGGTTAGGATTCGGGCTGAATCGGCTTCAGCCGCTGAGGTAACAAAACATTACCTCAGGCGCTGAAGCGCGGTCCAGGAACAGGTGGCAGTTGTGCACGCCTGAAAGGCGTGCTCCACCCTTATGCCAATACACCCGGAGTGAAACTGCTCTAGCGCCGGGGATCGAGAAGCCCGTGGCTAAAGAGCGTTGCACAAGTAATGTCCCATGTGGGTCGTTTGGAATTGACGCTTCTGAAATTGTCATTTCCGCTGGACTAAAGTCCAGTTCCCCCTGCTAAAGCAGGGGCTCCCACCAGAAGGCTCCCACAGCGTTTTTCAGCAGCCGGTGAAGCCGTGCCCCTTCAAATGGGCCGGCACTACCCATCCTAGCTGGAACGCGGCGCGCGGGCCGGACAAAGGTCAACGGCCGGTCGTGAATTCCGTGGTGTTGGTTATGTATAGTTCGTGGACCTTGTGGTTGACCTCGGCGGGCGTGAGGCCAGTTGACACCATGTAGTTGCGCAATTCATTTCTTTGATTCGCGTCAACCGTCACTTTGGGTATTCCATCCACGTAAACCTGGACAGCCGAACGATCTCTCACCAGACGATAGTTGTGCATACCTCATTGTAGCGGTAATCGTCGTGGACAACGGGTAATTCAGCAGACGCCTGAGCGATGAATTCCACAGCAAAAAGTTGAGGCACCCTTAACAGGTGCCTCAGAAACGAAGAGCCGCAAGACAGTTTTGTCCGTGACCTCCGGCGATAGGGAGTGCCTATTTAACGATTCGCTTTGAATTTCCTGCGAACCGCTCCACCGACCATCAGCAAACCGCTTCCCAGCAGCAACAGACTGCTCGGCTCCGGCGTCGTACCGACCGGCGAAACTGAAACGTTGTCGAGGGCTATGTAAGCCGGATCATCTCGGAAGCTGAATTGGAGGGTGTCGCTGCCGGTTCCTGTCTCAGTGAACGAGAACTGCGTCCAATTGACCCCGGTATTGGGGTCGGTCAGGCTGAGCATTGGGGTGCCATCCCAGGAAACACTGAAATCGCTGGGACTATCCCCAACCGAGGCGAGCCAGAAGCTGATGGTGTACTGGCCGCCAGCGGTTGTGGCAAACGTCTGGCTCAGGGTTGAATCGGTGCCCACCGGGCCCATGGTGGCGTAAAACCCGTCAGCATCTTGGCTGCCAGCGTACACATAGAACGGACCACTTACCACTTGGACGAAACTGAAATCGCCGCCTTGAGTCCAGCCACTGAAATCGCCGTTCTGAAAGCTGCCATTGGTTAGAAGGTTGGTGTCAGCGAAGGCCATCGGTGCTCCCACAACCAGAACTACGAGAGCGATCACGGCCAGCAGGGCTTTTTGTCGCATGTTTCCTCCGGGGATTGAGTTTGAGATTCCTTACTGCGCGAAGCTACACCTGAGTGGCTGCAATTTTAGTTCCATTATAGGCGTAATAGATTCATATACTTAACCATGGTAATGGACGCAGAGTGCAGATTCTTGCGCTGTTATAGGAAACGGACTACAGTCAGCGCCGCTCAATAGCTTGCCTCGTCGTCGGCTAGTGCTGAGCAAGAGTTACGAAAATGTGCTGAAGTTGTAGACTCAAGCTGCGCACTGTGCCCAAGCCGGAGGTCAACCCTCCGGCTTTCTTTCGAATGCCCAATGCCTATCAGCACCTGAGCGGCGTGCCGTACACAGCAGCCTGCAAAACCGCGTTTGCGTTGCGAATCCAGCCCAAATCGGGAATATGCATCCGAATTGTGACCGCTCGGGATTCCGCGCTTAGAGGCCTCTACAGCAGCGATGTACGGTTCGGAGGTACTTTGGGTCGTTCGAAGCCACAAAGTCTCGCCTACGGGCCTGTAAACGCGTTTAAATGGCATTCTGCAAATCGTTTACTATGGCCAATTGATGGCATTGCATGCTTATCACATAAGTTTCACAAATTTCAAAATTGCATGGCACGTAAGTCTTACAACGAAGCCGCACGACTCCACGGTTCTTCACTCCCGCCCTTTCGCAAAAGTGGCGAAAGGATGGGCCCCCGCAGTTTTGTTGCACGCAGAGAAAGGGTGGGCTACCGCATACTCAAGGCTTACGTTCTGGGTAACGCCATTACGCGCCTTCCCCCATGGTGGTCATGGCGCGGCGTAGCTTGAGCCGTTCCTGGAGCAGTCTCGCCGCCGATGCCGAATCCTGTTGCCGCTCGGCCTCTTTCAATTGCTGCTGCAGGTCTTCCAGTTGCCGGCGAAAAACCCGGCGCCGCAACGACCGGATGGAACTTTCCAGCAACTCGGGCGTGAGTTCTTCGTGTTCATCCATGAGCACGCTCGCCAGCAGGCTGCGAGCGTCTTCTTCCAGCGGAAGCGACATCGGGTCGAGTCCCTGCTCTTGTGCCAGCAACAAGAAATCAATCAAACTTTCAGCCCCCGATCCGCTGTGCAGGCGTTCTCGCGAAAGCGCAAAGTGCGCCTGGCGCGCCGGCTCAAAGTCGAGGTCCTGGCCCTCGCGGTCGCTTGCCGGACTATGGGACAACTCCTGGCTGGCCAACGCCCTGATCAAAACCCGCTCGGCATCCGTCAGTATCATGGCCCTGGGAGCGTTCACCCGCGACGCCGAACGCGTGCCTGCGGCGTGACGCAGTTCCTGGCGCAGCACCGCCGATTCGATTCCCAGCCGATGCGAGATTTCGTTGGCCCACTCGTCGCGCACGATGCGGCTGGGCACGCGCTGAATGTGCGGCAGCAGATAATTCAAGGCCTTCACTTTGCCTTCGGGAGTGCGAGCCGGAAACAACGCCCGCGAGCGCTCAATCAGGTAATCGAAATATTTCTGCGAGTGGGAAAGCGCCTCGCCATACGCTGCCGTTCCCTTGCGGCGAATGTACAGGTCGGGATCGAAGCCGGCCTCCAACGTGAGAACTTTGATCTGGAACTCTTCGCTCACCAACAGCGCCAGCGAACGCTCCGCCGCCGCAGCGCCGGCAGTGTCGGGATCGAAGTTGACCACGATGTTCTTGCTGAATCGCCCCAGCAGCCGGGCCTGCAACTCGGTGAAGGCCGTGCCCGAGCTGGCGATTACGTTGCGAAAGCCCGCCGTGTACACCGAGATGCAATCCATCTGGCCTTCGACCAGGATGGCGTATTCCAGCTTGCGAATCGGCTCCTTGGCTTTGTCGAGATTGAACAGCACCCGCGACTTCGAGTAGATCGGCGTCTCCGGCGAGTTCAGGTATTTAGGCCCCGACTTCTCGTCGCTGGCGAGCGTGCGGCCGGTGAATGCGATCACCTTCCCGGATTCGTTGGTGATGGGAAACATCACCCGGTTGCGAAATTTGGAATACAACACCGCATTCTGATCGGCAGCTTCGTCGCCCTTGTCTTTCCAGGAAAACAGGCCTGACTCGCGCAGCAATGCTTCGTCATATTGCCCGCGCAGCGCGTCGCGCAGCAGAAAGCCCGACTCGGGCGCGTAGCCCATACGAAACTCGGCAATGATTTCCGGGGCGATTCCGCGCGAAGCAAGATACTCACGCGCATGAGCGGCTTCTGGACGGCGCAATTGTTCCTGGAAGAATTTGCAGGCGCGCTCGTGGATTTCGATCAGCCCGACCCTCATACCGGCCTGGCGCTCCTCTTCCGGCGAGGAGTAGCTCATCTTGGGCAGAGGGATCTTGAGTTTCTCGGCGATCAGGCGGACCGCTTCCGGAAAGGTGATGTTCTCAATCTTCTGCACGAAACTGAAGACGTCGCCTGAGGCGCCGCAGCCAAAGCAGTGGAAGAATTGTCGCGAGGCATGCACCGAGAAGGATGGTGTTTTTTCCTGGTGAAACGGGCACAGGCCCTGGAAGTTTTGCGCTCCGCTTTTGCGCAGCGTCATGTACTCGCCCACGATGCGGACGATGTCGGCCTGCTGCTTGACGATATACGCAAAATCCCCGGGGGTGGCCATCTAGCCTCCAGTTTGCAGGAAGGTGAGGAAGGATTCACGCGGGATTGCTGATGTCCCTGTGGAAATGATGTGGATTACCCCCGAAATAGGTGGAAGCGCGGTGGATTACGCGCCCGCAGGTACCGCGCCCATCAGCATGATCGGCGACGTCGGCTTGTCGGAACCTTCTTCGTTCTCCACGGTGATGGCGAAGGCCTTGGCTTCCACCCCCGCAGGCATCTTGTGGTCCATCATCATGGCATTGCCGTGCTCGTCAGGCTTGAAAACTCCCGCGGCCATGGGCGCACCTTGCATCGGGATGATCCATAGTTCGTAAGCCTTGCCCGTCGGTACCGGAGGAAGATTGCTTGCCATGAACATCATTCGATTGCGCGAGGGACTGAAGATCGCCGTGCCACTCGGTTGGTTGGGGGACTTTTGAGGGTTCAGCGAAACGTGAACGGCGTCGGGAGCCGTGAGCAGCCTCATCTCCTCATTCAGACGGTCGAGTTGAATCGCCTGGTCCTGATTGTGACCAGCCAGCTCGGCGAGCTGATCTTTCATGTGGCCGTTGTTGCGTTCCAATACGACCACGACGAGCAATAGACCCAACGCTGCCAAGGCGGGAACCAAGGTTGCCCACAGACCTCGCCGGGGAGCAGGCGCAGGTTCCGGCAAGGAAACCCCACGCGGTTCGACGGCGATGGCCCCCATCAATCGGTCCTTACTTCGCACCGGAGGTTGTGGCCCGCTGCTCGACAAGCCCAGCAGCCCCAGGTCGCCGCGCAATGCCTGCAATTCGCGACGGCATGCTGCGCACGTATCGAGGTGGCCTTCCAGTTCCTGGCGCTCGCTGCCGGTCAGCTCATCCAGCGCGTAAAGCGCCAGATCTTCCGCGAATTGGTCGTGTGTCTTCATGGTGCAAACTTGGCGCGCAATTGCTGTAGTCCACTGCGAATGCGCGTCTTTATCGTGCCCAACGGCTCGCCCGTTTTCTCCGCTATTTCCGTGTGCGTCAGGCCCTGAAAAAATGCCAACTCCATGGCTTGGCGCTGCTCCGGACTCATCAAGTCGAGCGCGCCGCGAACTTTTTCGATGAGCAGAGTGCGCTCGGTCTCATCCCGCAAATCGGGACCGCTGGCGATGACGCAATCCTCGATGTCGGTCTCTGGGCGCCGCTTGCGCAACCGGTCGATCGAGCGATGGCGCACGATCACCGCCAGCCACGCGGCCAGGCTTCCCCGGCTGGCATCGAAGGCATCGGGATTTCGCCATAGCTGCAGGAAAACGTCCTGCAGCACATCCTCCGCGCCGGTCGCATCCTGGAGCACGCGTAGCGCCACCGCATAAACCACCTTGGAATACCGGTCGTAGAGCTCGGACATCGCCTGCTGGTCACCGGCGCGGATGCGGGCTACCAGCCGCATCTCGTCCCCTGCGTCACGAGTCACCGGGCTTTTTTCGATCGGTTCCATTAAGTAATACGTTCTAGAAGGGTTGACAGATTCTCCCGCTGAGCAGTTTCACCCTTGTGTGTACAGAGTGGAGCAGCGCTTCAGCGCAGCAAGGAGTCGAAGGACCCCGTACCCGCCGGACTACACCAATTCTGAAACTGCTCTAAGTCAACAGGTTACTCTCCAGACGGCTGCTGGTGACACGACTGTTGGCTCTAGGTGTGATGTTTCAATAGGTTGTTGTCCATTCGGCCAAGAACTGGGAAGCTGATGTTGCAAAGCAAAAGCGAGCCAGGAGACCGAATGGACTATCACTATCATGCTCGACTTACGATTCATCGTCGAGAGGAACTGGCCAAAA
>DATCCF010000005.1:0-5481 GCA_036511435.1 Terriglobales bacterium | reverse complement strand
CAAGACACGGTTGACTGACATCTTCGGTCCCGAGATTCGCAAGAGCTACGAAGTGGTTGGCGAACCGACGTCTGTGCCGGATGCCCGCGAGCTGGCGAAAACCGAGCCCACCCACTTTCAATATTGGGCGCTGGGGTTGGTCGACGCGCGTCCGGTAGAAGAACGAAAAGGCGCGGATCGCGGCATTGATGGCCGTCTCTACTTCCACGTCGATAATAGCGGCAAGACGAAGCAGATTATTTTTTCGGTGAAAGCCGGGCAGAACATTAACGTCGCCTACGTGCGCGATCTGCGCGGGGTGATCGAGCGCGAGAAGGCCGCCATCGGGGTGCTGATCACGATGGAGGAGCCGACCAAGCCCATGCTGAAAGAGGCCGCCGAAGCTGGCTTCTATAAAGACGAGTCGGCGTTCGACACCGGCACCTATCCGCGCATCCAGATTCTGACCGTCGAGCAGTTGTTGAGCGGGGCGCAAGTACAGTATCCGCGATTGTTGGAAGCGACATTTAAGAAGGCGCCCAAGGCGCGCGGAGCTGCGGTCGAGCAATTGAAGCTCGATTCGGCGGAATGAAGCTGCAATTCCTGACGAGGGAAAGCAGGTCCCTCCGCTCGGACTGAAGTCCTCGGTCGGGATGACAAGCACGAAGTAGGACTAATTGGCCCTCAGCAACTTTCCCCTCGCACATATCGACCTTGCAGAGTTACCATGCCAACAACTCTTGTCATGGAAGCGTCGCGCACGGTGCGGCTGTATCCGCGTTGGTCGAAGCGTGTTGCACGCACGCTGGTCTCTCACACTGCACTTCCAGTTTTTCCCGATTGCGAAGTGTAGAATGCCCAGTCGGCTTATATGATTTGAGTTGGCCGGAGCACGCAATACTAAGGTCCCAAGGAGATCCGATGAGGTCATACAAGGCATTTGCAGCACTGGGTTTGGCACTTATTCTCTGCGTGTTCCTGGCGGCGTGCGGTGGTGGCTCTAAGCCCGCCCCGCCAAGTCCGCCGGTGATTTTTGAAGCGACGTTGCCTACTGGCGCGGTCAATGCTCAGTATAACGCCACCGTGCATGTGACCCGGGGAACCGGAACGCAGCCCTTTGCCTTCAGTATTACTTCCGGCAATCTGCCCGACGGATTGAGCATGAGCATCGGCGGCGTGATCAGCGGAACCCCGACCACGATTGGTAATGTCAGCTTCACCGTGCAGGTAACGGACGCAAAGTCGCTCACCGGGACCAAGGACCTGAGCATCAACATCCGGGGTGCGGTATCGATCACGCCAGCCTCGCTGCCGGGAGGCCAGGTGAGTATCCCCTACAGCGCCACCCTGACTGCAACCGGCGGAGTGCTGCCCTATACGTGGAGCGTTGCCAGCGGTTCTCTCCCGCCTGTACTCACGCTCACCACGAATCCCGATAGCACGGCCACGATTTCCGGGACACCTACTACCCTCGGAACCTCGACGTTCACCATCCAGGTGGCTGATTCGGAGAGCCCACCTGCCACCGGGACCTCTTCCATGTTGAGCATCGTCATCGAAGGATTTGTCATCATTACCACCACGTCGTTGCCGGATGGCAATGTGGCCATCTTCTACGACTCGCAGCTCATAGCCACGGGCGGAACGGCTCCCTATACGTGGATACTCGCCTCCGGCTCCGGGCCCTTACCGCCTGGATTGTCTCTGACTGCCGCTACCGGTGTGATCTCGGGAACGCCTACGACCACCGGCAGCTACCCAATCATGGTCCAAGTGACCGACTCGGAACGGACTCCCGTCACGGCCAAGGCGGACTTCACCATCATGATCGACACGACGCCGACGCTCCAGGTCACGACAAGTTCGTTACTGCCCGGCACGCAAGGCGTCTTCTACACGAAGACTCTGGCCGCCACGGGCGGAGTTCCGCCCTATTCATGGAGCGTGACTGCCGGATCGTTGCCTGCGGGCTTGACGCTAAGCGGCACCGGCATAATCGCCGGGACACCCACCGCGAGCGGCAGCTTCCCCATCACGGTGCAGGTGACCGACACCCTGATGAACACGGCTTCTGCTGACTTGACCCTTGACATCAATTCCGGCCTGTTGGTGATAACGACCAAAGCGCTGCCGGCGGGCACGGCGTCGGTGCCCTACAGCGCCACCCTGGGCGCCGCGGGCGGAACCCCACCGTACACCTGGACGATACTCGGGACCTTACCCAGCGGTTTGATGCTGAATGCCAGCACAGGTCTGATCTCGGGAACGCCCACAACCAGCGGCACATCTGGCATCACCCTGAAGGTACAGGATTCGGCGACACCACCCGCCACGGCTCTCTCGCCGATTCTTGTCTTGGCCATCAACCCCGCCCTGACCAATGCCGCTCTGACCGACAGTTACGCCTTCTCGTTCAGCGGGTACAACAACTTAACTCCTGTCTTTATTGCCGGCAGATTTACGGCCGACGGCAGCGGGGGGATCAGCAATGGCTTGCTCGACTTGAATAGCGCCGCTGGCCCTCCGGCGGCCAAAGTGGCCTTCACTGGGACCTACTCCATCACGGCCGACGGGCTGGGTACCATGACCTTCAACCCGACCCAGGGTTCCCCTCTCGTCTTCGCGGTGGCTGTCTCTAGCTCCGGCAGTGGCGGCAGGCTGATTCAGAGCGATCCGTCCAATCCGCAGGCGTACGGTTCCGGCGCAATTCAGGTACAAACAATTGGCTCGCTGTCTGCCGGTAATTTTTCCTTCGGCTCGACCGGCGTCGACCTGGGCGGAAATCGGTTCGCCAGCGCTGGAAGCTTCCAGATCAATGCCTCTGGCACATTGACGGCAGGTACAATCGACACCAATGACGGCGGCACAGTGACTCCAGCCGCCTTTTTGACCGGTTCTTACTCTGCGCCCGATCCCAGCACCGGCCGCGGTTTGGCCAGCCTAAGCGTTAACAGCGGCCACCCCCAAAACTTCCGTTACTATCTGGTATCTTCCGCAGAGATGATCCAGATCAGCATGGACCAGGTCTCGGATACTTCTCCTCTAACACTAGCTTCGGTACTCCGCCAAGTGTCCTCAGGCGCAAACTTCACCAACCTAGCCTTGAAGGGGGTAAGTGTTCTCCAAGACAACGGGGTTAATCCCAATGGCGGGAGTCCGGAGGCGACTGGCGTCGCCGGTTTGTTCACCGGTGATGGCACTACCGACGGAAATGGCTTCGGTAACGCTACCATATTGTTTGACCAGAACACGGGCGGGACGCTCGCTCAGCAGCAAGTTGCTGGCGGCCAATACAAAATTACCCCGCGGAATGGACGAGTAACCTTGAACGGCTTCGGCGGTACTCCGCCCGTCCTATACGTGGTGAACCAGAACCAGGCCTTCGTGGTTGGCACCGATGGGAATGCCACATCCGGAGTGCTGGCGCCACAAACTGCGGGTACGACGGGCATACCCCTCAGCAATATTTCGGTCCTCGGTGCTTATGTGGGAGGCTCGGTCACGCCAGCCCTGCCGGCGGTGACCAATCAGGTGGATTGGCTGTTTGCCGACGGAAATGGCGATATCAGCGTGTCGGAGGACAGCAGCGGTCCGGGTGGTCCTCAGAGTAACCAGTTTGCTGTCACCTACCAGGTTGACGCTACTGGCAGGGCTCTCGTCAACTTGAACCCGAGCGGTACGCTGCAGGGCATCATGTATGTCCTGTCTTCGACGAAGATTGTCGTTCTCTCGACCGACGCGAATCCGGTCTTGTCAACTTTCGCAATAGGGAAATCAACGAACTAGCCAGCGCACGACAAACCATCGCCAGCACGCCAGCGGGAACCGGAACGGCTTCGGTTCCTGCTGGCATAAGCCTTGGTGGCGGCGGCTTTCTACCTACCCGTCGCGGCTGCGGCTGACGGCCGGAATCCAGCCTACTTCATCGCGCGTTTCTCAACCGCGAAAGCAGCCACAAACGAGGAGAAACAGACGTGCGTCATTGCGATAAGAGTGCGCAACGCGGTTCTTGTGTTGCTCGAACGAAGGGTTGGGAGGGTTGAAAATTCTGGGGTGGGGGGTGCAACGACTCCCCGGAAGTGGGAAGTAATCTGGCACCGGAGCGCAACTTCTTGCACCTGACGCTGGCCAATACCTAACCTTTTCAATACGTTACAGCGGTCGCAAAATTGCATGATACTTTTTGGTTGAGTCTGCACACCCGGCAAACGTCTTGGAACAGACCCACCTTTGCAAACAAAGTGGTTGCGCTTTTCTGCTTTTGGCGCTTCCACGGGCTACCCGTGAACACCGCAAGGTGTTCGAGTTAGAAGCTTCAAGTTCGCGAGTCATGACTCTCAACGGAGGAATAAAATTGAACAAGAAACTTGGATGGTCGGTCTGCTTATTGACTCTCGCCCTCTGCGTAAGCGCCTTGCCGGCGATGAGTTCAACCCTCTTCAGCGACATAGGCCCCCCCGGTAATCAGTACCAGTCCGGCAGCGGATGGACAGTATCCGGGGTTGGAACCGTCGGCGTTGCCTTTAGCGCCGCGAACCTGTTTACCGTTGGCGGCAGTGGCAGCTTCGCCGTTGACCAGATTGATCTCGGCGTAGGCTGGGTGGTTCCACCCGATACCTTCACCGCCAGCATTTGGACAGACAACGCCGGCCTTCCCGGCACCCAGGTGGCCAATGCTTTTTGGAGTCCCTTGACCACTATCACAAATTTCGGGCTGTGCCCGCCTACATGCCCAGGTAGTTACGATGGCGGCGGTTTTGTCACCATCTCTAGCATTTCGGGAGTCAGCCTCACAGGCGGTCAGTCGTATTTTATGATCCTTAGTGCGGTGAGCCAAAGCGATGCTAGCTGGAATGCGTGGAACTGGAACAACCAGGGCGTAAACGGCCTGGATCTCTATTCCACCGACGGTGGGACTACCTGGAACAGCAACGGCACGGGGAACCCGCTTGGCGCGTTCGACGTCCTGGGCCATCAGGGCGGAGGCACGACGCCAGAGCCCAGCTCGCTGCTGTTGCTCGGCACGGGATTGGTCGGCGCATTCGGCGCCATTCGCCGCAAATTGAACCAGTAATCCTCCTTGCAGTTCACTTCGCGAGCCGGAGCCAACCAGCTCCGGCTTTCGTGTTGTTAGGAGCAGTTCCACGATTAAGCAGATTCTAGAGTTGCTGTATCTTGTGATGACTGGAACACGCCCGCCGAGGCGGGCTGCGGAAAAACTCTGGGCAAAATCCGGAATGCATCTTGGTGGGTGCCCCCGCATTCATGCGGGGGAAGGAGCGCTTCAGCGCTCCGGGAAAAGCTCGACTTCAATCCGCGCTTTAGAGTATTTTCAACGTTATTGTAGACCATACCCGCAACGAGCGAACCAAGCTAAGGCGTTGTCGGCAGTAATGGCTCGCAGGGCTTCCGCGATGGCGCTCTCCAGAGCTTCCACGCTGCGGGCCTTGGCGGAGCGCAGCCACTGCTTGATCTTCGACTAGGCTTGCTCAATCGGGTTGA
>DATCCF010000004.1:0-5751 GCA_036511435.1 Terriglobales bacterium | reverse complement strand
CCCCAAATTGTTCCGCCAACTCCCCCAGGGTCCCTTGGCCCTGCTCATAGGCCTGCAAAAACTTTCGCCGCAAATCATTCGCGTAGGGTCGTGCCATCGGGTGGAGCAGAGAATCGCCACCAACAGTCTACACTATCGCTGGAAACGCTCTAAGCCCATGTCGGAACTCGGCTCCATTCCACCGATACCCATTGCGCCACCGCGACGGCGCAGCTTGTTCGGGCCCTTGCATGAACCTCTGTTCCGAACTCTATGGATTGCCGCGGTCGTAAGCTACACCGGCACCTGGATGCAGAATGTTGGCGCTGGATGGCTGATGACTTCGCTAACCATGTCGCCCCTGATGGTCGGCCTGGTGCAGGCCGCCGGCAGCATTGCCGTGTTCCTGGTGGTTCTGCCAGCGGGCGCAATCGCCGATGTAGTCGATCGCCGCAAGCTCCTGCTCCTTACCCAGACATGGATGGTGGTGGCCGCGGTGGGACTCGGCGTTCTCACCATCGCGGGCAAAGTGACTCCATCGCTGCTCCTGCTGTTTACGCTTCTGATGGGCTTTGGCGCGGTGCTGAACGATCCTGCGTGGCAAGCCATCACGCCAGAGATTGTTTCGCACCACAACTTTGCCGCCGGCATTGCGCTGAATTCCGCCGGATTTAACGTGGCCCGCTCGATTGGTCCCGCGCTCGGCGGTTTAGTGATTGCCGCGGCTGGTTCCGGTATCGCGTTCCTGCTGAACGCGCTGTCGTTCTTTGGCGTCATTTATTTTCTGTACCAATGGAGGCGCAAGCCCGGACGTACTTCCATGCGGCTGGGCCACATGTTCACCGCCATGTTCGAAGGTTTCCGCTACCTGCGTACCTCGTCGCCCATGAAAGCGGTACTGGTGCGTAGTGCGGTCTTTAGCATTTCAGCGAGCGCGTTGCCGGCGCTGTTGCCGCTGCTGGCCCATCCCTTTGGGTCGCAAGGCTACGGTCTGTTGCTGGGCTTCTTTGGACTGGGCGCTCTGCTGGGCGCCACTGGGCTGGCGTTCTTCCGGCGTAGACTTTCGGCGGATGCGTTAGTTTGCCTCGCCACTGCGGTCTTTGCGTTTGCCACCTTCGCTGCCGGCCGATGGCAGAGTTTTCCGGTGCTCTCGGTGATCATGCTGGTTGCCGGCATTGCGTGGATTCAAATCCTCGCTAGCTTGAACGTGTCGGCGCAAACCATGTCGCCGGGCCACATGCGCGCGCGGGCGATTTCGATGTACCTGCTGGTTTTGCAGGGCGGACTGGCAGGCGGGCTGCTCTCTGGGGGGAATTGCCGAGCGGGGGGGCATGGCGCATTCGCTGTCCTACGCCGCGATTGGCCTGGGAATTGGTATGCTGGCCACCTTCTGGTTCCGGCTACGTTCGGTCGAAATCCACCCTAACGCCCTGGCAATGGATTAAAATCCTCATCACGCCCTTCGGCCAAGACTTTTACGTATAACATTTCAGTGGAGGCTTTCTCGATGAACAAGCAAGTTGCGATGGGAATTTTGTTGCTGGCGCTCGCCCCAACAGGAAATGCGGTTGCGGCAAATCCGCATGCCGCCATGCAGGCTAAACCCGACCAGAAACCCAGCTTTGCGATGGTGCTCGACCATTCGCTGAGCAATGTGGAGCACGAAGTGGTTCCGGCCGCTGAAGCCATGCCTGAGGACAAATTCAATTTTGCGCCCACCCAAGGGGAGTTTAAGACCGTGCGGACGTTCGCGCAGCAGGTAAAACATATTGCGGCTGCCAACTACATGCTCGGCTCGGGAATCCTCGGTGAGAAACCACCGCTCGATTTAGAGGGTGAGAACGGGCCCGCCAAGATCACGTCGAAGGCAGATGTGGTTCAATTCCTGAAAGATTCGTTTACCTACCTGCACAAGGCGATGAATAGCATCGACGAGAGCAACGTTCTGGGACAGGTTCCGAGTCCATTTGGACCCAACAAGGTCTCGCGGCTCGGCCTTGCCGTCGGCGCGATAAGCCATCCCTTCGATCATTATGGTCAGATGGTGGAATATCTGCGGATGAACAATATCATCCCCCCGGCGAGCCGGCCGAAGTAGTCCGCTTCGGCTAGTTCGCAGCGTTCCAGGAACAAGGCGCGAGCGATCGCGCCTTTCCTATTTGTAGCGTATGGGTCATCCGGCAACGTTGAAAGGCCCTATCCGCCCTGGCCTTCGAAGCCAGAATGGGCCCGGTATAAGTTAGGATGAAATACGCTCAGTCACGGGCGGACCTGGACATGCATATACCTGACGGCTACTTGAGTCCATCCACCTGCGCGGTGTTGTATGCGGCCGCGATCGCGGGTTGGTACTCCGCGCTGAAGCGATTGAAACGCATGCTGCTCAGTCGCATGGTTCCGCTGATCTCGGTTTTTGCCGCATTCTCCTTCGTGGTGATGATGTTTAACCTGCCGCTGCCCGGCGGCACCACCGGCCACGCGTTGGGCGTTACTATCGTTGCCATCGTGCTCGGTCCGTCAGGAGCAATTCTCGCCATCTCCATGGCGCTCGCGATCCAGGCCCTGTTCTTTGGCGACGGCGGCATTAGCACACTGGGAGCTAACTGCTTCAACATGGCGATCGTGGCCGCGCTGGTCGCCTATGCCAGCTACAGACTGATTGCCGCCGGCGCCAGCATCACATCCAGGCGGAGAGTCGCGGCGGCAGCCATCGCCGGGTACCTTGCCGTGAATGCCGCGGCTTTAATCGCCGCCATCGAGTTTGGCATTCAACCCGGGCTCTTCCACGACGCCAGAGGAATGCCACTGTACGCGCCCTATCCGTTGAGCATCGCCGTGCCCGCAATGATGATCGGGCACCTGACCTTGGCAGGGTTGGCCGAGGCGGTGATCTCCGCCGGACTCGTCGCTTATTTGCAGGCAGCCGATCCGGCTCTCTTGCGCAATACAGCAGGAGTGCCGCCAGCCACGCAAGCAGCCCCGGAGATCATGCCTGCTGCAACCAACTCGCTGCGAAGGCTATGGGTGGCGGTAGCTCTGCTGATGGTGCTCACTCCACTTGGAATCCTGGCGGCGGGAAAAGCCTGGGGAGAATGGTCTCCATCCGATCTCGCGACCCGGCAAAGCCAGGCACAAGCTACTGCCGCAGCGAGCGATGGGTTGCAATCGCAGGCGATTCCCGCGGGGATGCAACGACTCTCGAAACTGTGGAGCGCTCCGTTTCCGGCCTATGCGCCAACCTTCGTAAGGAGCGCGCGGTTCGGCTATTTTCTTTCTGCCATGTTCGCAGTCGGCGTCCTCCTGCTGGTCTCCCTGGCGATGCAGCAGTGGGTTCAGCGACGACGGGAAGCGGGTCAGTCCTGATGGCGCGCAGCGGGTTCCTGGCTTCGACGATGATCGGCTTCGCGCGCGCCTTGGCTCGCGCCATGGCCTCCGAACAGATTGCCCGCCAAGCCGGACTCTTGCAGTCGCTCGACCCTCGGGTCCGCGTCATCGGGCTTTTCTCAATGGTTATGGCGGCCGTGCTCTCGCGGAAGATTGCCGTGATTGGCGCGTTGTTCCTCGTCGCGGTGATTATCACGATCCTGTCCCGGGTTGGCATCGGCATGCTGGCGAAGCGCGTGTGGCTCGTCGTTCTGGGCTTCACGGGAGTGATTGCACTCCCCGCGATCTTTGTTACTCCGGGAGATCCAGTTGCTGCTTTTGCAAGGGGACCACTCCACATTACAGTGCAGGGTGTGCAAACTGCTACGCTGCTGATCGCGCGGGTGGAAACTGCGGTAACGTTCACGTCTTTGCTGGTGCTGTGCACTCCATGGACCCATGTGCTCAAGGCGCTGCGGGCTTTTCGCCTGCCACAGGAGGCGATCATGATGCTGGCGATGACGCATCGCTATATCTTTCTACTGGTCGAAACCGCGGGCCAGATGTTCGAATCGCGCCAGAGCCGGACAGTCGGCGCATTGCAGGGCGCTGCGGGTCGTCGCATCGCCGCCAGGACTGCTGGCGTCCTGCTCAGCAAAAGCATTGAGTTGAGCAACGAGGTGTATCTGGCGATGCAGTCGCGCGGCTTCCGCGGGGACATTCGAATCCTGTCTGACTTTCACATGCGGTCCTGGGATTATCTCGGGCTTGCGGCCTTCCTGGTTGTAGGAAGTCTCTCCGTGTGGATCGGAAGGTAGATCGTCAATGCCGCCAGTCTTCGAATTGCGGGACGTGTACTTCGAATACGACGGTATTCCGGCGCTCCACGGCCTCTCAGTTCAGATCGCGGAAGGAGAAAGCGTTGCGCTACTGGGCGCGAATGGCTCGGGCAAGTCCACGCTCTTACGAATTCTCGACGCACTGTGTTTTCCTTCGCGCGGTCAAGTTAGTTTCGGCGGCCAGCCACTAACCGGGGAAGCACTGCAACAGGAGAAGTTCGCCCTCTCGTTTCGGAGAAGGGTGGCACTCGTCTTCCAGAATCCCGATGTGCAGCTATTTAATCCGACCGTGTTTGATGAGGTCGCGTTTGGCCCTCTGCAAATGCAATGGTCGAAGGAGCAGGTGCTGTCGAGGGTCACTGCAACCATGGAACTCATGGGTATTGCGCATCTTCGCGATCGTCCACCCTATCGGCTGTCCGGCGGAGAGAAGAAACGAGTCGCGTTGGCCTCGGTCATCGTGCTCGATCCTGACGTCCTCCTGCTGGACGAGCCGACCTCGACGCTCGATCCACGCAGTCAAAGCCAGGTCATTGACTTGATTCAGGGTTGGAAAGGCTCGTCAAAAACCGTGATCGCGGCGACCCACCAGTTGGAGATTGTGGAAGACATCGCAAGCCGGGTTCTTGTGCTGGAGGAGGGGAAAGTCGGCGCCGCTGGCACGCCAACCGAGATTTTGTCTAACCATGAATTGTTGCTGCGGGCCAACCTCGTGCATGCCCATCGGCATTCGCATGGGACGATTACGCACACCCATCCGCATCTGCATTCGCACTCGAAGCACGAGCATTAGAGCGGTTCCAGAGTTTCTGTATCCAGTAGCGGGTGGAGCACCGCTTCAGCTGGATTATTCATGAACGTCGGGTGTCATCCTGAGCGTAGTGCCCGCCTGACCCGCTTCCTTTGCGGGTCGGGCGGGCGCGGAGTCGAAGGACCCCTATGGCTGCGAAAAATCAGAGTGTGGCCGCGTGGCGCTGCCCCAAGTCAGGGGTTGCCGGCGGCCAAAGGGTTCCTTCGACTCCTCGCTGCGCTCGTCGCTCAGGATGACAACCAAAAAACTACGTGCGCTCATGAATAATCCAGGTTCAGCGGTGCAGTTAAGATTCGGAAATGAGACGGCTTTAGCCGCTGAGGTGACGGAAATATTACCTCAGGCGCTAAAGCGCGATCCAAGAACTGACGGCAGTTATGCACGCCTGAAAGGCGTGCTCCACCCATCGCCTATACACCAGATGTGAAACTGCTATAGGATTTTCCGAACCGTAACAATACACGCGAATTATTTGGCCGTTGGCGGGCCAACCGCGAGGCCGAAAAACTTTCGGCGGGACGGAAACGGCAAGATCACAGGATTCGTGGATCGGCGGGAAGGCGAGGACCTGGTCTGGCGCCGCGAAGGCTCCGGTCCGTCGTAGAAGCCGCTGCATCCCATTAGAGCGGTTTAGTTATTTGTGTAGTCTAGGTGCCGCCGGCTGAAGCCGGCTCGGAGGTGAAGGATCAGCGGGAACGCGGCGCTGAAGCGCCGCTCTACCCGTGCTCGCTCGACTACAGTAATTCTTAAACTGCTCTA
>DATCCF010000003.1:0-12675 GCA_036511435.1 Terriglobales bacterium | reverse complement strand
GCCGGTTCAAGTGGCACGCTTAGCATGTCGCCGGCGCGAGTGCTGATGCGATCGCCTAGTCCGGCCTGGCGAATATGCTCCTGCGTAATCGGCAACACTTCGGGCATATCGACGATCTCGGAATGCAGCGCCGATGCCGCTTTGACAAAGGCAATGGAATACGCGCCCGAACCTCCGCCGAGATCGAGCATGCGCTTCTCGCCGTTCAATTCGACGGCTTGCGCCACCGCGCGCGCCCGTCCGCGAGCGGTGTGGTCCATCGCGGCGATAAACGAATTGACCCAGCCATTGTCGCGGCCCGACTCGACGGCGGTGCCGCTCCGCACGGCGTCGGTTAGCTTTGACCAGCGTCGCCACATGTTGGCCATATGCAATTGCGCGGTGCGAGCGCTGTCGGGCGAGCCCTCGGCCAGGAAGCGCGCCGCGACCGGCGTGTTCGTATAGATTCCGTCGTGCTTTTCCAGCAGCTTGAGACTCACCAGGACGTTCAGCAGCATCTCCGTGGCCCGTACCGCAGCCTGAATTTTGGCCGCGATTTGCTGGGCAGTGCCTCCCTTGCCGACGGCAGTGAACACGTCGAGTTCCAGCGCCGTCAGAATGGCGCGACTCGGCATAAAGCCGCGGATCATATCGTTGAGGTCGTCCGGGAGCACGCCGGCTGCGTCTTTGCCCTTCAGCATTGCGAGATACTTGTTGCGATGGTCCAGGATCTCGCTCTTCATGCCGGCATCGGGGATTCGCTCCAGGCGCGCGACTTTTTCTCCGGCCTTGAAGTGCGACGATACGATCTCAGGTACGTCGTTCGGTGTGAGCTTCGCGTACCAGGCGCCCTCGGGATACACGATCATCACCGGTCCGCTGTCGCAAATCCCCAGACAGCCGCAGCTCGAGACCTGGACGTCGTCGGCCAGTCCTTTGCTGCCAAGCTCGCGGTGCAAGGCATTGAGAACCTGGAATGAACCTGCCGCCGCGCAGCAGGGAACTCCTTCAGCTTTTTCCTGTGTGCAAACGAAAACGTGATGACGAAACGGCTCCACGGAAACCTCCAAGGCAGTTATCAGTAGCCAGTAGCCAGTATTCAGTTATTGGACTATTACAGTTCATCTTCAGGCCAGTGCAGCAGATGCGGAAAGGGCGGCGCTCACAGTGCGGGGTGACGACGAGCGAGCGCAGCTTAACGCAGACCTGAAGAGACTGTGTCGCGACCCCGTATCGGTTTGCTACAGTGGAATGAAGAGAGCAAGAACCAGCCCCGACTGGGGCAAAAGAGCTTAGCCCAGCGCTTACCGGGGCCCCCAAGCCACGCCGCCTTTGCGTGGCTTGGGGTGGTTTAGCGCTGGGTAGAGTGGGAGATTAGACGAGTCCCGTAGGGACGGGAGAGCTTGCGACACAGTCTCTGAAGGCCCGCACTACCCGTACGGGCGGATACACCATCCTGAAAGCGCTCCAGCTGTGAATGAGTATGAATGCTACACCCGGGCAAATTCTTCCTGGATCCATCTCCCAGTTACCGCCTTGATCAATAATTCATCTTGACATGGCACCCGTGTGCACTATGATGTTTCAAACATTTGTTGCGGGATTTGTTTTGGGGTGATTTGCCATGCAGGAGACGTTCACATCCAAAGAAGTGGTGGCCCTGACGGGCATCAGCCCGCGCCAGCTTCAATGGTGGGATGAGCGTCGTATCGTGGTCCCGGCGCGGCGGGGGCACAAGCGCGTCTATGGCTTGGATGACTTGGCCGAGGTGGCCGTCATTTGCGATCTGCGCCAACGCGGCTTCTCCCTGCAGAAGATTCGCCGGGTCATCCGCTTTCTGCAGAAGGAGCTCGGCAAGCGCCTGGTGGAGACGGTTTCCGCCGCCTCCGAGTACCACCTGCTGACCGATGGCCGGCATATTTACCTGGAAGATTCAGCCCGCGCGGTGGTTGATCTGCTGAAAAACGCCCGCCAGCCGATGTTATCGGTGTGCCTGAGCGACACCATCCAGCGGGTTCGCGCCGACGTGCGCGGAGCGAGAAAGCGCAACCGTTCCGTTCGTCATCTAACTGTACGACGTCATAGGGCTTCTTGAACGGTCCTGAAGGAGGGCACATGATCGGAGAACTGAGCGTCCTGAGCGAGTGGATCCCCGAACAGATGGAGCCTGGAACCATCTTTGTGCTGGAAAACGCCGGCGAGGTGGGCGAAAAGGAAGACCCCTATTGGGCGGTACTCGCCTGTCCCGTTTGTGGACAACTAGGCTTGGTTACACGTAAGCAGATGACCGGCCTAATATCAGTAATGTGCGGTTCGAAACTGTGCTCAGCGGAGTTCTTCATTCGCGATGAGGAAGTCGTCAGGCGTAGGCCGAGTTAGGACAGAGATTTCATCGCTGCTTTAGGAGACTTTCTCCCGGTATTAAAATGTGGGCGTCCGAAAGTCGTGTTAGCGTGAAGTCGGATATCAGCTTGCCGTTCTGTCGGCGAATAACGAGAATCTCAGCGAAGATTCCAATCTTCGTACGTATCTCAATAGAGTAGGCTCCCGGTTGAAGATTCAATCCCGCGAAGCTGGGTCCGGGGAGTACGGTTCCCGGCTTTAATGTTGTCACGTCAGCTTTTCGGTCCTCCCGACGAACAGACTCACAAATATTCAGTAAACTATTTCTAGAATCTGCGAAATCGGATGTTGGACTGCAGTATCCGCACGGTTTAACTCCGGGCAAAAGTGGGGAAGTGAAAGATGCACGTAGGGCTGCGACGGTTCAGGCTTTGGGATCGCCGAACACGCTTGGGCCTGACTGTCGCGGTGTCGCTGCTCTCCCTGACCGCTCTATGCTTCGTTCCGCGTGTTCCTTTAGGCCCTGGCTATCACGACTTCGTCGACAAACGGCCTATTTTCAGCGTGCCGAATTGCTCCGATGTCCTCTCAAATATACCGTTTGTGGTCGTGGGGATTCTTGGTCTATTGTGGTTGTCTCGTAGATCGAGCGATATATCATTTGTCGAGCGACGGGAGCGGCTTCCGTATTTCGTTTTTTTTGCGGGCGTTGCGCTCACCGGGCTCGGTTCTTCCTGGTATCACCTCGCCCCTGGTAACACCCGTCTTTCGTGGGACCTTCTGCCCATGACGTGCTCCTTCGTGTCTATCTTGGTGGCCTTGATCAGCGAGCGAATCAGCGTGAGGGCCGGGCTCAGGATGTTTGTTCCCTTGCTCGCGTTGGGAATCGCAAGCGTCGCGTATTGGTATCTCACCGAAACGCAAGGTCATGGGGACTATCGTTTTTACCTGTTTGTGCAACTCTTCCCGCCGATTTTGCTCGCGACGATTATCGCTCTCTTTTCGCCGCGCTACACAGGCACAAGTTACTTGGCCATCGCATTCATTTTCTTCGTCCTGGCGAAGGTCTTCGAGCTATTCGACAAACAAATCTACTCTTTCACCGGCGTTGTGAGCGGTCACTCGCTGAAGCATTTGACGGCTGGTTTTTCGTGTTACTTGATACTGCGAATGCTACAACGCCGGCGTCCAATTCAGGGTGCCGGTGAATATGTCGCGACGGGTTCTCTAAGCGCCTACGAACGTCAAACGGTTTCCTAAATCAACTAAGATTGACCAAACAACCGGCGCCTAAAGCAAGGGATTGTTTTGAAACGGACTCTTCTCTCACTTCTGACTTGTCCTCAATGCCACAACAGTTTCGAAGTTTGTGGCGATAACACCGACAGCCCTGAAATAACCGAAGGAATGCTGCTCTGTTCCGGCTGCGGTTCTAGTTTTCCGATCGTTCGCGGCATTCCACGCTTTCTTGCAAATACACTCGCTGCAGATAAGCAGGCTACAGCGGACGCTTTCGGCTATGAGTGGACCCACTACTCGAAACTGACAGATGCCGACAGGCGAGAATTCCTCGATTGGATCTCGCCTCTGACGCCGGCTGATTTTGAGGACCGCGTTGTCCTTGACGCGGGTTGCGGCAAAGGGCGGCACATCTTTCTGGCCGCCCAATTCAAGGCCCGCACGGTGGTGGGGATCGATCTGTCCAATGCGGTTGAGGCGGCGCATCAAAACACTCGCGATCTACCCAACGTACACGTTATCCAGGCGGACATTTTCAATCTGCCGTTTGCCCAGCCATTCGACTTGGCTTACAGCATTGGCGTGCTGCATCATCTTCCGGTACCGAAAGAGGGTTTCCTCGCATTGGCAAGTCACGTTAAGCCCGGCGGCCGAATCTCGGCGTGGGTCTATGGAAAAGAAGGCAATCTTTGGATTGAGAAGCTCGTCGATCCGGTTCGCAAGAATGTCACTTCACGGCTGCCCAGGTCCATCACTCGCTGCCTCGCATTCTTTCCCGCAGTTGTTCTGTATGCGGCGCTAAAGCTTCTCTACCGGCCTGCTAAGCGAGCGGCGTGGCTGAAGCGTTTGCTACCTTACTCCGATTATCTCTGTTCGATCTCCGACTATTCTTTCAGTGAAAATTTCTGGAATGTTTTCGATCAATTGGTGGCGCCCACGGCGTTCTATCATAGCCAGGAAGAATTCGTCGATTGGTTTCAATCTGCCCACACGACCGACGTGAAGATTTCCCGCCACAACAACAATAGTTGGCGCGGAACCGCCCTGATGCCTATGGATCGCACATAAATGAGCCCCGACGGTCGACATTATCGATTACCATTAGAGCATTTTCACACTTGAGGTATAGGGTGGAGCACTGCTTCAGCGGTGCAGTTAAGATTCGGAAATGAGACGGCTTTAGCCGCTGCGGTGACGGAAACATTACCTCAGGCGCTAAAGCGCGATCCCAGAACTGACGGCAGTTATGCACGCCTGAAGCCGTGCTCCACCCGTCGCCTGTGTACGAGATGTGAAACTGCTGTAGGAGAAATGCAGTGGCAATAATTCCAATTCACCCAGGTGAACATCTAGCGGAAGAGCTGAAAGAGTTGGGCATGAGCGCCGCCGAACTGGCGCGGCAACTGAATGTTCCGACCAATCGCGTCACCGAGATCCTGAATGGGCGGCGCGCCATCACCGGCGACACGGCCCTGCGCCTTGCCCATTTCTTTGGTACGACTGCGGAGTTCTGGCTGGATTTGCAGAGCCTTTATGAGATCCGCCTCGCCGAGCGGAAGTCCGGCAAGTCCATCAAGGCGTTGCCAACCCTCAAGCGCCTCGAACATGCCCATACATGACGCTCAGAAAGCGTTGAACCGCCCCGCCCTAGCTTTCCTAGCCCTCAGCCGTCAGCTATCAGCCGTCAGCCAAGCCTTGCTGGCCAACTAACCCCTAACCCCCAGCCCCTGCCTTCAAATCCTTGACCAGCCGCTGAAACGCCGCCTGATACGAATCGTGGTCCCTCCAGTTGCTGAAGTCGGGGATGAAGTACTCGCGTATCTCGCGGGCCGAGTCCATGCCGATGTCGGCATCGAACAATTTCCATTGCTTGATCGCTTCAAACGGGACCAGCGTGATGGGAAACAATAACTGCTTGCCTTCCCGCTTCTCCCGCTCCCGCGCATTGGCAATTTCGGTTTTGACCCAGTTACTGCTCATACTGTGCTCGGAGAGGATCAGCAGCAGTTTGTCATGCAGGCGAATGGCCTCGTCGATTTGCTCGTGCAGCTTGCGACCGGCCTTCATTTCCTCAGGCGCAAACCAGCAGCGCACACCTTTGGCTTGCAGGTCAGCATGGAGCCGCTCGGCAAACTCCTGGTCCCGGGTCGAGTAGCTGATGAAGCAGGAGTAGAACTCGAGGGGCCGTCCCACCATCGAGCCGATGTAGGCAATGAACTCGTCGGGAACGCCGCAGCCACGTAGGAATGCCTCGGGAATCTTGCCATGCGATTTGTAGATGGTGTCGATGCCGATGGTGGACGGGCCTTCGTGCCGAACCGTTTCAAGGCCCTTAGCAACGCTCAGATCAACATCAGCAAAGATCGTTGCCCTTGCCCGAGCCTCGCTGAAGTTCGCCCCGCCGAGGTTCGCCCCTCGGAGGTCCGCCCAGCCGAGGTTGGCTCCGCTGAGGTTCGCCCTGCTGAGGTTCGCCGTGCTGAGGTTTGCCCCAGTGAGGCCCGCCCAGCCAAGCTTCGCCCTGCTGAGATCCGTCCTGCTGAGGTCCGCCGCGCCGAGGTCCGCATGGCTGAGGTCCGCGTCCCTCAGGTTCGCCCCACTGAGGTTCGCTTCGCCGAGGTACGCTTCGATGAGGTCCGCATCTCCGAGTTCGGCGCCGATGAGATCCGGCGCCACATCGAGGTGCTCTCCCCTCCACTTGTTCCACTGCTCGACCCCTTGCTTGAGGATTTTGACATGTTCAGGATTCGCCATTGCCGCGTGACCTCGCTTGCTTCCGGGATGCTACGGATGATCTTACCGGGGCCCCCAACGAGCGCCGGCTTTGTGCTCGCGGGGGTGGTTCGAAGGCCAGCGACTCCATCAGCAAACGCCCGGGTTAGCCACCCGCCGATACACGGTTATGGTGGCGTCGTTTCAGTTCCGCTTGACTCGGTAAGCTCAAGAACCCTCGTCAAGAGGAGTAAGACGTCTTTGTCAGTGCACCTTTCTGCCTCGTCCATTGCCCGATGCAAAGCAAGAAATTTCTCTGAGGTATCCAAGAGTACTTCTTCCCGCGCTAGATACAGGGAGGCCACGGCGACATACCTTTGCCATCCCTGTTTTTTCGCCTTTGCAATCGCTTCGAGGTAAAGCCGTCGTCCCTCGTGTGCGTCCCCTCTCTTGAATTTGACCAAACCTTGCGTCGCAAGGAGCGTTACACCGTTTGTATCCTCTATATCCTGCACATCCAGCAACGATAAATAGCCGTCTGCCCGATCTAGTTCGCCGACATTAGCAAGTGCAAATGCGAGATTGTTGATCAAGGTGGGATGCCGAGGATTTGTCACTAAGCTGGCACTAAGGAGACGAATTGAGGTGTCATAGTCTTGGAGGATCGTCGAGCCGATGTACGATGCCAACACTGCCGGCCTACTCGAGAACGGCTGATCTTGCAACCATTGGAGGGCGGAGCGAAAGCAACGATCCCATTCTCCTAAAGAATGAGACTGCAACGCATCTGCTTCGTAACTTCTAGGCACGCGAAACTCGTCGACCTTTACAACCAAGCCAGAAACATGATCGGAGGCCCATTCGGCCTGCGCCAGACTGTTTTCGGTTGGACACTCCAGTGATTGGCGAAATAACTTCTTCGCTGTCGGGACCTTTCCCGCCTCAAGTTCCAGGGTAGCCAACGCACTTGACAGCTCCGTGAGCGACATGGGAGCGTGCTGCCCAGATTGAATCAAGGATCGGGCAGGCCGGCTAAATACCGGACCAATGCGGGCAGTAGTGGCGACTCCGAGTTCCGCAGCCATGAGCCATGGATCATGCCGTGTCGCTGGAGAGTTCACCAGCAGACGGTGTGCTTCGAGCGCTTCGCGCTGATGAACTAGGAAGCGAGTTGCAGAACGCAGAACGAACCGATTGTCAGGACTTATGGCGCACGCTATGTTCATTGCGCGTCGCGCTAGGTCAGCATTCCCCGCAAGTAGGTAGGCACGCGCGAGATCAACCCACGCAACGGCATTTCGGGGTTCACTTACAGTGCGCCTCTTCAGGCGGTGTATCTCTCGATAGAGCGCCTCCCCTTCGAAAGGTGAAACGTCAGGAACAAGCAGGTGGTCGGTTTGATTAGACGCGATTCCTCTGGCGAGTGCCAACGCAGGCGCAGGTGCATCGCCGCTCCGAAGTACGAACGCGGCAGCTTCCGAAGACCGCTGAGGTTCACCCAGAACAAATGACGCAGCGATGAAATCCACAGCGTGCCAGATCGTGTGGTTGTTGTCCCAATCAGCTTGCTTCTCGGCAAGTGAAGACCGTGCATCGTCAAGCAGCGTCGGCTGTCTCGTGCGGCTGTCGAGTTCTCCGAGCGATACGGTGGTGAGGAAATCTCGCCAACGCGGTAGAATGCGACGATCTTTCTTTTCAATAAGCAAGCCGAGTCCTCTACAAATTAAAAATCCCTAGCCGTGCCTTCGTCGCGAGGAGATCGAATTGAGTGACATATCGTTCAAGGCCTAACGGGACGGACACACCAACGCGATTCCTTGGATGGCCTCGCCGGGACGGATCAGGGTGGCAGAGCTGCCACGCGATCGTACGTAGCTCCTGTGCAAGGGCGTCTGAACCGATTTGGGAGGCAAATGTCGTAAGGGCCCTATCGAAAGCATCGATAAGATACGGCAGGACATCGCGATACGTGCCAGACCAGCTTGCTGGCCGGTGCGCTGGACTAACCTCCGTGAACAGAAGGCTGGTCATGCTCAGACTCGTGAAAAGGAAGACAGTCATGCTGCCGAGAAGGTAGACGTCACAACCGAGCCGACGAAGTGACCATTCGGGGTCCTGATACCCATAAAATAGCTCCGGGGGCGCGTAGGCAGGATCGCCCGCAATGCCGAGGTGATCTCGGGGACATACAGATCCTTTTCTTGATGCGCACCCCATGTCGGCGATTTTTGAGACATTCCCGCCGAAGACGAGGACATTGGAGGGTTTCAAGTCTTGATGTGCAGTATCACCGCGGTGGAGTTGACGCAGGCCCGTGGCCATGTGATGAAGTGAGCGAAGCTTCCATGCCAAATCCACGCGGCTCATGGCGCTGAGCTGCGCGCGAAGATCACGATCTGCCGCTTCGAAAATGAGGTAGGGCACGACCCCGACCGCTGTGCTATTAACTTGCACCTTCCCATCCTCGACAGCAACGACTACTCGATCCATTCGTCGAGCCTTGCAATCGCGTAGCACCGTGCGTTCAAAGTCATAGGCTTCGGTGAGTAGCTTGAGTGCGTTGACTGGGTCAAGTGCCGCCAGAGCAGTAGAGAAGTCCAGCGCCTTGAGAAATCCCTTTGTCCCATTCTTGTGCGTAACAGGATAGCAGCAGGAAAAGTTTCCACCGGTCGCCCCTGGGCGACGAGGAATCGCAGACCCCACTATCCAATCGCCGACAGTCAGTCCTTCCAGCAGAAAGGCCGGCGAAGCCATAGACGCTCCTTTGTGATGACAATCTGCTACGAGTTATAACATGGGGGAATACGACGGTAGCTGCTTCCCTGAATCTGCAACGCAGTTTTCACGCCGGGTAGAAGCGAATTCAACCTAAATCATCCACCACCCCTTAATTCCCATTCCGGGAGGGAGGCAAAATAGGAGCGCCAATTGCTACTTTCGTAACTTGACCGCATTGCCGAGCCGACCCATACTTTGCTTGTAGGGCAGGATTCGCCTAGCCTGGCGCTCCTGCCCATTTGTGTTTATGGAGAAGCAGTTGCCAATGGTCAGTTGCCAGTCGTCAGTAGCCAGTAGCCAGTGGGCACGCAGGTTCATCCAAGATCGACTGCAAGTCCTTATTCCGCAATATCTTACCTACAACTGTCGCGGAATCAATATTTTACGGGGAAGCGTGCAAGGTATTAAAAACACGGTGGTTACAGCTCGGCGTAAGTGTAACGTCCTCAATATCTTGCAAGCAAGATATTGATAACAAAGATTTTATATTTTGACGGGGGGGGACCCTATGGAGCTTCCAATTTGTGAGCACATTAAACCCGGCGGCGCGCGCTGTGGCTCGCCGGCGGTACGCGATCATCAGTATTGCTATCACCACGCCGGTTTGCGGAAAGCTGTGCCAGCCACAAACCTATTTGTGTTCTTGGCCAATCCGCATTCTGAGAACGACCCTTACGCTCAGTTCGAGTTGCCATATCTGGAGGACGGAGCGGCGATCCAGATTGGGTTCATGCAGTTGATCCACGGTGTGGCGCAGCAGCGGCTTGAGCAGTGGCGGGCGAGGATGATCTTATCGGCTTTGCACGGCGCAGCGACCAACCTGAGGCTGATGGATGCGAGTAGTGCGCAATGCGAGAAACCTGCGAAAATCCTCACCCAAGCAAAAGCAGCTTGGGTGGGTCACCCTGCTAGGGGCTAGGGGCTGGGGGTCAGGGGCTGGAGACTAGCTGGGAGAGGTCGAGTACTTAGGATGAAGCGCGGAAGAATGAGAACCGAGTCGCTACCGCACCGACGCTTTGCCTGCTGCCGAAACCGGCACCTGCTCCACGATTTCGATCCCGAAGCCTTCGAGGCCGGCGACTTTGCGGGGATGGTTGGTGAGCAGGCGAATGCGCTTGAGGTTCAAGTCCGACAGGATTTGCGCGCCGATGCCGATCTCGCGCTGGGTGCGCCTCTGGCTCTCGGGCAACGTTGCCAATTGCTGCTCGTGGTGGAACTGGATGGTCATGCGGTCGCCGAGGCGCTGCACCGAATAGCCCTTGGAGGTCGAGTGCAGGTAGATCAGCGCGCCGCGGCCTTCTTCCGCGATGCGCCGCATGGCGGCATCAATGACGTCGCGGCATCCACACCAGCTCGCTCCGAAGACGTCGCCCACCAGGCAGTGCGAATGCATGCGCACCAGCACTGGCTGGTCGCCCGCATTCTCCACGTCGCCCTTGACCATGGCGATGTGGGAGTCGCCCGTGATCTCCGACTCGTAGGCAACCATGCGAAACTCGCCGTAAGCGGTGGGCACAACGGTCTCGGCCAACCGCCGCACATAGCGTTCGTGCGCCATGCGGTAGCGGATCAACTCCGCGACGGTCAGCATCTTCATGTCGTGTTGGCGGCAGAATTCCGTCAGCTCAGGAACCCGAGCCATGGTGCCGTCGTCGCTCATGATCTCGCAAATCACGCCTGCCGGAACCAGCCCCGCCAGGCGAGCCAGATCAACCGAGGCTTCCGTCTGTCCGGCGCGCACCAGCACTCCGCCCTTGCGGGCGCGAAGAGGGAAGATGTGCCCGGGCCGCGCGAGATCGTTGGGACGGGTTGCGGGATCAATCGCCACTTGAATGGTTTGCGAGCGATCGTAAGCCGAGATGCCGGTGGTGACGCCGTCCTTGGCATCGATGGACTCGGTAAACGCGGTGCCGAAGTTGGAGGTATTTTCGGCGGACATCTGGCCGAGGCGAAGGTAGTCGAGGCGCTCCTCCGTCATGGCCAGACAGACCAGGCCGCGACCGTATTTAGCCATGAAGTTGATGGCTTCAGGAGTGATCTTCTCGGCGGCCATAGTCAGGTCGCCTTCGTTTTCGCGGTCTTCGTCGTCGATGACCACGATCATGCGGCCAGCGCGGATGTGCTCCAGCGCGGTCTCGACGTCGCAAAATGGGGAATGGGTGGGCACGATGGCTCGATTCAGATTTTAGCAGGGGCAGGGGATTCGCTGTTCGCTCTTCGCCTTTCGCTATTCGCCTTTCGCTATTCGCTAAACGACGAACCGAGAGATTGGGCGAAAGCCAAAGCAGGTTTCTCGACTCGGACTAAAGAGGGTTTTTGTGAGAACTGTGCCGTCCCTAACGGGACTCGTTAATTTTTCCCGCTTTACCCAGGGCTTACGCCCTGGGCTAGTATTATTTCGCCCCTGCGGGGCTGGATTTTGCGCGATCGTTCCATCGTGCCAACTCAAAACGAGTTCTCACACACGCTCTAAAGTCCTCGCTCGGGATGACAGTTTTGAGGTGATAAGCGAAAAGCAAACATGCAAGAGCGAAGATCGAAAGTGAGCAGCGACGGCGAAAAGCGAACAGCGAAGAGCGAAAAGCGAACAGCGAATAGCGATGAGCGAAAAGCGGCCTCTCTCACGCGTTGGGGTTGAACATGCGGATCAGCCAGAAGGCCAGCATGGCGACCATGGCCGATGCGGGAATGGTGAGGACCCAGGCCCAGACAATTCCCCGGGCCACGCCCCAGCGGACCGCCGAAAGGCGGTTAGTGGTTCCCACACCGATAATCGCGCCAGTGATGGTGTGGGTGGTGCTGACCGGAATTCCGGCCAGCGCGGTGCCGAACAACGTGATTGCGCCGGCGGCCTCGGCGCAGAAGCCGCCCACCGGCTTCAGCTTGGTGATCTTGGAGCCCATGGTGTGCACGATGCGCCATCCGCCGAAGTAGGTGCCCAGTGAGATTGCTGTATGGGCGGCCAAAATAATGGGCCAGTGCCAGTGTCCCCAGTTGGCCGCAAAATCGCTCTGCTTCATGACGCCCGCAGTGTAGAGCGCGCCGGCCACGATGCCCATGGTCTTCTGCGCATCATTCCCGCCGTGACCAAGGCTGTAGGCGGCAGCCGAGAGCAATTGCAGCCTACGGAAGAGCTTGTCCACCTGGCGGGGCGACTTGCGCTGAAAGATCCAGGAGATTGCCACCATGAAGCCGAATCCCAGCACGAAGCCCATCACGGGGGCGATCACAATGAAAATCAGAGTTTTGGTCCAGCCGCCAGGAACGATGACGCTGGGCGCCATTCTCCAGCCGTGGAGGATGATAGCCCGCGCCATAGCTGCTCCGGCATAGCCGCCGATCAGGGCATGAGAGGACGAGGTAGGCAAGCCCAGTAGCCAAGTCGCCACATCCCAGACGATTGCGCCCAGCAAGCCGGCCAGAACGACGTATTGGGTGACGATGTCCAGTCGGATCATGCCGCTGCCAATGGTCTTGGCAACGGCAGTTCCCAGCAGGAACGCAGCCAGGAAGTTGAACGCAGCCGCCCAGACTACAGCCAGTCTAGGAGAAAGTACGCGAGTAGAGACAACCGTCGCGATGCTGTTGGCCGCATCGTGAAAACCGTTCAGAAAGTCAAAAATGAGC
>DATCCF010000002.1:0-4714 GCA_036511435.1 Terriglobales bacterium | reverse complement strand
CAAGACCATGGGACAGGGTGACCGCAAAAATGCCGATCAGGTGGCTACCGAAGCCATGCGCAGCGTGATGGACTCGGTGCCAATGGATGGGACCATCGTTATCGGTGAGGGTGAGCGCGACGAAGCCCCCATGCTTTACATTGGCGAGAAAGTCGGCAAACGGGATGGCGGCAGCTATCCCGCGGTGGATATTGCGGTTGATCCCCTGGAAGGTACGAACCTGTGCGCCACTGGGTCGCCCGGCGCCATTACGGTGCTGGCCGCCTCGGAAAAGGGCGGCCTGCTGCATGCCCCGGATTGCTACATGGAGAAGATCGTCGTGGGTCCCTCCTGCAAGGGCATGGTCGATCTCGAGGCGCCCGTGTCGCACAACCTGAATGTGATTGCCAAGGTACTGAACCGGGACGTCGAAGATCTGGTGATCATCATCCTCGACCGCCCACGGCATGAAGGCTTGATCAACGAGATTCGTAAAGCCGGGGCGCGCATCCGGCTCATCTCCGACGGCGATCTTTCTCCCGGCGTCGCAGCCGCCATGTTAGGTTCGGGCGTGCACGCTGTGATGGGCACGGGCGGAGCGCCCGAGGGAGTAATTACCGCGGCGGCCATTCGCTGCTTGAACGGATATATGGTTGGCCGCCTGGTTGGTTACACGCCCGAGCAGGGGGAGCGCATGAAGGACATGGGTATCTCCGATCCGAAACGTATCTACACAGCCGAAGACCTCGCGCCAGGGAAGAACATCATCTTTTCCGCAACCGGAGTCACCGATGGGCCGCTGCTCAAGGGTGTGCGTTTCTTTGGCGATGGTGTGCGTACCTCGTCGCTGGTGATGAAGCTCAACAAGAGCAAGGTCAGGTTCATCGAGACCGTCCACGTCGACAAGCGTCCGGACGCCAAGGTCAGAATTCCGGAGCGATAAGGGGGAAGGCCTGGCTTAATGATCTGGATGCCCCCCGGCCGATGCAACTCATCTTTTTTCTGCTTGATTCTGTGGGAAGAGGAGTAAACTTGACTTAAAGGAATGTAGCTGCGGATGGAACCACTCCATCCGGAGAGGCCTTTGCATGAACGTCCATTTCAGCTACAAGATTTCCAAAACTTCCGACCTCGAAAAACTGATCAACCAACAAGTGGAAAAGCTGGGCCGATACCTCCGGGTATTCCGTCCCGACGTCGTGCACCTGAAAGGGCTTATCGAAGACAGCTCCGCCCGCGAGGGCGTTGTGGTGTCGCTTAACCTGCGACTTCCGTCGGGCCAGATGGCAGCACAGGAGAGCAGCCCGACGGCAACGGCTGCCATCAAAGCCGCCTTCGATTCCATTGCCGAGCAGGTCAAGAAGCATAAGGAGCTGCTGCGCAATCATCACAAGGGGGCGCACCGTCGCGGTCGGGAGCGAGCGCCAGCCGGAACGGTGCCGTTCGAAGACACGCTAGCGGCGGTCAAGCCGGAGCACATTTCCAGCGCCGACATTTCGAGTTACGTCAACGTCAATCTGCCGCGTCTGCAGCGCTTCATCCAACGCGAGCTCGACTACCGCGAGAGCCAGGGGCAGCTCCAGTCCGGCCAAGTCGCGGTGGAAGATGTGGTGGGGGAGGCGATTGCAAATGCCCTCAGCGAGCAGAACGAGAGTCCAGAACCCATGAAGCTGGAACCCTGGGTGCATCGGCTGGCGATGCGGGCGATTGACCAGCTTGCGTCGGAGAATCGCGAGGACGGACACGTCCCGCTGGAACGTTCGCACGGGGAGCAGAACGTACATGCCAGCGATGAGGACAAGCTGCAATTCCATCAGCCCGATGAGCAGCTTTCGGAAGAAAATGTCATCGCCGACCCGAGCGCCAATAATCCTGAAGAGCTGGCGGCGCGAGACGAACTGATTAGCCTGGTAGAGACCACCCTGCGCGATGCCGGGCGCAACGAGGCCGAAGCTTTCATCCTGTACACCCTTGAAGGCTTTACGCTGGAAGAGATCGCCGATATCGCCAGCCGCAGTGTGGAGGAGGTGCGCGCGTCCATTGGCAAGGCTCGCGAACACTTGCAACGCGCCTTGCCTATCAAAGACCCGCTCAAAGAAAAGCTTGTCGAGGTTTCCAAGAGCGCCTAACCAACATGGGGGCAGTCAGCAGTTCCCCCTGTGATGATTTAAGAACTCATCCATGAGGAGAACCGGAATGATCACACGAGATGACATCCGAGAACTCGCTAATTTTCACTCGCCGGAAACTTGTGCGGTTACTTTTTACTACCAGCCCGCAACGCCCCTGAATAAGTCGCACCGCGAAGAATCGATCCTGGTTAAGGACCTGGTTCGCAATGCGCTTCGCGAAGCGGAAAAGCACGGCAGAAATGGCTGTGCCCGTCCCGATCTCGATCGCATTCAGAGCTTGACCGAAACTCTGCGCGGAAATGGCGGCAAAGCCAAGGCAATTTTTGCCTGCAGCAAACAGGGGTTCTGGCGCGAGTTTGACATTCCCGCGCAGTTACTCAAGACCAACCTTTTCGTAAACCGGCGCTTTCATCTGAAGCCGCTGGCCGCGGTACTGGACGGGGTGCAACATGCCTGTGTGGTGCTGGTCGACCGCAGCAAGGCGCGCGTCTTCGAACTGGTGAACGACGAAATGGTAGAGAAGCAGGACTTCATCAATGAACTCACCCGGCGCGGCAAGAGTGACGGCTGGCACGGCTATGACGCGGGACACGCCGAGCGCAAGCAGACGAACGAAACTCTGCAGCACTTCAAGACCGTGGCGGATTGCATTGAGCAATATTTTGAGCGCGGGGGTTGCGATCGATTGCTGATCGGCTGCCATGATGATGTTTGGTCCGAAATCCATGGGGAACTGCACTCCAACTCCAAGCAGCGTCTGGTGGGACACTTCCGCATTGACCCCAAGATCGCGACCCCCGATCAGACAAAGCAGATGGCGACGGAGCAGCTTGCGCAATACAACTCCCGGTTAAAGCAGGAACTGATCGGCGAGGTGATCGGGGAAGCCCATCGCAATGGCCGTGGCGCAATTGGTCTTCGCCGCGTACTGCGTTCGCTGGAAGTCGGCGAGGTACAAACCCTTCTGCTGGGATCGAACTTCCAGGCCCCTGGAGTGAAATGTTACCACTGCGGTCACATGGACCTGCATGATGCACCGGCATGCGTGGTTTGCGGAAAAGAGAACACGCAAATGGAAGACATCGGCGACGCCATCGTAGGTTATGCGATTCGCAATGGAATCGATCTTGTGTACGTCGCTAATGACGAACAATTCGATCAGATCGGACGAATCGCGGCCCTGTTGCGCTTCCGTGCCGATCAGAACACCTCGGTGAAAGCCGCCAGCTAGCGTCGTATAGAAAACTGGAGGAAGGCACAGCTCAGGCTGTGCCTTCACGTTTGAGGAGTGGCGGTGAATTTTCGCATAGCAATTCTTGTGCTGTTGTTTGCCTTCGCAAAGCCCCTGTTCGCGTCCCCTTGTGCTGCCTATCCCGCGGGTACGTGGAAGCTCGACAAGGCTTCCGCCCTGCAATTCGAGCGGGAGTGGCTGCAAGTGCTGACGGAGAAGAATGTCGCCGCGCTCGACTGCATGCTGGCGAGCCAGTTCAAAGACATCTCGATGAAGGGTGTAGTACGGCCAAAGGCCCAAGTCCTGCGCGAGTTGCCGTTGCGAAGCAATCAATATCAACAGAGCCTGACCGGCCTCGAGGCCGATCTGTTCGACAATACGGCGGTTGTTCGCGGAGTAAATATTGTTAGCGACCAGCAGGGACATGAAGTCCTGCGAATCCGATTTACCGACGTCTTACGCTTTGCCGATGGCCGCTGGCTGGCCGTCGCTTCTCAGGAGACCTCCGAACAGCAACAACAGCACTGAAAACGCCACGCCCTCAAGAATCGTGCTATCCTGCTTGGCCGTTCGTCTATTTCTGAGGGGTTCGCATGAAAGTTACTCGCCGTGGCTTCATCGCAACGACCGCTATCGGTGGAGCATCGCTCGCCCTCGATCTGAAAGCGCAGAGCAAGCCCGAACAAGCCGCTGCATCGCCGAGTGCACTGCCGAAGACGCCGGTCATCATTTGCGCCGCCAATGGCTACAACTACCTTGACCGCGGTTACGCGGTGTTGAGCGGCGGGGGCGATACGCTTGACGCCGTGATGCAGGTCATCACCGGGCCGGAGGACGATCCCAACGACGACAGCGTCGGTCTCGGGGGACTTCCCAACGAGGACTGTGTGGTCGAACTCGACGCCTGCTGCATGCACGGTCCAACACGTATGGCGGGTTCCGTTGCCGGCGTCCGCGACATCAAGAACGTTTCCCTACTGGCGAAGGCGGTCATGGAGCATACCGGGCACGTGATGCTCGTGGGCGAGGGCGCCCAGAAGTTCGGATTCGTGATGGGCTTTCCCAAGGAGAACCTGTTGACCGAGCGCTCGCGCAAGACGTGGCAACTGTGGCGCGAGACCATGTCCAGCGACGATTGGTGGGGACCGGGGCTGGCCAGTCCTAAGTTCAAATTCCCCGATACCGCTGGCAATGTCTCCGAGTACTACGATGAGCGCATCAAGCGGATGGAGAAGCTGGCGGAGAAGATCGGCATTGAGCCGGAGTTTCGCATGGCCGCCATCGAACGCGTTCTGAGGCCGCCGACTGGCACGATTCATTGCTCGTCGGTGAACGAGAAGGGCGAGATGTCGGGCGCGACCACCACCAGCGG
>DATCCF010000001.1:0-6984 GCA_036511435.1 Terriglobales bacterium | reverse complement strand
GCCAGCGCCTACAATCTGGTGGCGCTGTTTCGGCACCGCCTGCCCTCGTCGCTGCGCCAGGCGCAAATCCAGACCTTGCGGGTACGCTTGTTCAAACTGGGAGCGCTGATCACCCGCTCGGTACGCCGCGTGGTGGTGCATGGCGCCAGCGGCTGGCCTTTTCAACGGCTGTGGCAGAACGCTTTCCAGGCGGTGGCCAGCGGCTGAAGCGATCTTGCTGGCTTCCGAAAAGTAAGCCCGCTTGCGCCGCCCAGGGAGGACTGTGCTCCTAAAGCTCGCGCAGCGACCCCGATCCACCTCGTCCCCGCCGCCGCGGAAACTTTTGCCCTCATGGGGAGCTTGCGGCGACAACTTCTACGCGCTTTCCCCACCCTCGGCTCGCCATTTGCTCCCCCACCGCAGGCTCGTGAATAATCCAGGTTAAATGCTTTCCTGCAAGAGCAAGCCTGCGAAGCAACCTGGCGCCGGTCGGCGCTCTCGAGGCGATGTTGGTCGAAAGCATGGCGGTTGCCTACTGGAGAGCGAGGTGCGCGCGCCAGTGCGAGAATGGCTTGGTGCGGCGCCGGTTTGTGTCGTGGAAACGAAACATAGAATAGGGATACTTTCAACCGAGCGCCGAACAGGCGGCAATCACTGGTGATCTTCGCCTCCCGTCAGGCAGGGGCTGGATCAGATTCTACGGTATGAGGCGGCAAACCACCGTCACCTCATGTCCTTATGGAATCACCTTGATCGCCTACAGCGGGCACGCAAGGATGAAAAGTGCCGGCGCCGGTTGCCGGTCACGTTTCAAAGGATCAGTAGAGCTGCCAGACCGGCAGTCCCGAGCCATTCGTGTACAGGGCCTCGAGCGTCAAGGTGGATGCCTAGTACTCGCCTTATCAGAGGTTCCCGTCTTGAACGTTTAGAGAGGCGGGCCCGGCGCATGCAACGAGACGAGTCACTGCAGGCGGGCCTTGTAATGACCGGCTTTTCGATGCGCCTGTTCGTGGCATCCGGCGCACAGGGTGATCAGGTTCTGTTCCTCGTCGCCACCCAACTGGCTACGATACTTGAGGTGATGTACCTGCAGTTGCTGCATGCTACCGCAGACTTGGCAGCGCCAGCCGTCGCGCTCCAGTACCTGCCGATGCAGTTCGTGGTAGCTGTTCGCATCGAGTCTAAGTCGCGGGGTTTTGCCGCTGACCTTCTTCATGAAGCGTTCTGGTTGACCAGAGACAGAAAGGCCTCCTGTTGTGGACCAGGCAGGAACTTGTAGTAGCGTGAGATGGATTGCAGCAGAATCTCCGGGTTGCCGCTGTCTAATGAGGCCCCGGCGAGGAAGTCCGCACAGATCATCTCCAGGCAGTAGCCTCGAGACTTGTCCGAGCCGAGCATTAGGGCCGCGGTCTCGATCGCCTGCTCGATGACCGGGATCTGGCTCTTATAGATTTTGAAATAGATTAGCTCCGAGGGCTCGCTGTCCTTGCCGGTCAGCTCCTTCTCTACTTCCCGCTGGAACTCCGCCTTGGGCATCTGCCGGGCTTTGTGCAGCCAGGTTGCACTTTCGAAGCGCTCACCCTGTTGGCGTGCCAGCTTGGCCAGCTCCAGCCCCTTGCTCCATCCCACCTGTTTCAGTTCCTTCCGCACCTGGGGCGGAAGATGTTCGTGAATCGACATCAGGTAGTAGGCTTTCCTTCTGGACTCCGGGAACCGCCGCTCCAGGAACTCGTCGAACGACTTCAGGTTCTCCAGCCGCCAGTACTGCCCCGCCCGTACTTCGCACAGGTACTTGCCAAGTTCCACAAACCTGGTATCGCGCTCATTCTCATGCCGTGCCTCCCAGGCCAGGATCGCGTCGATCTTGCTCAGAACCTCCTGGGCGCGGCGGCGGTTGAGCTTAGGTGGCATGGGCGGATACTTAGTACACAAGTTCGTCAAACAGACCAAGATCGACTCCCGGCTTGCGGATAAGCCCAGCCTCCACCAGATCAGGCTGGTCAAGGCAGAGCCCGAGGAAGGGACACGTGGTGCACGGGTTCTGGGGGAAGCGGATGCCGCTGTGCGGCAGGAACAGCCCTGACTCGATCCTGCGGACAGTGTCTTCGATTAACGTCTCGAACTCCTGCCGCTGTTGGTCCGTGATGGTGGCCCGCAGGTACTGGACTTCAACCATGCGCTTACGAACGAAGACGACCTGGGCAACTTCATTGATTCCCGTAATCCAGGAGTAGCAAACCAGCTGTGGATCCAGGGCCGCAATGCCGTCAGGCTCCTCCGGATAGCGGGCGGAACTGGTCTTCCACTCCAGCACACAGGGTGTGCTGTCCAATTCGCCAAGCGCGTCTATGAAGGCCACAAAATCGCTGCCAGAACTCAGTGCGCGCGTGAATCGAATCTGTTGATGGCTCTGTGGCTGGTGAATCTGGACGCGCCCGTCCTGGGTGAAGCGCTCGAGTAACTGAATGCCTTGCTGCAGCATGTGGTCCCAGGTGTCGTTTCCCGAGTAGGTCAGCTCCAGGTTCTTACAGGGTGCCCACTGCTCAAATAGGACTGCTGCTGGATCTTCGTGGCGGAATAACGCCGCCACAGCCTGCTCAAAGCAGCGGCCGAAAAGCATGGCGGCCCGAACATCTTTCTCCTGCCAGCCGTCCAGATACCGATGGCGATAACGGCGAGGGCAGGTCAGGTACTGGGAAATCTGGGTGTAGCTGTAATTCATCGTGATGCCCTTTCCTTCCGCGAGCCCTTACCGTTGCTGGCCGGCGGAACGCGCACGGCGGTGGACAGCTCGTCCCACTGGCTGGCCGGGGCGAAGCCGTCGAAGTTCACCATCGAGATACCGTTGATAACGGCGTGGCTGACTTTCACGACTCCGATCAAGCCGCGCAGGGCTCGTTCATCGACCTCGTCCTGGCTTAGCAGTTCGGGGTCATAGAGAAAGTCCCGCAGGAACCAGCCCAGCTTCCACATCGCCTTGGGGGTGCAGTAGAGACGGCTGGCGATGGAGCGCCCTGCAAACGCCTTGGGTTCGAGGATGGAGAGCCGGAGCAAATAAAAGCGCTTCTGGGCCTGCCAGCCATGCTGTGCACCCTCGAGGCGGACGAGAAATGTGCCGTCCGGAACGTCGGAGTGCGAATCACGCGCGGTCTCGGAGAGTCCGGGAACATGACGTTTCATCCCACCACCTCCTGGCTTGGGGGTGCGTAGCTGTTGAGTTGACAGATTAGGGAAGCGCGATCTTTCCGGGCCGCATCAGCAAGCTGTTGGACGAACTCTTCGACCTGCTCGCGAGTGGCGTCTTTGAGTGCCTTGGTACCGCAGAAGTCGACGGCATAGGCTTTCACCAGCTCGGGATCAAGCCGGTGCTGACGGATGATCTGACAGAGCCGGTCGCGTACCTTGTGACCGGCACTGTTGCCATTCCCGTTTCCGTTGGCATTCTTGGGCGGGAACTTCTGTGCATCAGGAGCCGGCGCAATCGGACCGGGATGTGCCCCGATCTCCTCGACCGAGCAAATCCCGATGCCATACGCCTTCCGCAGGGCACGATTGACAGCTCGAGTTTCCGCGATCCGCATCTCGGCGCCACGGACTAGTAGAGATACGTTGGAAGGATCGGCGTCGCCGTAGCCAACGAAACCGGCGGAATCCTTGGACGGATAAACTGTCGCCTTGAGGACGAAACGACTGGCTGCGGAATCACACAGCGAATCGACGGCCTCGACGTGGATACCACGGCATCTTTTGCGACGTGCCAGGCGAATTAGGCCTGTGTGTGTTACGAACCAGCCATTGTCAAGCTGGATCACGTCTCCACTCGCGAAAGAAAAGCTGAATTGTTTGGTCAGCTCTTTAAGCGCCTGGATCCGTGCTCGGTTGATGTTCGGATAAAGCTTCTTGACTAGCGAAGTGTTGTGGCGTATTAGCTGGAGGTTGTTGTTGCTGTGGAGATTCTTGGAAGGCATAAACACCTCATTGATATCTAAATGATATCACAACAATATCGCATCAGCAAGAGAAATTCTTGGTGATTTGCAAATGGACGAACAACCCCGAGTTCCCGTACTCATCCGAATACGAGCAAGCCTGAAAGCGAGGATCGGAGAACTCGCGAAACGGGAGCACCGCTCGACGAATCAACAAATCGAGTTCCTTCTCGAGCGCGCCTTGGTACAAATCGGGGAGGGCGCTGATCGCTTGCGGACGCCAAGCGAGAAACGCAAACCAAAGAGGGAAGGGACTTAACAAGCTTGGCAGGGCCCGATTGACCGCTCGAGTTTCCGCGATCCGCATCTCGGCGCCCCGGACCACCAGAGAAACGTTGGATGGCTCGGCATCGCCGTAGCCAACGAATCCAGCTGACTCTTTGGACGGGTAAACGGTCGCCTTGAGGACGAAACGATTGGCCGCGGAATCACACAATGAATCGACGGCTTCGACATGGATACCGCGACACCTTTTGCGACGTGCCAGGCGAACGAGTCCGGTGTGTGTTACAAAGCAGCCGTTCTCAAGCTGGATCACATCTCCGCTCGCGAAAGAGAAGCTGAATTGTTTTGGTCAGCTCTTTTAGCGCTTGGATCCGTGCTCGGTTGATGTTCGGGTAAAGCTTCTTGACTAGCAAAGTGTTGTGGCGTATTAGCTGGACGTTTTTCTTGGCGGGATTCTTAGAAGGCATAAACACCTCGTTGATATCTAAAGGAAAGCCAATTAATGCCTACACGAGCAAGCATATGCTTGCTCGTGTAGGCATGTCAAGCACCAAATTGGATATTGTTTTTTCCTACAGGATGAGGCATATATAGAGCTAAACGCCATGGGCGAAAAGAAAAAGAACCCGCATGCCGTTGCGTTGTCCAAACTGGGTGCAAGAAAAGGGGGCGAAGCGAGGGCTGCCGCACTTTCCCCCGAGCAGCGGCGGGACATCGCCCAGAGGGCGGCACGCGCGAGGTGGTCGAAAACCAAGAAGAAGACCCAGTGAGTACCGCTCACAGAATCAGCCGATACCCCCATCTCGGCGCCGCGGACCAGCAGAGAAACGTTGGAAGGGTCAGCGTCGCCGTAGCCAACGAATCCAGCCGACTCTTTGGACGGATACACCGTCGCCTTGAGGACGAAACGATTGGCCGCAGAATCACACAATGAATCGACGGCCTCGACATGAATACCGCGGCATTTCTTGCGACGCGCAAGCCGAAGCAGACCCGTGTGGGTCACATACCAAGAATTGTTGGAGCGCTTGCAGCGGGCTCGCAAAGGGAGCACGTACCGGCGCCGGTGAGCGTTCAGGTTTCAAGCGACCAGTAAATGAAACAGGCGAGTGCGACCGGTACCTTGGTCCTCTCCAGAGCAAGCACGCCGATGACGGTCTAGGTCAGTTTAGGAATTGGTGTAGTCGTGCCAAGGTACGGGCAGAGCGGCGCTTCTTGGATTATTCACGAGGAACTCACGCTTTGAAGGGGCACGGCTTCAGCCGTGCCGTTAGGTGTGCGTGGAGAGTTGGGCTTCAGCCCCTGAGGGAATTCGCACTTAGTCTCAACACCGAAGTCCCTCAGTGGCTTGTATGTTGACTTGTATGTTGACTCCCGTGGTAAAGAAGGATGGAGCGATAGGCGCCATGTTCCGGGGAGGCCGTTCAGTGGCGAGGCTCGCAGCTTGCGAAAGCCTGGGCTTTAGATTGGCCCCCCGCCCTCTTCTCCATAAGGCCGGGGAGAATCGGAGGCTAACAGCCTGCATGTTCAAGCTCGACCGGAGACGATACAGGGTCGGGGAGCCGGAACCAGCCTAGCTCCAGGAGGCAGTCGTGGACAAGTGCGCGATGTGCGGTATCGATGTCAGTGCGAAAGAGTTGGTGGTGGTCCTACAACGCGAGGGCAAGAATGAAGCGGCGCGCAGCTTTGCCAACACGGTGCCGGGGCACCAGGAACTGAAACGCTATCTCACGGGTGCCAGTTCGCGGGTGCGGGTTTGCCTAGAATCGACCGGTTTGTATGGCTTGGACGTGGCCCTGTTTCTGCATGCCGACACCCGCTTCGAAGTCATGGTGGCCAATCCGCGGGCGGTGAAGAACTTTGCGCAGGCGCTGTTGGAGCGCAGCAAGTGCGATCCGCTGGATGCCCGGGTGCTGGCCGAGTACGCCGCGCGCATGCCGTTTCAGGCGTGGCAGCCGCCGTCGCCGGCGGCGCTATCGGTGACCGCCCTAACGCGCCGCCTTCATGCCCTGACGGAGTCGGCCACGCGTGAGAAGAACCGTCTGCACGCGTTGTCGGCCACGGCCACCACGGTGAAGGTTCTGGTCGCCGACTTGAAGCGCAGTCTGCAATCGATCGCACGGGGGCAGGCCAGACTGGCGCGCGAGGCCCGCAAGATCATCGCCGCGGATGCGCTGCTGGAGCGCCGTTTCCGGCTGCTGCTTTCGTTGCCGGGGGTGGGCGAGACCAGCGCGCTGCAACTGCTGGGCGAGTTGGCGCTGGTTCCGGCCGACGCCGAGGTGCGGCAATGGGTCGCCTATGCCGGTCTGGACCCGTGCCAGTGCAAGTCGGGATCGTCGCTGGCCAAGCGGCCGCACATCAGCAAGGTGGGCAATCGCCATCTCCGCCGCGCGCTCTACATGCCGGCGCTGACCGCAGCCCATCACGATCCCGCCTTCGGCTCCTACTATCGCGCTCTGCAGGAACGCGGTAAGTGCAAGATGGTGGCGCTGGTAGCGGTCATGCGCAAGCTGCTGCACGCCGTCTTCGGCATGTTCAAACACGACGCGCTGTTCGATGGCGCCCGGGTTTGTCCGTCGCTGGCAGTACCCACCAGCGTGGCCGCGTGACATCGATGGCAGGGGAAGGCCTTTATCCCCCTTCCCCAGCAGCTTTTGACTTTGATTTTGATTTTGACTTTGACTTTCGACAGAGAATCTAAAGCCACCATACTGACGGCAGCTTTCGGCACGGCTGAAGCCGTGCCCCTTCAAAGCGTGCGATCCTCACGAATGATCCCGGTGAAAACCCG